>NZ_JAZDUE010000043.1:0-1054 GCF_036350515.1 Gordonia prachuapensis | reverse complement strand
CTAGTGTCCTGTCAGATTAGTGCGCCAATTAATTGGGCGTGTCGACTTTTGCCTGATCAGGAACGTGAGAGAATTGATGAAACATACTCTCACGCAAGGGATTATTGTTATGGCATCTCGTGGACGACCATCGGCAGTGATCGAGCTATCTGATGATGAGTGCGCGACGTTGAATCGATGGACCAGGCGCCAGAAATCGTCTCAGGCGTTGGCGCTTCGCAGCAGGATCGTGCTGGCGTGCGCCGCGGGCGAATCCAACGCAGCGATCGCCGCCCGGCTGGGCTGCAATCCGGCCACCGTATCGAAGTGGCGACGACGCTTCGCCGCTGACCGGCTCGAAGGTCTCGTCGACGCACCCCGCTCCGGCGCTCCCCGCACGATCAGCGACGACGACGTCGAGGCCATCATTGTCGAAACACTGGAAACCACTCCGGTCGATGCCACGCACTGGACCACCCGATCGCTGGCCGCCCGCCACGACATCAGCCATGAGACGGTCTCGCAGATCTGGAAAGCGTTTGGCCTCAAGCCCTGGCGCCAAGACGAATTCAAGATCTCACCAGATCCCGACCTGGTGGAAAAGATCCGCGACATCGTCGGCCTCTACATGAGCCCACCGGTGGCCGCAGCAGTCTTCGCCGTCGACGAAAAACCCCAGATCCAAGCCCTCAAAAGGTCAGCGCCGATCCTGCCGATGCTGCCCACCACACCCCAACGAGCAACTCACGACTACCAACGCAACGGCACCATCGACCTGTTCGCCGCCCTGGAAATCGCCACCGGAACCGTCATCACCGAGCTCAGGCCCACCCACACCAGCGCCGAGTTCATCAAGTTCCTCAACAAAATCAACCGCGAGGTACCCGACGACCTCGACGTCCACATCATCCTCGACAACCTCTCCACCCACAAGACACCACAAGTCAAGCGATGGCTACAGCGCCACAAGCGTTTTCACTTCCACTTCACCCCCACCTACGGATCATGGATGAACCTCGTCGAACGCTGGTTCTCCACCCTGACCACCAAACAAATCCAACGCTCCAGCTACGAC
>NZ_JAZDUE010000042.1:0-1093 GCF_036350515.1 Gordonia prachuapensis | reverse complement strand
ACTTCCCACTCTAGCGATGAGAAGAACGCCTCTGCGGCGGCGTTGTCGAAACATGATCCGACACGCCCCATCGATTGCCGGATACCCATCCGCCGGCACAGCCTGGTGAATCTCTTCGCGGTATACGTCGACCCCCGATCGGTATGGAAAATCAGCTTCTGCGCATCCTCATCACGCCATATCGCCTGCTTACCGCCCCGCGTGGCGACCGCCATCTCGATGGCCGCACCCGCCAACACCGCATCGGGGTGCCGGCTGGTGGCCGCACCGAGCAACCGGCGGCTGTACAGGTCGATCACCGTGGCCAGATACAGCTTGCCGACCGCGGTCGGGATCTCGGTGATGTCGCCGACCCACCGCTGATCGGCGCTCTGCGCGGTGAAATCACGGCACAACAAATCCCCGAACTTGGGCGCGGTCTTATCCTGCCGGGTCAGCCCGTTACGACGACGGATCCGCCGCGCCACCAGGCCTTGGCGACACATCGACTCGGCCACGGTCTTCTCCGACACCGTCCATCCATCAGCACGTAGATCCGCATGCAGGCGTGGTGACCCATGTAGCCCGCGGGCCTTGTCGAAGGCTACCTTCACCGCTCGGTCGATAGTGTCACGACGGTAGTCGCGCGGGGTGTGTAAACCCGTTGCCGCACCTGGCGATTGCGCTCGCTTGTGCCACTTGTAGAACCACGCCTGGCTGATCTCGAGCAGCCGACAGGTCACCGCGTGTGGCACCCGATAGTTGGTCCTCTGGTCGGCCACGAAGCGTGCCACGCTCACTTCGTCGCCTCCTTGACCCACAGGACCACCGATCGCTTGAGGACATCACGCTCCATCCGCAACTCCGCGACCTCATCACGCAGCCGTTTGAGCTCCGCGGCGTCATCGGGGGTCAGCTCGCCGCGGCCCTCACGCTCGGCGCGCGCCCGGTTGACCCAGTTACCCAGCGTGCCCTCGTTGATCCCCAGATCTCGGGCGACCTGGGCGATCGGCTTACCCGTCTCCTCGACGATCCGGACCGCCCCATCACGAAACTCCCGGTCGTACTTCTTGCGCTTCTCTGGCATCGTGCTCCTCATTATCGATGCCTCTAC
>NZ_JAZDUE010000041.1:0-1230 GCF_036350515.1 Gordonia prachuapensis | reverse complement strand
CAGAAGTACACCTGCATGTCGGTCGCGACCGCGATCTGCTTGTGTCGGGCCAGTTCGGCGCCCTGGTCCCAGGTGAGCGACCCGCGTAGGTGCGCGGGCAGGTCCTTCATCGCGGTGATGAGTGCGTCGCGGACCTGTTCGGCGTCGTGTCCGTCGGGAAGGTGTAGCAGCATCGTGTAGCGGGTGGCGCGTTCGACGAGGGTGCCGATCGCGGTTTTGTTCTGCTCACCGGTGATCAGATCCCCTTCCCAGTGGCCGGGAACGGCGCGGTCGGCAACTTCGGCGGGACGTTCGCTGATCATCACCATCGGGTCGATGAACCGCTGATACCGCTCGCCTTCTTTCCGCCGCGGCTTGCGTCTGGTGCGCCCGGTTCGGAGTGCTTGCTGCACTTCGCGTTTCAGCCCTCCTCGGGCTTGGAAGTATAAGGCTTGATAGATCGTTTCGTGGCTCACCCGCATACTCTCGTCGTCGGGATGATCCCGGCGCAGGCGATGCGAGATCTGCTCCGGCGAGAGCTTCCTCGACAAGCCTTCCTCGACCGCTGCCCGTAGGACCGTGTTCACCACCAGCTTGGACTGCTTGGGCCGCGCCCGGGCCGCCGCTGCGGCCCGATCCGCCTGGTGCGGCAGATACCGGCCGGCGACACTATGCGCACGCACCTCGCGGGAGATGGTCGAGACGTCCTTCCCGATCCGCGCGGCGATGGTCCGCATCGAATCCTTGACCACCAGCCCGTCAGCGATCGCAATCCGATCCTCCAGCGACAGATACCGATCGCTGATCACCGAGACAGCGACATCCGGGCAGGTCATAGTGGCCACGGGCTGTTTGTAGACGGTTCCGTGGTGGTAGTCCACGACCCGCCCGTCCGGATAGATCCGCGTGTTGCGCGTTTGCCGGATTCCCTGACGCCAGTCCCGGCCGGTGCGTTCGTTGACCCCGACTTCGCGGGCCGCTCGCACCGCCGACCAGCCCTGCCCAACCAACTCAAGGAACCGCTTCTTGGCCTCCGGCTTACCGACCGCCTTCAGCTTCGCGGCGGAGACGAGACCAGCATCGACCAGGACCCGGCGAGCAACCGAGAACGCCACATCGCACTCGATCGCAGCCCTGTTGATCGAGCCGGTCCTAGTGAACACAGCCACGATCCGTCCCGGATCAGCCGGCTTACCCGGCCCGCGTGGCCGCCCTACCGGCCGGCCGATCGCCCGGAGAATCGCGTAGCAC
>NZ_JAZDUE010000040.1:0-1398 GCF_036350515.1 Gordonia prachuapensis | reverse complement strand
TGGAGTATGCCGACGAGGCGGTTGGCGAGTTGGCGTAGCGCGGCGTTGTGGTCGACGTCTCGGGCTCGTTGTTTGCGGTAGTAGGCGCGGGCGCCGTCGTCGTGCATGAAGGCTCCGTGGGCCTGGGCCATCAGGGCGTCGACGAGTCGGTCGTTGTGGACGTAACGCGCGGAGACGATCCGCGATTTGCCCGACTGTTTCGTGATGGGGCTGGTGCCCGCCGCGTTGCGGCGGGCTTTGCTGTTGCGGAAACGTAACGGGTCGTCCCCGAACTCGGCGAGCACCCGGGGTCCCACGGTCGGCCCCATGCCGGGCTGGCTGAGGTAGATCTCATGGTCCGGGTGCTGGGAAAAATGGGCATCGACCTCGCCGGCGAGCTCGTCGATCTGCTCGATCACCACACCGAGCACCGCCACCGAGGCGCGCACCGAGGCCGCGTAGGCGTCGGTGACCCGATCAGGTTGGCCGAGGTGCTGTCCGCGTAGGATCTGTTGTATCTCAACAGCTTTGGTGTCTTTGTTGCGGCGACCCTTGAGCAGGGGCAGGATCTGGCTTTTGGTCAGCTTCGCCGCCCGCGCCGGGGTCGGCGCCTTGGCCAACAAGCCCAGGATCGGCCGGCTCGTCAATTCCAGATCCACCGCCGAACACACCAGCAGGATCGCCGGGAAGTACTCGCGCAGCGCCGCACGCACCCGCAGCATGTGGCGCGTGCGTTCCCAGATCATCGTCTGATGCGCGCGGGCCACCACCTTGACCGCGTCCGCGATCTCGGAGTCCCCACCACTTTCCCGCAACTGGTCGCGACGACTGCGCAGCATCTCGGCCAGCGCATGCGCATCACCCTTGTCGCTCTTGGCGCCCGAACTGACCACGATCTCGCGGTAGCGATGGGCCTGTTTGGGATCGACTCCAAATACCCGATACCCCGCAGCGATCAACGCGTTGACCCACGGACCGCGATCGATCTCGATACACACCAGCACCTGGTCAGGCTGATCGCCCTCGTCCAGGAAGGTCGCCGCGATCTCCCCGAACTTCGCGATCCCGGCGATCCCCTCAGGCAACCGCGCCCGCCGCAACACCTGCCCACGCTCGTCTTGAAACTCGACATCGTGGTGGTCTTCGGCCCAATCATCCCCGACGAACAACACTGCCACTGCCGGTGCCTCCTCACAGCTACCAAGCCGTCGATTGTTCAACACGGCAGCTGGCCGGAGGACCCTCGCGAACTAATGGTTCAGTGCTCACACCCCGAAACCACATCGGAGCCGGCACGACATCCCAGCAGCAATCACACCCTCTCGGCCGACCACCAGGGGCACGGTCTCGATCCAGAACTCGCCATCAACGGTTCCGTAGGCACGAGTGCTCACCCAGCAGCAGCCACCAACACCAAGT
>NZ_JAZDUE010000038.1:0-1641 GCF_036350515.1 Gordonia prachuapensis | reverse complement strand
ACCTGAGTTGGACCTCCTTAGTGCCTGGCGTTGATAGCGGCGATGATCGCTTCGGCGTCGTCGTCGAGCGGGGTGCGTGCGGTCAGCGGGTGGCCGTCGATGTCGACGATGACGGTGTGGATGCGGCGCAGGGTTTGCACGATCTTCTTGATCGACATGCCGGTGAGGTTCTGCAGGTCCCGGGCAATGGCGAGGGCGGCGAACACGATGGTCAGGTGCGCGTCGATCGCATCGCGGGTGCGGTGAAAGATCGGGCGGGCTTTCAGGTCGGATTTGGCCATCCGGAATGATTGCTCGACCTTCCACAGGGCGTGGTAGGCCGCGACCACGGCGTGGCCGTCCATCACCGATGCCGTGATGTTGGTGACGTAGCCTTTGTAGCCGGCTGCGGCGCGCGCACGGTCGATGGATTCGTCGTCGAGTGCGACCGTCTGACCGGAGATCTTCACAAATCGCTGCTTACGCAACGGTTCTGCCTTCTCGGTCACGCGTTGGGCGCGCAGGATTTGGGCGTTGAGGGTGCGGTTGTCGCGGCGATCGCGTGCCCAGCTGTAGTGCCACACCACCCGCCGGTCGCGGCGATCAGCTCCGGTGCCCATCGGCCTGCTCAACTCGACGACGCCGCCGTCGTCGATGTAGTTGCCGCGCCGACCGAAGTGGTCTTCCAACTCTTTGGGCGCCTTGGAGGTGCGGGAGGCGACGATGAATTTCAGGCCGGCGTCTTCGAGGGCGTTGAGGTTGGCCGCCGAGAGCATGCCAGCATCGGCGACGACGACCATGTCGGTGATCTCGTGACGTTCGACGAAACCGGTGATGACCGGAATCAGCGTTTTCGTCTCTGCCTTGTTGCCCTCGAACACATGAATGTCGAGTGGAAAGCCGTTGCGCGCCACCAACAACCCGACCGTGACCTGCGGGTCGACACGGCGTTCCTTGCTCATCCCGACCTTGCGCAGCTGGTCTTCATCCTCGGCTTCGAAATACAGCGTCGTGAGGTCATACAGCACCAGCGCCACTCCTGGTCCCTGCGTGGTGACGTGGTCGAGGCAGGCTTTCGATAGTTGGCTGCGGTAGTCACGTTCCACGCAGCGGGCCAACGCCCGTTTGATGCTCGACAGGTGCGGCGCGCTGATCCCGATGTCATCGAGCACCCGCAGCGTGTCGAGTTTGCTGGTCGGCTCGACCAACCGGGCACACACCAACGCGGCGAAGGTGTCATCGCCGAGCACATCGAAGCCCAGCCGCCGATACGAGCTGATCAGGGTGGTCCACAGCAGTTCGCTGGAATAGCGAGTGATCACCGCCTCACCGGCCGCCCGCACCTGCTCGGCACCCGATAAGCCGAGGTCGAGGTGTTGCTGACCGGCCTCGATCTTGCCTTTGGCGACCGCGATCAACGCCGCCAACTCAGCCTCGGTATGCGCGGAGCCGATGTGTTCCACGATCCGCCGGCGGCCCTGCACGGTCTCGGCGATCTGCACCGCCGTCGCACCTGACGCGGTCGTCACCTTCCGGACATACGGGCTCACCAACCGACCATATCCGAGACATTTAGTGCTCGAGATTCCAGACAGCCAACACGCTGACCAGCACCGATAACCAGCCGCCGCCCCGAAATCGGGTCAGGAGGTCCAACTCAGG
>NZ_JAZDUE010000037.1:0-3016 GCF_036350515.1 Gordonia prachuapensis | reverse complement strand
ACGCGCGCGGCGGATAGAGACCGAACTGTCTCACGACGTTCTAAACCCAGCTCGCGTGCCGCTTTAATGGGCGAACAGCCCAACCCTTGGGACCTACTCCAGCCCCAGGATGCGACGAGCCGACATCGAGGTGCCAAACCATCCCGTCGATATGGACTCTTGGGGAAGATCAGCCTGTTATCCCCGGGGTACCTTTTATCCGTTGAGCGACACCACTTCCACACGTTGGTGCCGGATCACTAGTCCCGACTTTCGTCCCTGCTCGACATGTACGTCTCACAGTCAAGCTCCCTTGTGCACTTACACTCAACACCTGATTGCCAACCAGGCTGAGGGAACCTTTGGGCGCCTCCGTTACATTTTGGGAGGCAACCGCCCCAGTTAAACTACCCACCAGGCACTGTCCCTGAACCCGATCAGGGTCCGAGGTTAGAAGTCCAATACGATCAGAGTGGTATTTCAACAACGACTCCACCCACACTGGCGTGCGGGTTTCACAGTCTCCCACCTATCCTACACAAACCGAACCGAACACCAATACCAAGCTATAGTGAAGGTCCCGGGGTCTTTTCGTCCTGCCGCGCGTAACGAGCATCTTTACTCGTACTGCAATTTCGCCGAGTCTGTGGTTGAGACAGCAGAGAAGTCGTTACGCCATTCGTGCAGGTCGGAACTTACCCGACAAGGAATTTCGCTACCTTAGGATGGTTATAGTTACCACCGCCGTTTACTGGGGCTTAAATTCTCAGCTTCACCCTCGAAAGGATTAACCGGTCCTCTTAACCTTCCAGCACCGGGCAGGCGTCAGTCCGTATACATCGTCTTACGACTTCGCACGGACCTGTGTTTTTAGTAAACAGTCGCTTCTCTCTGGTCTCTGCGACCCACACCAGCTCCCACCGCAAAAGTGTTCACCAGCACGGGTCCCCCTTCTCCCGAAGTTACGGGGGCATTTTGCCGAGTTCCTTAACCACAGTTCTCTCGATCGCCTTAGTATTCTCTACCTGACCACCTGTGTTGGTTTGGGGTACGGGCCGTGTACCAACTCGCTAGAGGCTTTTCTCGGCAGCATAGGATCATGGATTTCACCGCAACGGCTACGCATCACCTCTCAGGATTATGTGTGGCACGGATTTGCCTATGCCACTCCCTACAGGCTTACACCAGTACAACCACTGACTGGCCCCACTACCTTCCTGCGTCACCCCATCACTTGCCTACTACCAACCAAGGTCCCATGCAGCCGGCTCACGTCACCCGAAGGTGATCGATCGCCATTTGGATGGTTAGTACAGTTGATTCAGCATGGACGCGGATACACGGGTACGGGAATATCAACCCGTTGTCCATCGACTACGCCTGTCGGCCTCGCCTTAGGTCCCGACTCACCCTGGGCGGATTAGCCTGGCCCAGGAACCCTTGGTCATCCGGCGGCAGAGTTTCTCACTCTGCTTTCGCTACTCATGCCTGCATTCTCACTCCCACACCCTCCACCACTAGATCACTCTGCGGCTTCCACGGATGCAGGACGCTCCCCTACCCACCCACACACCTAGCCCACAACCCGTAGATCATGGACAAGCTAACGTGTGAGTGCCGCGGCTTCGGCGGTGTACTTGAGCCCCGCTACATTGTCGGCGCAGGATCACTTGACCAGTGAGCTATTACGCACTCTTTCAAGGGTGGCTGCTTCTAAGCCAACCTCCTGGTTGTCTTCGCGACCCCACATCCTTTTCCACTTAGTACACGCTTAGGGGCCTTAGCCGGCGATCTGGGCTGTTTCCCTCTCGACCACGAACCTTATCGCCCGCAGTCTCACTGCCCCGCTCTCACTTACCGGCATTCGGAGTTTGGCTGACGTCAGTAACCTAGTAGGGCCCATCGGCCATCCAGTAGCTCTACCTCCGGTAAGAAACACGGGACGCTGCACCTAAATGCATTTCGGGGAGAACCAGCTATCACGGAGTTTGATTGGCCTTTCACCCCTACCCACAACTCATCCCCTCCATTTTCAACTGAAGTGGGTTCGGGCCTCCACGACGTCTTACCGACGCTTCACCCTGGCCATGGGTAGATCACTCCGCTTCGGGTCTAGACCCGGCGACTCCACGCCCTATTCAGACTCGCTTTCGCTACGGCTACCCCACACGGGTTAACCTCGCCACCGAGCACTAACTCGCAGGCTCATTCTTCAAAAGGCACGCCATCACCCCCGGCCCACTAAAGAACCCAAAGGCTTTGACGGATTGTAAGCGTCCGGTTTCAGGTACTATTTCACTCCCCTCCCGGGGTACTTTTCACCTTTCCCTCACGGTACTAGTCCGCTATCGGTCACCAGGAAGTATTCAGGCTTACCGGGTGGTCCCGGCAGATTCACAGCAGATTCCACGAGCCCGCTGCTACTTGGGAGAACATCACGCAAGACCCTGTGTTTTCAGCTACCGGACTCTCACCGACTACGGCAGACCATTCCAGGCCACTTCACCTAACACAAGATTTTATCACTCACGCTGCCACAGGTAGATGACAGAAAATGAACCCCACAACCCCACACACACAACCCCTACCCGGTATCACATGCGCATGGTTTAGCCTCCTCCGCTTTCGCTCGCCACTACTCACGGAATCACAATTGTTTTCTCTTCCTATGGGTACTGAGATGTTTCACTTCCCCACGTTCCCCCCACCAACCTATACATTCAGCTGGCGGTAACACCCCATCACGGGTGCTGGGTTTCCCCATTCGGACACCCTCGGATCACAGCTCGTTTGACAACTCCCCGAGGACTATCGCGGCCTACCACGTCCTTCATCGGCTCCTGGTACCAAGGCATCCACCGAACGCCCTAAAACACTTACAACAACACCTACAAACCAACCCACCCCACAAGGTGGGCCGAAATGAAGGCACCAAAAAACTCGAACAAAACACACAAACCAAAAAACTTGATTCGTCATGCAATGCAAAAAATAAAGATGCTCGCATCCACTATGCACTTCTCAAACAACACACACC
>NZ_JAZDUE010000036.1:0-7181 GCF_036350515.1 Gordonia prachuapensis | reverse complement strand
GCCAAACGCGAACCCGACAAGCTGACCCGCAAAGACATCATCCGCTGCCTCAAACGCTTCATCGCCCGCGAGGTCTACCACGCCCTCAAAGCCGACCTCCAACAGCTTGACAAGCTATAGGACCGTCACTCGGCTAGCGCCTCGTTCCTCAGGGAACGGGGTAGGCGGCCAGCGCCTCGTTCCTCAGGGACCGGGAACGCTTGGGACCGTGAGATCAGGCAGGCTGGAGGGCCTCGATCTCGAGGGTGATGGTGACCTTCTCGCCGACGACGACGCCGCCGCCTTCGAGCGGCATCTCGATGTCGATGCCGAAATCCTTGCGGTTGATCACGGTGCTGGCCTCGAAGCCCGCGACCGCTCCCTGGCCCATGCCGGCGTTGGTGCCGTTGAACTCGAGTGCGAGTTCGATCGGCTTGGTGACGCCCTTGAGGGTGAAGTCGCCGGTCAGCACGTAGTCGTCGCCCTTCGGGGCCACGCCGGTGGACACGAAGGTGGCCTTCGGGAACTGCTCGGCGTCGAAGAAGTCGGCGGACTTGATGTGTCCGTCACGCTGGTCGTTGCCGGTGGTGATCGAGGTGACGTCGATCTCGGCCTGCACCGAGGGGGTTCCGTCCTCGGCGATGGTGATGGTGCCGGAGAAGGTCTCGAAGTTGCCGCGGACCTTGCTCACCATCAGGTGCTTGACGGAGAAGGCGACAGCCGAGTGAGCCTGGTCGATGGTCCAGGTGCCGGCGGCGATCGGAGCGGAAACGGCGGTGGTCATGTGTCCTCCTGTGAACGGGTCTGGTTCGTAGGTTCCGTGGGCCCTCATGACCCAACACCACCTTAAACGGACCGTGGTCCGATTCCATTCCCGGGAGCGGCAAAAAGTTTCCGGGCGCCTCAGCTGGTGGTCGAGATCCCTCCGTCGACCGGGATCACGGCGCCCGTGAGGTAGCTGCCCGCGCGGCTCGCCAGGTAGATCACGGTGCCGACCATGTCGTCGGCCCGCCCGATCCGGCGCAGCGGTGAAGATGCCTCGATTTCGTCACGGCGCTCGGCGAGGAAGTGCGCCATCATTCGGGACTCGAAAGGCCCGGGAGCAATCGCGTTGACGGTGATGTGCCGCGAACCGAGATGGCCGGCGAGGTGGCGGGTCAGCTGATGGACCGCCGCCTTGCTCGCCGAGTACGAGTACGACTCGGTCTGCGGCACCCGGATGCCATCGATGCTGCCGATCATGATGACGCGGGCCGGGTCCTGCTCGGTCGCCGCCGCGAGCAATTGGGGCAGCAACGCCTGGGTGAGAGTAAAGGGAGCCTGCACGTTGAGATCAAGGACGCGATCCCAGGCCGAGTCGGGAAACTCCTCGATCGGTGCGCCCCAGGTGGCGCCGGCGTTGTTCACCAGGATGTCGATGCGGTCGACCTCGTCGGCGACCTGCACGGCGAGTTCCCGGCACGCCTCTGGAGTGGACAGATCAGCCTGCAGCGCGGTGATCCCCGCCGACCGCGCTTCGGCCAGGGCCGGCTCCTTGCGGCCGGCGATCACCACACGCGCCCCGCGCTCATGCAGTCCGTGGGCGATCATCGAGCCGATACCGCTGGTACCTCCGGTCACCACAGCGGTCTTGCCACTGACATCGAACAGGTCGGTTGTCATCGTCGTCGGTACTCCGGTCGTCGTTTCTCGAGGAACGCGGCGGTTGCCTCGCTCCGGTCGGCGGTCATGGCAGTGATCATCTGCTGCCGGTTCTCGAACTCCACAGTCGCGGCAAACGAGTTCGACTCCACCGCGGCCCACATCCCCACCTTGGTCAACTCCACCGAGAGCGGCGGGTTCGCGAGGATCTCGTCTGCGGTGGCAATTGCGGCCGACATCAGGTCGGACGGTTCGACAACGTCGACGAGCAGGCCGTACGCCAGCGCCTCCTGGGCGCTGAACTTGCGACCGGTGAGCATCAGCTCATGCGCCCGGCCCGTGCCGACCAGCCGTGGCAGCAGCCAGGAAACCCCGATGTCACACGCGGAGAAACCAGCGCGGATGAAACCGACCGCGTAGACGCTGTCGCGTGATCCGATCCGGATGTCGCTGGCACACACCAGCGCCAATCCACCACCGGCCGCGGCTCCGTTGACTGCCGCGATAACGGGCTGGCGGAGGCCGTGTATCCGGCGGGCCAGCCCCGCAATGTCCTGCTGCCGTTCAAAAGCCGCGATCATGACACCGTCACCCCCGGGTGAAGCATCGTCGCCCGTCGCAGCCTCGTCCCCGTACCCGCGCAGGTCCAATCCGGCACAGAACGCCCCGCCGGCGCCGGTGAGGATCACCACGCGACAGTTTCGGTCCTCGTGGAGTTCATCGAGCACGGCCGTGAGGTCGCGGACCAGATCGACGTTGAGTGTGTTCATCGCGTCGCGTCGGTCCAGGGTCACGATCACCACTTCGCCGCGGTACTCGACGTCGACGGTGCCCATCAACGCGGGCCCGGGATGATGTGGCTCACACAATGGCACATGACTAAGTGCTACCACCACCGGACTTCCCACTACGACATCGGGCCGACGGCCGGCTACCGCCAGGCGAAGACCGGCTGCTCGAAGCCGTCCACACGGGTGTGGCGGTCACGAAGGACGACCTCGGCGAACTGGTAGATGACCGCCGCGGTCGGGGCATGCACGAGGGCGCCGACGATCGGCAACTGGATGACCGGGCGATCCGATTCCGGGATCGTGAGGAAGCGCGGCTCAACCATGAGTTCCTCGAAGGTCACGAAGAACAACTGGGCGACCTCGTCCGGATTCGGATCGGGAACGTGTGAGTCGTCGGCCCAGCAGATCACCGGCGTGATGACGAAACCCGATCGGGTCGGATAGTCATCGAGCATGCCGAGCACACTCTCGTCGGGCAGGGCGACACCGATCTCCTCGTGGAGTTCACGCAATGCCGCGGTCGGATGATCCTCCCCCGGGTCGAGCCGACCGCCCGGCAAGGCGTACTGCGCCGCATGCCGGCGCATGGTCGCGGGCCGCTTCGTCAGCCAGATGCCGTGGCGTCCATCCTGCTCGGCAATCGTGATGGCGACGGCGGCCGCACGTGAATCCGGCTCGTCGGCCACCCGGCGGTCGAATCCGGCGATACGCGCGGCCACCGTGGCCCGGTCGAAGGTGCTCACCCGACCAGTTGACCACGCGGCAGGTGATGGCGTTCGCACGCCTGACCCCGGTCAGCATTGCCCTACGAAATGTTAGAGACTAACATTCGCAGTATGTCGAGGGGCGGAAAGGCCCAGCGCACGCGTGATCGTCTGGTACGTGCGGCCGTGGAACTGTGCGCAGGCGAGGGATTCGAAAACGTCAGCGTCGGCCGGATCGCACAGGCCGCCGGGGTCACCGAGATGACGTTCTACCGCAACTTCCCGACCAAGGAGAGCGTCGTCCTCGACGATCCGTTCGACCCGATGATCGCCGACGCCGTCGCCGCCCAACCTCGTTCCCTGCCTGCGCTCGCGGCGGTTGCGGCCGGACTGCGCCACGCGTGGGCCGGGGTCGACGATCGGGCGGCAGAGACCGTTCGTGATCGCCTTCGCGTGATCGCGGCGTCGCATCGACTTCGAGCCGCGATGCCGCAGAGCACCGCGGCCACCGCACAGGCGATCGCCGATGCGCTGCGTTCCCGGGGTGTCACGGACGTCGACGCCGAGATAGCCGCCGCTGCCACGATCGCCGCCCTCACCGCGGCGTTGCTCGAGTGGGCCCAACTCGATGACCAACCACTCGGCGACGCGGTCGAACGCGCGCTGGGAATCCTCGACGGTGCGCGATGACCGCTCATCGCGTCGAGATGAGAGACGTCACAAGGGAATTCCGGGATGGCGGTGGCATCCGCGGTGTCACGCTGACGGTGTCTGCGGGCGAGATCGTCGCGCTTGTCGGGCTCAACGGTGCGGGTAAGACCACTCTCATGCGAGTCCTGCTGGGCATGCTGATCCCGTCCGAGGGCTCCGTCGAGTTCGATGGGGTCCGGCTGCACCGGATCCCGGCGGCACAGTGGGCGGCGGTGGGCCACTTGGTCGATCACCCGCTGATCTACCGCGAGTTGACCGCTCGGCAGAACCTGGAGTTGTCTGCTCGGTTGCACTGGGCGCCCGCGACAGCGGTCGCGCGTTCCCTGACGGAGTTCGACCTGAGTCGCTACGCGGAGAAACGGGCCCGTGCACTGTCGATGGGCAATCGGCAGCGGGTGGGGTTGGCGTCGGCGTTGCAGCACGACCCGTCGCTGATCGTGCTCGACGAGCCGACGAACTCGCTCGATCCGGCCGGGGTGATCCTCCTGCGTGACGCCCTTCGACGCCGAGCCGACGCGGGCGCCGCGGTGCTGGTCAGCAGCCACCATCTCGACGAGGTGGCCCGTGTCGCCCATCGCATCGTGGTGCTCAACGACGGGCGGTTGGTCGGTGGGCTCGACCCCGACGCGGCCGAGCTCGAGCGCGCCTTCTTCGAGATGGTGCGACTCGACGACGAGCGGCGACGGCCATGAGGGAAGTGGTCCTGGTCGAGGCGATCAAGTTCGGTCGGGCACCGGTGGGTCGGGCCGGCACCGCTCTGGTGGGGGTCGGCATCGCGCTGCTGAGCTGCGCGATGCCGCTGGCCGCCAGTGGCGGCGATCCCCAGGTGCTCGCCAAGATCGGCGAGGCGGGCGAACGCAGTTGGGACGGCGTGCTGGCCGGCGCGGCGCAGATCACCGGAGCCGGCGGGTTGTTGGGGTTCGGTGTGGTGCTGGGCTGGATGTTCGGACGCGAGTTCGCCGACGGCACGATCACCGGGCTGTTCGCGTTGCCGGTGTCACGGCCGGCGATCGCGACCGCGAAGCTGTTCGTCTATCTGGGCTGGGCGGTCATCACGAGCGGGATCATCGTGGTGACGCTCGTTCTCGGCGGCCTCGCGCTCGGACTGGGTGTCCCGCCCGGCGAGACCGCCCCGGCGCTGGGCCGGCAGTTCGCCCTCGGCGTCCTGTCGGCGTGCTGCGCGCTACCCGTGGCGTGGGCGGCGACGGTCGGTCGGTCGATTCTGATCGGCGTCGTCGGCGCGATCGGGCTGGTGATCGCGGCCCAGGTGGCGACGATCGCGGGTGCCGGCGGCTGGTTTCCGATCGCCGCCCCGACGTTGTGGGCGATGTCCGACGGCGCAGATGTCACCCCCGGTCAGCTGATGCTGCTCGCACCGCCGGCGATCGTTGCCGCCGCGGCCACACTGTGGAGCTGGCGGCGACTGCAACTCGATCGCTGAGCAGATCACACGCGCAGCCCGTGGGTGTCGGGTCGCGGCGTGGTCACCTGCTCACCGAGGTGATAGCTGATGATGGCCAAGGAGAAGAGGCCGATGGCCAGGTTGACCAGGGCGCCGAAGCCGTCGAGAGCGAAGTCGACGAGTGCGTTCGACACGGTGAACACCAACGCCGCCAGACGCAGTGACCGCAGCGGCCACAGCCGGTCCGCCCGCCGGCGCGCGATCATCGCGGGCAGGGAGAGGGCCAGCGTCACGACGCTGCTGACGAACAGAATCCAACTCGCGGTGGCGTTGCGACTGATCTCGAAGTAGAACTCGATGTCGTCCATCACCTGGCCATCCATGTCCCGGTCATTGACGACGACCGCCAGCACCCCGACGATCAGCGTGGCCGCCGACGTGATCACGATCAGCCAGCCCACCACAGCGACCCAGCGGGGGCTCCGGAAGGACTGCGGGATCAGTCCGGTCGCGCGATCACGCAGACGCATCAATCGGTCCGGGGTGTCGCGGCTCGCCGCGAGGAGTCCACGGATGTGCTCGATGACGATGGGGTCGGCGCCACGGTCGGCGGCGATCGCCAGGAACTCGTCGGCCTGGCGTCGTCGCCGTCGCGGAAGGCCGTGGGATACACCGTCGGCGGCGATCGTCGCGGCGTTGGCCATCGCCTCGGCGACGGTCGGCTTCTTGACGTCGCGCACGATCCGGCTGAGCAGCAGCACCGCGACCACGAGTATGTACATGATCTCGGCGGAGGGGCCGTAGAAGTAGTCGTTGTCCTTGGTGACGAACTTGCCGATCTCGTCGAGGAACAGCCCGAAACCGATGCCACCCATCACGATTGACGCGACCCGGGTGGCCGGCCCCAGGAACAGCCACCCGACGATGAGCGCGAGCATCATCAATGCCCCACCCCACAGCGCGTGCGCGATGTGCAGAGTTCCGCCGCCGACCTGCGGGTAGCCGGCCAGTTGGAGATAGAGCCGGGTGAGCAGGATGGTCGCGATCGCGAAGATCAGGAACCACTCGACGGCCGCAGTGCCGTAGATGCTGCGGATCACGACGGCGTTGGCACGGCCGCTCATGGCAGCAGTATCCCGTCACGAACGCCGCGACGTGGCCGTTCACCGGATCACGCGGATCCCGGAGCGAGCGTTACCCGTCGATGAGGAGGTGTCCGGCGCCGAAGAGCTCGAAGAGCAGCCGGGTCGCGCGTGCCGGCGCGACCACCGCCACCCGGCTGGTGTCGACGAACGCATGGTCGGCGATCATCCCGACCGCGCGACTTCCGATGAAGGTGACTTCGGTCAGGTCGATGGTCACTCGCGCCGAATCCGCCAGGGCGCGGTCGAGGTCGTGCAGCAGGTCGGCACATGCCGCGGGGTCGATCTCGCCGGTCACCCGAAGCCGCGCAGGACCGACGCCACCACGCTCGTGGGTGCACCCGAACAACGGGTTGCGTTGCGGGCGAGGAACACCGGCCGACGCGATGATGTCGATGACATCGATCGTGGACTGCTGATCGTCGGTCGGGAAAGGAGCAATAGTCATGGTTCCACCGATCATCGAAGGGCCGTCTGTCCGCCGTCACGTGCCGTGGCCCGTTTCACCGGTGACCCTGACGCTACGGTCGGCGAGTTCGGCACGATATGGACGCGCCACCAGTGATATCGCACCGAGATGACAAATCTCGGAACGGTAACGGAACTCGATCCCGGATGGCGGCAACGGCCGCACCCGCCGGGCAGGTGCTCGGACCCGGGAACGACGAAACCCCCGGGCGATCGGGCGGTTTCAAGGGGTCGACGCAACACTGCCTGTTCTACTGGGTGGTGATTAGATCACGCAGACGCTCGGCTGGGGTATCCCAGCCGAGCGTTTTGCGTGGGCGGCCGTTGAGCTCCTGCGCGACGT
>NZ_JAZDUE010000035.1:0-10084 GCF_036350515.1 Gordonia prachuapensis | reverse complement strand
GATCGGCTTACCCGTCTCCTCGACGATCCGGACCGCCCCATCACGAAACTCCCGGTCGTACTTCTTGCGCTTCTCTGGCATCGTGCTCCTCATTATCGATGCCTCTACGGTTCGGGGGGAACCTCAGTTTGTCGACGTGGCGTAGGAATGTGCGGAAGTCGACGGCGCGGTGGCGGCGGTGCATCTGCGCGATGACGGCGCCATCGGCAATGTTGAACGCTGCGAACAGACTTGAGGTTCCGTGCCGCACGTAGTCGTGGGTGCGTTTCTCCGGCATGCCCGGCATCATCGGAAACGCGGGTTGACTGCGCGCGAGCGCCTGGATCTGGCTTTTCTCATCAACGCACAACACGACCGCGGCTTCGGGCGGATCGAGGTAGAGCCCGACGATGTCATAGACTTTCTCGGTGAACAGCGGATCATTTGACAGTTTGTAGTGATCGGCCCGATGAGGTTGCAGGCCAAAAGCTTTCCACACCCGACCGATCGTCGATCTACTCATGCCGGTGCGCTCGGCCATCTTCGCCCGCGACCAGTGCGTCGCATTGGCCGGCGTTTGTTCCAACGTGGTGACCACCACGTCCTCGATCTTGTCAGCCGCGATCGACGGCGGCCGACCCGGCCGTGGATCATCGACCAGTCCGTCGAGGCGGGCCTCGACGAACCGGCGCCGCCATTTACCCACTGTCTGCGGGCTGATCCGCTCGCGGGCGGCGACCTCTTTGTTGGTCAACCCTTCGGCGCACCCCAGCACAATCCGAGACCGTAACGCCAACCCCTGAGCCGACTTTCGACGCTTTGCCCACCGCGTCAGCGTCAGGCTCTCGTCCTCGGTCAACACCAACTCGATCTTCGGTCGCCCACCTGCCATACCCCAGGATCCCACGCCCGAGCAGCCCGTTTGCCGCGCAACATCCCTCCGTTACAGTTATTTAACGAATTTATGGCGCAGGACACTAGCACTTCCTGCGCGATTCCCAGACGATCCGCACTTGCTGATGGAGGCGTGGATATCTACCAATCGGAAACAAGGGAGGGAGGTGAATGAAATGAAGCAGAAGATCGAAGCACCCAACGCGGCTGAGCTCGCGCGAGTCCGTTCGGCTACTCGTATGACGGCCTCCAACCGGTCGGCTAGCCAGCCGAGTTCGGGTCGGGGACTGAGCGTTATCCCCATCTATTACACCCGGTAACAGCTCCGTCCGGGTGGCACTCTCTCCTGAGGGTGCCACCCGGACGCGGATCTCAATATCGCAGCGAGTTAAAGGATTTGATCTGGTGGATATGACTTTTATCGGCCACAACGCCATGTATTTTGGCGGAGACGATGGGCTACTGGTCGACCCGGTTCTGGAGAAGACGTATGGAGACGACTACACCAGCAGCCCTGTAGAGATCTATCCACCGCGTCAGGTGCTGTTCGACGAGATGCCGCGACCTTCAGCGATCGTCGTTTCTCACGAACATTCCGACCACTTCCAGGTGGCCAGCCTCAACCGCCTTGACCGGTCAGCGACCGTTTACGTCGGCCCGCTGATGCCGCAGCCGATTCGGACGCTGTTGTCTAATTTGGGATTCGAAGTGATTGTCGCGAAGTTCGGCCAAGAGTACTCCGCTGGTGACGACGTGCTTTTCCAGCTGTATCCGGCAGGTAACAATACGGCTCTCTGGGAGAGTCGTGTCAGCCAAATCTATGTACGCGACGCAGTCACACCAGATCTGGGCGGGATCTTCGTGACTGTCGACGCGCTTCCCTCCGAACGGTTCATTCAAGATGTGCGAGCCGGGATAGTTCCGGCGCCATCGGTGTACGGCTGTAGCAACAACGCGCAGGTCACTCCCCCAGGGGTTTACGGGTCGACTGACAACATGGTCGATGAACACACATTTGCGGGAGTCGGGCAACGCTCGGCGATCCCCGGCGTGGAGATTCTCGCAGCACTCTTCGACGACTCGCTGACACCCTTCCCCGAGCTGCTCGACGCGGATTTGCTCATCACCGGCGGAGGGTTCCTCAAGGATTATGAGCAGATGGGGCCGTTTCCGCTCTCAGATCAGAAGGTCATGGCTGCTGCCCTGCAGCGGTTGTGCGAGAACACGATGGCCTTTGGGCCGTCACCCGGCGACAGGTTCGAGTTCAAGTCGGGGCGACTGAAGCAGACGGACGCCGACGCCACTTGGGTGCGCTTGGACACCAGACGATGGAACGAACTGATGCAGCGGCGCGAACGATTCATCCAAGAGGACGGACGGATACCGTCGAAGGAAATCTCGGCGTCACTGACCACCAACGAGGTGGCTGACGTGTTGCCGGTCGTCGAAGACGGTCTCGCATACCTGGCTCGGCTGCTGCTCACCACCGACTACTCAGCGATGCTCAAACGCAGCTCGATCGATGAAGGCCGCGCCCACGACCTGTTTCTGTTCCGCCTCGTCAATGGCGGCGATCGCTACGAATGGGCCTTAGATCTGCGCTTGTCGCGATTCATACCCGTCGACGACGCGACAGCCGATTCCGACGCGGTCGCCCACTATCCCTTCGGGATATGCACCCAGCTTGCTGATTGGTACAACGTACTCACCGGCCACCTCCAGATCTGGGACATCGTCGGAGTGGCTATGCGTTCGTGGTACCCGAGCGACTATGGGCGGTCGCCCGTGTTTGCGCTCTACAACGGCTTCGGAGAGCAGGCCCGTCCAGACATCGCCTTTGATATCTACAAACGTCAACTCGCACGAGTGCTGCAAGCCGACCCGATTGGATGAGATGTCGACCCTCGAATGCACCTATATAGGCCACCAGTCCTGGACGATCAGCACCGCGTGTACAACTATTCTGGTCGACCCTGTCCTGACCGACAGTTTCGGGTTTCGGGACGACCTGCGCTTCACGATCTACCCGCCTCGGACTGTCGCTCACGCCGCGATGCCCAAATCCGACGCAGTCGTGATTACCAACGAACACCTCGACCACTTTCACCCACCGTCGCTGCAGTTGCTCGATACCAACACCCCGGTCATTGTTCCGCTCATCTGCCCGGCCGTCGTCACTGACTGGCTGGCCACACATGGTTTCCCTGTCGTTGCGCTACCTCAAGGCGCCATCCACCACATCGGTGACATTCAGATTGCGTTGTTCGGGGTAGCCGATCGGTCGCCCCTGTGGGAGCATCGAGTGCATTCTGCGATGTTCACCACCGTCGAGGATCCTGGCGTACTCATCCAATCGGACGGTGAGATTGACTACTCCGCCATTGCATCGGCAGGCATGACGCCGCGCGTGCTGATCGCGACGAACAATGCGCAGATCCCGGTCCAGCCCGGCAACGGGGCTTTCGCCAATATCATTGAAAACAGCCTGCAAACCTCCACCGAAGGCTTGCGGATCGTACGTGCCGTGGTAGACGTGCCAGCATCGGAACTCGGTTCCGTTCGTCAGATACTGCTCAGTGGTGCCGGGTACACCTACGACGACCCAGATGCGCCGCCGCTGTTCAGATTGTCTGACAGCAACGAACTCGCCGACATCGTCTCGTGCCTGTCGCTGGGTGTCGAACTAATCGGACTAGCCCCCGGTGAACAGGCTGGTGCCGACGGCGCAGTAGGCACCGCCGACTGGATCATTGCTGGCCAGCCGAACCACGGCCACGGCGGCGAGGGCCACGAGGAACCGTGGTCGCGGTCGCCACGGCCGCGCCACATCAATGGCGGCACCGCCTCACTGGAGCGAATCGGCGAGTTGATTCTTGACGAACTGCGATGCTTGGAGCCGATTCTGATCAACTCCAAGCTGGGTCAAACCATGGTAAGTGCGAACACCTACCTCGGCAATGACGTCGACAGCACTCGTCTCTACCTACACCTGCGCGGCGGCGACGACGATTTCATCGGTGTCGGTTTCGATCTGGCGGCTGGAAGGTTCGAAAGTTCCGCGGCAACGCTACGGGACGCGATCATGACGATTCCGTTCGGGCTTGACGTCTACGCCGACGACTTCCTTGATGTTCTCCACGGCCGTCGGCAAATCTGGGAAGTATGCACGGCCAGCGCAGCGCAGTGGTTCGACGGGCCCCGCGACACCAGCCCCGTAGCATTCCTGTATGAGGCACTCAGCGAGCAAGTACGCCCTGATCTCGCACGGGAACTCATAAGGCAGTTCGATGGACCTGCATCGTGAACATCGTTATTCTCGGTGCGCCTGGTGCCGGCAAAACTACGGCCGCCACCCACCTGTCAACTGCTTTGTCGATGGCCTACCTCAGTGGCGATCTCGAACGTGATTCGTTGGCGCGGCCCTTTGGTTTCTCCTCTACCCGGGCCGAAAACATCTACGCGCGTGGCGGAGCTTTAGCATACGGACGGTACGTCGCCCAGTTCGACGAGTTGATGATATGGGGGTGGCTGAGCCAGCACAGCAACAGTGTGATCGACACCGCGGGAGGCTATCTCATCACCGCAGCCCATCGCGTTGACATGCTGTTACAGTCAAGCGCTCTGCTAGTGCTTATCCATCCTCATCTGTCGGATCTGGATGACTGGCTTCATCGAATGCGTGCCGATCGTGGCGAATCCGTCGACGACTGGTGGAGAAGAGGAGGAAGGCAGTGGCAGCTGACAACCGTGCGCGCTGCCGACGAGTTGGCCAAGGACTCCCGAATCATCGTCGTCACCGAGGCCTACGGTGATGGTTTGCTGTCCGAGGTGATTGCTCGCCGTGAGACCGACTGACTCCGCCGACACCGCATCGCGGCAGAGCTCTGCGAATAGCATGCGTGCACTGCTCTCGGTGCAACTGTTCAACATGCTCGGCGACGGCCTGCTCACTGTCGGCCTTACGCTCATCGTCGTCAGCGTCTCGCAAAGCCCTGCTGACCTGACACTTCTGCTGGCGTGCAGCACTGCCACGGGACTCGTCGCCCTTCTCGGATCGTCGATCTGGTTGGACGCGTTCAATCGGCGCCACACCCTGATCTTGATCGACGTCGGCCGCGTCATCGCGGCGTTGCTCAGCGTTGCCTACATGGTGTCTTCGCAGACATGGTTGCTGGTGTTGATAGGCATCACTGCCGGTATCAGCGTGGCGCTGTATCGGCCCGCGTTCAGCGCTTACATCGGCGACATTGCCGCACCCGAAGACCGCCACAGCGCTAACGCTCTGCGATCGACAGCATCGAAACTCTCGAGCATTGCCGGTCCGGCTCTGGCGGGACTGCTCGCCAGCGTCGATGCAGAAATGACGATTCCGATCCTGGCTGGTGTACTCGCCTGCGTTTCGATAATCGGGTTCACGCTTGGGCCGGCAGGCATGACTCCGGAACGGCACTGGCGGATGAGCGGATTCTCGACTGACGGGTTCCGCTTCGTGTGGTCACACAAGTGGGTGATGGCGATCATCGCGCAGGGTGCAATTCAGATCGGTTTCGTCAGCGCCCCAATAACTCTCATCGTTCCGCTATGGCTGAGCAACCAACACGCGTCGGGGCAGTACGGGTATGCGATGGCCGTGGAATCGGCTGGCGCACTGATAGCGACGCTGCTGTTCATGAGGGGGGTACGGATTCCCGCGATCCTGGCGATGCCTGTGCTTGTTCTGCAGGGTGCGGTACTGCTCGTCCTGATCTGTGATGCTCCGACGCCGCTGATCTACCCCGCGTATTTCGTCCTCGGCCTGGCGATGGGCATCTTCGGCACATTGTGGATCTCAGCCCTGCAGGCGAGCGTGCCGGCCGAACTCCTCGGCCGAGTCCTTTCGATAGATGCGCTTGGAAACAGCGCCTTCTCGCTCGTAGGCATCCTCATTACCGGTCTGGCACTCGGTCACCTCTCGTTCGGTGAGGTTTCGACGGCATCCCTCGTCGTTCTGATCGCCTCCGTTGTGCTTGCCGCTCTCGTGCCTGGGGTCCTGACGTTGGGTCATCTGCATCGCGAGCCAAATCTCGAACCGTAACCGCGCCGCGCGAGCTGAGGTAATCGGCGATCAGTCGCAGCCGAGGACCGGCCGGTTCCACTCGATTGCGCCTGGACGTCTCGTCATTGGGGATACGCGTGAGTGCGGTCGTTCAATCGCAACGGTCGAGCTGAGGCACCCGCGGATGCACTCGGTGACGGGTAGGGCACCGACTGCGAATGCGAGGGCCAGTCGACGTGATCGGGCGCCCACTCGACGTCGGCGTCGCCTCATGCCGACCGGCCCAGGTACCGGCATCCGAACAGAGCGTATGCGGTCTCCAGAACCTCAAACGACCCCATAGCCGAGCCTCCTCGCCGCGCTCGCGATGCGGCCAGCGAGGTCCGGGTGAGTTAGCGGTAGGGACAGTTGCGGCCTGCTGGGCATGGCAGTCGAGGCCGGGGTGAACAATGCCAGGCACGGCGTGCCGGCGAATCGGCTGTTGTAGCGCAGCCCATCGATGTCGGGGTGGGCCTCGACGATGTGGCGGGCCCAGCGTTGGGTGATGTGGTGGCCTCCGGTGGATAGCGCGTAGGTGCCACCGGCACGGGTGGCCCAGGCACCCGAGCTGTCGGCGGCAATGTCGATCACGGTGATCGGACGGGTGAACGACAAACCGGTGAGGTAGGGACGCTCGGGCCCGCGGTCGATCGTGCGGTCGGTCTGGAAAGCCTCGGCCAGTGCAGCATCGGGGGTCGCGGCGCCGTACCAGACACCGCGTCCGTCAGGGTCCTCCCCACGCGGCAGATGGTGGGGGTCGAACCGCAGCACCGGCCCGTAGGTGCGCAGCGCATTCCATGCCAGCACGTGGTCGCCGATGGTGCGGTGCACGCGCCACCACCCCGTCGACCCGTATCACCCGCACCTCGTCGTCCCGCAACCCCAGTGCCCGTAGGTCGCCCGGATCGGGCGGGTCGGGCAGCATCGAGTCCGAGGCCACTAAGAGGCTGTCCAATCGGCGATCTCGAGCAGCTCCAGGACCGCCTGAACCGGTTCTCCGTGCAACAGCCACTGCTTGACTGACCTGGGCTGTCCACCGATGGGCAGTTGCGGCTGCGGCGACTCCAGGAACGCGGCGACCGCGGTGGGATGCAGTCCACGGGATAGCAGTTGGGGCAGAACCTGATCCAACCCGCGAACGTGTATGAGTTTGTCTGGCTCGACGTGCTCAAACTGCAGGACTGGAAAGACCCACGACCGGCCGTCGTCAATCGCCCACAAGGTGTGCGCGAGACGACGTTGACGCACCCGCGAGTCCGATACCTGCAGCCCCTTGGCCACCGCGGACGCGGACAGGGCGGTGCTGTAGAGCCGCGCCATGTGCGCGGTCGCGTCTGCGGCGATCTGGGCGTAGTCGTCGGGGTCCTCGGTGAACCCGGCGGTGTCGAGCAACCGGGCGTCGCCCTCGGTCAGTCGCGCCGCCCACGGGCGCTGCGGCGGCAAAGTGCGTAGCGCAGCGACCAGTGCCGCTCGATCGAGGTCGAAACGGTCGCGCAGCAAGTTGTCGAGGTCGTCGTCCGCAGTCGACATGTTGATCCACATCCCACAGCTAACGGTGTCAGATCGATGCTATCTGCGTTAATAGAATCGGGCAATCGGCACCCGTCTTCACTCTTCCAGGCGTCGAGAGGTGTTCACGTTTGGGGAGTTGCCGCCGGCAATATGTCGATGACTCACATCCCGACCGAACTGGAAACGAACGCGAAGATGACACCAAGGGGTGTAGCGAGAGCACCCACGAGCAGACCGGAGCCGATCTGACGGATCACTCCTGGCGTCCCCAGCGCGACGAGACCAAGACAGGCCCCGGTCAGCACGAGGATGACAACCCATAGCGCACCCGGTACGAGCCAGACCACCAGGCTGAGGAGCAGGGTGACGCTTGCTGCGAAAGGGCTTGTGGGACCGAAGAAGGGACTCCGCGGCTCGCGTGACACGGTCTCAGAGCGCTCATCTGTCATATTGCTACACCAACAAAGACGATGGCGACAACGACATCGGCGAGTAAACCGGCAAGGGCGAATCGTCGGATCGGCCGGTTCGGCACTAGGAGGTAGGCGATCCCGAATACGACGGCCACGGCTCCCACGATGAGCAACGTTGCGCCCAAGTTGGGTTCCGCATCATCCAGCCACACACGGCCGTTGACGTAGAGAAGAGCAGTCGAGAGCACGATTCCCAACGCAGTCACGAAGTACGAGGGCGCAGCCCAATGACCCTCGCCCGCTTCAACTTCTCTATTCACTCCAGACCCGCTCATCACTCACTCACTTCAACACGAGGCGGACTTGTCGGGCTACCCAACGAAGTTCCACCCTCCACTTCGCCCGTCGGCAGGGGCATTTGATCCCTTGGGCTTACATACATCTCCTGGGGAAACCGGTCAAAGTCGTCGTCGTAGTCTCCGAACTCGTGATGGAACGGAAGATTCAGCATCGGCCCAGTGGAACTGTGGTCTCCCGCGTCATCTTGATGCAGGGTGTTGACCGTGCCATCTGGCATGTACTGATAGGTCTCCATCGACGGGAAATCCGTCACTCGACCAGATATCTCAGCTCCATCTTCTGACGGTGTAATGATGGTCTGGCCGTTAACCGACCACCCAGTCGCCGCGGCCGGAGCTGGGGCGAACGGGTCGGCTGCTCTGTAATCGACTAGGACCGTGCCGTCATCGAGCTGATTGACCTTCACGTCTGGCGTTCCGGTGCGCACCTCGCCACTCTCACTCACCACCGAAGGGTTCTGGCGAGCGATCACGTACCCATTCTCATAGTCGACGACGTAGGAGACGCGCGTGTCCTCAGGTGCAAGGTTCTGATTAAACCCACGGCCATCCCCGTCGTTGTACTCGAGGAATGGGTCAGTGAAGTCAGGCCCCGCCACCACTCGCTCATTCGGGATGAACAAACCGGTTGCCACGATGCCTTGACCGGGTACGGGTTCAATCTTTGCGACACTCACAACGGGCGGCTCACCCTGATATCGCGGGTCATAGCTGTGTGCGTCGAGCATCTCAGCCAAGCGCCAATCGTTCACACTCACCGGATCTCGCCCGTAAAGCTCTCTGAACGCCGCTACCTGATTGGCTGGGCGGTCGGCTCCGTTGACATGTGCACCTTCACCGTCGGGCGCCAGCGGCAGTGATCCATTTGCCGCGTTGATCGCCGCGGCCAGATCATCATCAAAGCGCTCTGCTGCGGCGATCACGTTGTTGACCCGGCCCTGCAGATCATCGATCTTGTCGCGGTACGCCTGACGGTCGGCATCGGACCACTCCGTCATGTCAGGAGGCGACGGATCCGAGACTTTGCCGGTCGTCGAGTCGACTACGAGCCCCGCGGCCGCGATATCAGCCTCACAGGTTTGGGCGGAACGCTTCAACGCGACGCCCTCGTTGTAACAGTCTCGGGCCGCAGCCGCGATCTTCCAGGTTTCGGTCCCGTGAGCATCGACATCAACCCGCTGCCGACCTGCAGAATCTCGGGCAGCGTCCGCGGCGTCACCGTCCCACGACCGAAGGCTATCGAGGCTCTTCAGCTGGTCGCCCAGAGATGCACACGTCTCCTCCTGCGCGCGACAGATGTCAAAGATTTGAGCGACTTGCTCTGGGTCGAACGCAAGCACTTCGCCAAACGTGACCACCTCACAGCCTCAGATCGACAGACTCGTCACTCTCCGGCCGATAGACGGCGGCTGAAACTTCACGCGAGTTGGCGACGTCGTCGGCAAGGTATCGCCACGCCGCAGTCTGCATCGCGGCACCGTGCCGACCAGCAGCCTCTGACAAGTCGGCTCCTCGGGCCCTCCACACCTCGGCCTTCGCCTGCAGTGCTCGGCCGCTGTGCGCGAAAAGCCCGCCCGCTGCGGATGACAACGCGGTGCTGTGCGCCTCGAACGCCTGACGCGCAGCATCGGCACCGTCAATGACCTGCGACGCAGTCACCTGCAAACCGTCAGTATCAACTTCTAGCGGTTTGTCCTTCGTCATTGCATTCCCTCCCGACATCAGGCCTGAGTTGGACCTCCTGACCCGATTTCGGGGCGGCGGCTGGTTATCGGTGCTGGTCAGCGTGTTGGCTGTCTGGAATCTCGAGCACTAAATGTCTCGGATATGGTCGGTTGGTGAGCCCGTATGTC
>NZ_JAZDUE010000034.1:0-10576 GCF_036350515.1 Gordonia prachuapensis | reverse complement strand
CCCAGGCCCACGGAGCCTTCATGCACGACGACGGCGCCCGCGCCTACTACCGCAAACAACGAGCCCGAGACGTCGACCACAACGCCGCGCTACGCCAACTCGCCAACCGCCTCGTCGGCATACTCCACGGCTGCCTAGCCCGCGGTATCCCCTACGACCCCGCCACCGCATGGAAGGACCAAACCCCCGCCGCGGCTTGACATCAAACCTTCAGGGATGTCTCGATCAACGAATGGGGATCAGCGGAGGGGGGATCAATGCGCGAGGAACACGACCACGTCGACCGTTCCGTCATCGCGGCGCCGTTTCTCGACCGCGAACGGCGTCTCGTCGTCGACGCCGATGCCGAACTTGGTGACGCCCTCGAACGAGGTGGCGAACGCGATCTCGCGCAGGGTCCGGTAGCTGTCGTCGGGGACGAACCGGTAGTCGCGGAACTGCTGTGGGTCGTTCACCCACGCGAACACCGACAACTCGAGGAAGGCGCCGCCCTGCAACGGCACCGGAAACCCGGAACCGTCCTGCCGCACCTGCGGCACATACCGGGTGTCGAAGCCCACTTCGGATGTCGTGGTGGCGATGACGATCTGATCGAAACACTCACCCGCGCTGGGCGTCACGTCGGCAATGCCGCCGTCGGTCGCGGGGCTGATCGGTGGTGCGGTGTCCTCCGCGGTGTTCCAGTTGGCGGGGTTCATGCCCTGGTCGATGCACTCGCCGTCCGAGGTCGGCGACGACGACTCGGCCGGTGGCGCAGCGGCGGACGAGGGTGTCACGGTCTGCGTCTCCGTTTCGGTGACCACCGCGGTTCACGGCTGCTCGTCGTCGGCGCATGCACCCACACTCAGCGCGAGCAGCACTGCCACCGCGCCCACAGCCATCGTCCGAATGTTCACATCACACCCCATCACTTGCGACCCAGGGTAGTCGGCCGCTGAGCTCAATCGAGGGAGCGAAATCCGGCCGATGCGGACGTCCAGGTGTTCACCGCACCGCGATAGCCGCCCGGGTTCTATTCGGCCACCAGCTCGTCGAGCTCGGCCTGCGACGTCGCGGCGATCACGTCGATGACCCGGTCATACGACGAACTGTCCGATGACACGATCCCGCCGTGGTCGATCCCCTGTAACAGCACCAGGGACGCCGACCCGCCTTGCCGTTCCACCTCGTCGACGTAGCGCCGCGAATTCGTCGGCGCGACAACGGTGTCGACGGTTCCGTGCATCGCCACGACCGGGGTGTCCGAGTCGATGTTCTGGATGGGATCGACCTCGGTGTAGCGTTCCGGCACGTCACTGGGCGTGCCGCCGAGGACCGTCACGATCCGGTCGTCGCCGTGGGTGGCCGCGTACCGCATATCGAGCGGACCGGCCAGAGACACGACGCGGGTGGGCCGGAACCGTGGGCTCGACCCGACCTCGTCGTCGTCGAGCTTGTGCCGGGTGCCGCCCCACACCGCCAGCTGCGCACCGGCACTGTGTCCGACGACCAACTCGTCGTCGGTGGTCAACTGTGGGTATCGCTGATCGACCTCGACGACATGGTCGAGGGCGCTGGCGATGTCGTGAAATGTGGTCGGCCATCCACCGCCGGACCCGACGCGCCGGTATTCGACGTTGTAGACCGCCATGCCCCGGGCGGCCAGGTCACGGGCGAACGGGTCGAACAGATCCGCACCCAACTGACTCTGCCACGCGCCGCCGTGGATCAGGACGACGAGCGGGATGGTGTCGGTCTGCTGCGGCCCGGCAGGTAGATAGAGGTCTGCCCAGTTCTGCTCGGAGTCGGCGTCGTCGACGGTCGGGTACTCGAAGCGGGTGACCGTCACGTCGTCGAGCGATGCGGCCGAGGTTGCGGACGGGGCTGCGGCCGGTTCCGGGGTTCCGTCCGACGTGCACCCCGCCGCCGACACCACGACACCGACGACAAGCCCCAGAATCGACAGCCGCCGGCGCCGATACACGCATGTTCTCCCTGCAGGGAGGGCACTTCCGATCACCGGATCATTCAACCCCGTGCCGGCAGGTTGTGCTGACGAGGGCCAGCCGCTAGTCCGTCTCCTGCAACTGTGCATCAGGCTTTCCCACCGGCGGCCGCACCACCAACACCACCACGATGATCACCAGCAGCACAGCTGTGAGTGTCACCGGGACCGGGATGAACGGGTCGAACAACACCAAGAGGGCCCCGACCGGAACCACGGTGTTGACGATCCGATCAGCGTTGTCGCGGATGGCGATCCACCAGATCCCGAGAATGAAGATCGCAACCGGGATCGTCACCGTGAACGACGCCTGGGTCTCCGTCAACTCGCTGTGGTGGGTGATCACGTCGATCTCCACCTCGATACCCGCGGAGAACGCGCCGGCAGCAGCGAACACGAAGTAGTGCACGTACCCGTATCGCAGAGACTGAGCCAATGAGCCGATGGCCCGGTGGTGGGGCGGCCAGAAATAGATCCAGAAGAGCGCCGCCGTCGCGATGAATGCGAGCACTGCGATGGACAGCAACGGTGCGAGTTCCTCGTCCTCGTGCAATGCCTCGATGACCGCGTTGGACGATGCCAAGAGACTCTCGCCCAACAGAATCAAGGTGAACAATCCGTAGCGCTCGGTGATGTGGTGCGGATGCCAGGGCGTGGTACCCGCGCGCTCGGCCACCACCGGCACCGCCAACTCGGCGATGATGAGCACGATCAACCCGACCGTGGACACCGCGCCGGACGGAATGAACAGCCACGCAATCCACAACACCTGCACCACGGCGATTCCGCCGGCATAGATCTCGCAGGTGCGGCGCCGGTCGGGAGCGCATCGGGACGCCCGCATCCATTGCGCGACCATGGCAAACCGCATGATGACGTAACCCGCGACCATCTGGGCGAAGTCGCGATCGGCAAACGTGGGTTCGATGCCGGACGCCAGGACCAACACACCCGCCATCTGCACGAAGGTCAGCACGCGGTACAGCCAGTCGTCGGTGCCGAAGGACGTGGCGAACCAGGTGAAGTTCATCCACGCCCACCAGATAGCGAAGAAGACGATCGCGTAGGACGTGACTCCGTCCACGACGTGGTTCTCGGTGAGAGCGTGATGCAGCTCGACCGCCGCGATCGCCACCGCGACAACGAACACGAGGTCGAAGAACAGCTCCAACGGTGTCGCGCTCCGCCCGGGTTCGTGAGGATCGCGCGGTCGCATGATGCTCAGGTGAAATCGTGGCGACATCGTCCACCCTCCTGGATCGTGTTCGTCGACGGCGGGTCCACCGCATCATGCCACCCGGACGTGCGTCTCGGCGGTGTGCTCGGCCCGTCCCGGCCGCGACATGACCGAGCCGTTGTCCGTCGTGGCCACGTCACGAGGACATAATGCCTGCCATGGCGTCTTCGTCTCCGCCCACGCGGATCGACCGGTACCTTCCGGGGCTCGTGACCCTGAAGTCCTACGAGCGGTCCTGGCTGCGCGGCGATCTGGTCGCGGGTGTCGTCCTCACGGCTCTGCTCATCCCGGCCGGTATGGGCTATGCCGAAGTCGCCGGCCTACCACCGGTGACCGGCCTCTATGCCACCATCATCCCGCTGCTCGCCTACGCGATCGTCGGACCCTCCCGCATCCTGGTCCTGGGCCCCGACTCCTCACTCGCCCCGATCATCGCGGCCGCGATCATCCCGCTCGCCGCGTTCGATGAAGAACGCGTCGCCCTCGCCGGCCTGCTGGCGATCGAAGTCGGCATCGTGCTGGTCATCGGTGGAGTGCTCCGGCTCGGCTTCGTCACCGACCTGCTGTCCAAACCGATCCGGATCGGCTACCTCAACGGCATCGCCCTCGTCGTGCTGCTCAGCCAACTGCCCAAACTCCTCGGCTTCTCGACCGAGGGCGATTCGGCGCTCGAAGAGATCATCGACTTCGGCCGTGGCATCGCCGACGGCGAGATCGACGGACTGTCCACCGCGATCGGTGTCGCGTGCCTGACCGTCATCCTGCTGCTCAAGCTGTGGCGCAAGACCTTTCCGGGAGTGCTGATCGCGGTGGTGGGCGCCATCGTCGTCGTCGCCGTGTTCGGCTGGTCCGACGACATCCCGGTGGTCGGGGCGATGCCCCGCGGACTGCCCACCCCTGCGCTCGGCGGCATCACGGTCGACGACGCGATCAGCCTCATCGGTCCGGCCATCGGTATCGCCCTCATCGCGTTCGCCGACACCAGCGTGTTGTCACGAACGTTCGCCGCTCGGGCCGGCACCACGGTCGACGGCAGTCAGGAGATGGCCGCGATCGGCACCGCGAACATCGCCACCGGCTTCCTCAGCGGCTTCGCGATCTCGGCGTCGTCGTCGCGCACACCGGTTGCCGAATCCTCGGGCGCCAAAACGCAACTCGCGCCGCTCGTGGGTGCGCTGCTGATCGTGGTGTTCATCTTCGTCGCTCCGAACATCACCGAGTACCTGCCGTCGTCGGCGCTGGCCGCGGTGGTCATCACCGCGGCGCTCTCGTTGGTCGACGTCCGCGGAGTGACAGCGTTGTTCCGGGTCAGCTGGGTCGAGGGTGCGTTGTCGATCTCGGCGTTCCTCGGCGTCGCATTGCTGGGCGTGCTGCAGGGCATCCTGGTGGCGATCGGGTTGTCGTTCATCGCGTTCGTGAACCAGGCCTGGCGGCCCTACCGAACCGAACTCGGCCGGGTGCCGGGCGTCCGCGGCTACCACGACGTCACCCGACACCCCAATGCCGAACGCATCGAGGGGATTCTGATCCTGCGTTTCGATGCGCCGCTGTTCTTCGCCAACGGGGGTATGTTCGACGACTACGTGCGCTCGGAGGTCACGCGTGCGCACGCCGCAGGCCACGCAGTGCACACGGTGATACTCGCCGCGGAGCCGATCACCGACATCGACGCCACCGCGGTCGACGAACTCGTCGAACTCGACGACTACCTGACCGCGCACGGGATCACGCTGATCTTCGCCGAGATGAAGGACCCGGTCCGTGAGCAGCTGGCGCGGTATCAGCTCTCGGTCGACGGCCATCCCCGGTTCGACGACTCCCGTTTCGCACCCACCACCGGCGCGAAGGTCGACGAGATCACCGGAGTGTGGCGAGGAGATCTGGGACCGGGCCACGGGACCTGACGCCCGACCGTGTCGTCTGCACGACCGACACGTCGGCAGGCCTCCCGCGCCGTGCTCTGCAGGTGTCGTACGGTGCTGCGCGTCATGAGCGCCGAACCGTATCCATCGTCCGGGCTGCTGGAGCCCGCGCCCGCGCCGGTACTCGGCCGGCGGCCACTGTTGACGCGTGCGTGGGCGCGGCGCCCGCACGTCGCTGCACCGGCGCGGCCACCTGGCCGTGCGCCACGCCAGCTGCACCAAGGGGTGGCCATCACGTGTCGGGTCGCGGCGGCGCACCTTCCGGTTCCGCTCGCGGGGGCGCACATCGTGGTCAACGGGCGTGAGCTGCTGCGCGGACGGTGGGGCCGGATCGAACTGCCGTTACCGGCCGGGCATCATCATCTTCGGGTGTATCTGCCGCGGGGCCGACGGCAGGTTGCGGAATGCTTGGTCGATGTGCCGGCGCATCATCTCGTTGAGCTCGAGTACGGGTTGTCGCGCAGGCTGATTGGGGCGGCGACGTTGCGGGTTTGTTCGGGGGTGTGGGCTGCCCCTTCGTGACGCGGGCTCGCAAGCTCGCACGCTCCTCAGGGAGCGGTTCGGGGAGCGGGTCAGTCGCCGGAGACGAGGGCGCGCACGTCGTCGGGGCTGATCACCGTTCCGAAGAGATCGCCTTCGTCGACGACGGCGTCGAACAGCTTGCGCTTCTTGTCCTGTAGCTCGACGACCTTCTCCTCGATCGTTCCTTTCGACACCAACCGGTAGACCGTCACCGGCCGGGTCTGACCGATCCGGTGGGCGCGGTCGACCGCCTGGGCTTCCGCCGCGGGATTCCACCACGGGTCGCACACGAAGCAGTAGTCCGCTTCGGTCAGGTTGAGTCCGAATCCGCCGGCCTTGAGGCTGATCAGGAAGACCTTGGTGGTGCCGTCGGAGAAGGTGTCGATCTGCGTCTTGCGTTGCGTCGCCGACATCGACCCGTCGAGATAGCTGTAGCCGATCCCCAGGTCGTCCAGCCGTTCCGCGATCAACGTCAGGAAACCGGTGAACTGGCTGAACACCAGTGCCGCATGACCTTCGGCGATCAGCTCGGGCAACTGCTCGGCGAGATAGTCGATCTTGGCGGATGCGACGTCGTGATCCTTCTCCTCCACCAGGCCGGCGTGAAGACTGAGCTGACGCAACATCGTCAACGACCGGAAAATCGCGAAACGGTTCTCCTCCCAGTTGCCCAGCAGACCGAGCACCCGTTGCCGTTCGCGGTTCAGCCGGGTCTGATAGATCTTGTCGTGCTTGGCGGCGAGCTCCACGGCCAGAACCTGCTCCTGCTTGGCCGGGAGGTCGGCCACCACCTGATCCTTGGTGCGCCGCAACATCACCGGCCGCATCCGACGTCGCAGTTGTTCGAGCCGTTCCGGGTGTTGTCCGGACTCGATGGGCTTGCGGAAGTAGTCGCCGAACACTTTCGGGGACGGGAACAGGCCGGGTGCGGTCAGCGACAGCAGCGACCACAGTTCCATCAGGTTGTTCTCCATCGGGGTGCCGGTGATCGCGAGCTTGATCTCGGCGCCGAGGCGGCGCGCACATTGGTGGGTCTTGCTGTTGTGGTTCTTCACGAACTGGGCTTCGTCGAAGATGGCACCGGTCCACTGGAATCGGCTGAGCTGCTCGAACTGTAGGCGCAGTAGCGTGTACGACGTGACGACGATGTGTGCGCCGTCGATCTGTTCGGCGAAGCTGACGCCGCTCTTGGCCTCGGTCGCGGTGACCGCGACGGCCCGCAGTCCCGGCACGAAGCGGTTGGCCTCGCTCACCCAGTTCCCGACGACGCTGGTCGGCGCGACGACGAGGAAGCTGCCGGTCGGGTTCTCCGTCGACGCCTCGGCGATCAAGGCGAGGGCCTGCACGGTCTTGCCGAGGCCCATGTCGTCGGCCAGGATGCCGCCGAGACGGTTCTGCCACAGGAACCGGAGCCAGTCGAGGCCGTCGGCCTGGTAGTCGCGGAGGTCGGCGTGCAGCCCGGCAGGTGGTCCGCCGGGGGCGGGCAAGGTGGCGTCCGCCAGTTTGCGCACCCGCGCATGCCATTCGGCGAGTTGTTCGTCGACCACACCGAGGCCGAGCAGCTCGTCCCACAAAGTGGCGTTGTAGGTGTTGCGGCGGACCAACCCGTTCTCCACCTCACCGAGATCCTGCGCCTCCTCGATGAGTTCGGCGAGTCGCCGCAGTTCCGGGTTGTCGAGCGAGAAGTAGGTGCCGTCGTCCAGCAGCAGGTGCGTGGCACGGGAGGCGATCGCGCGGATCACGGTTCCCAGCGGCACGTCGTGGCCGTCGACCGTCACCGTGATGGCGAGGTTGAGCCAGTCGTTTCCGACCGGCGTCTCCTCTTCGGAGATCGCGATCTCCGGGTCGGATTCGGCGGGCCGGAAATCAGCCGGGTCGCCGATGATCTCGACGGCGATGTCGTCGCCGAGCTCGGGCACGAGTTCGCCGATGAGCACCGCGGTGTCGAGCATCGAATAGGTGAAGGTGTTGCGCAGCAGCGTGAGGCTGGCCTGACGCACTGCCGTGTCGGTGTCCTCGGCGACGACGGCGTCGAGGTCGTCGTCGCCAGTGCGGCCGCTCCGCAACATCTGGTTGACCAGTCGGGTCGCCTGAGGGAGCCACCGAGAACAGCGGGCGGCGACCAGTTCCAGCGCCGGTCGCGCGGCCTTCCAGGCGCGGTCCTCACCGTCGGCATCGCGGATGCTGTTGGCAGTGGCGGGTTCGGTGTCGGTGAAGTCGCGCGCCCGGCCGTTGACCGTGTAGCGGATACGCCAATCGACGAGCGATGACTCGTCACCGACGCGGATGACCAGTAGCGGGATCGGGCCCTCGATTCTCGGAGGTGCGATCGCGTCGTCGACGATGTCGACAGGTACGTGCGCGGACAGGGACGGCAGCAGCTCGGTGGCGAACTCGTCGATGTCGGAGTCCGGGACGGCGATGCCACCCGACCTGACGAGCTCGTCGAGCGCCCCGCGATGGGCCGGCGCCTCGAACGGTCCCATCAGCAGGACGTCGTCGGACACGGTGAACGCCCCGTGCGGTGTGGGCGTTCCGATCAACCCGACAGACGATTGGTTCCACTCCTCGTGGTCGACCTGCACCGTCGGTGCGACGATGACGCCATCGTCGGAACGGTGGATGAGCAACGCCATCCGTGCCCCACCGAACAGTTCGATGCGACTCGCGCCGGTGGAGCGATCGGCCACGAAGGTGACCCCGGCGTCGTGGGCGTCGGCGAGCAGCCGCCAGATGTCGGTGGGTGCCCATCCGAGCGACAACCCGTGGTCCTGGTTGACGTCGAAGTTCATGACGGCCCGAGCGATCGCGACCACGGCGCGTAGCTGTTCGGGATCGTACTCATCGCCGCCCACCGACCGCCCCAACCCGGTGGAGGTGGCGGCCACCAGCCGCCAGTTGATGCCGGACTTCACCCACTTCCGGCTCGTGCCGCGTCGCACCAGCCGCACTGTAGGCGTCGGGTTCGGCGCCCACCGGCTCGTCGGCGGCAGTTCGACGAGAATGCCGATCGGCTGCGGCTCCCGGTGCTCGGCAGGCGGCACCAACGCACCGAGCGTGGTTCGCCACTGCGCCGGTAGCTGGGCAATCTGCGGGGCCTGGCCATGGCGCGGTGATCCCGACGGATCCGCAGCCTCCGCCGCGAAGGCGGTCAGGATCAGCGCGACGGCGTGTTTGCAAAACACACCGACCGGGCACGTGCATTCGGTGTAGTCCAGCGTCCGACTACCGTTGATCGGGCTGAACTCGGCGGTGATGCGGTAGATCTCACGTCGCGATCCACGGCACCGTCCGGACAGCATCAGCTCGTCGTCGGACCATTTGAGGCCAGTGATGCGTCCTTGGTCCGAGTAGTCCAGCCCACGGTCGAGTGTCGCCTCGTCGAATTCGAGGAGAAGGTCGCTGCCGCTGGCGCTGAGCGGTTCATAGCCCGACATGACCACAGGTTAGGCCCGCCGAGGGACAGGATTCGCGATCACAACACCTTATGCACAGAATCTGTGGCTAACGTGTCGTCTGTGAGTGAAGTGATCGACGAACTCCATCCCTGGAGCTGGAGCAGCTATGCGACCCTCGCCGATGTCCTCCCGGCGATCGACGCCGCGTTCGACGGAGAGCAGTCCGCCGCGGTGCCCATCCCCGCGAGCAAAGATGTGGTGCTGCTGCTGATCGACGGGCTCGGCGACAGCCTGCTAGCCGCCCACGCGGACGTGGCGCCGACGCTCACCTCGCTGCGATCGACGATCATCCGGGCCGGCTTCCCCGCCACCACCGCGACGAGCATCACCAGCCTCATGTCGGGGACGTCATGCGGAACCCACGGAGTGATCGGATACTCGTTCCGGACCGATCGGGACGCCACCCGCGCACCGAATCGTCAACTGCTCAACGCACTTCGGTGGACGCTTGACCGTTCGGACGGGCGGTCTGCACTGGACACCTATGTGCCGGAGGAGATTCAGCCGATCGCCGGTCTACTCCCGGAGATGGCCGGGCGCGGCGTCGACGTCACGTACGTGATGCCCGGGCTGTATCGGGGATCCGGGTTCAGCCGGGCCGCGTTCCGGGTGGACGGGACGTATCGGCCCGCGCAGAAACCGGCGGAGATCCTCGCGGGCATCACCGAGTCTTTGGCGGAGTCGGGATCTGGCCACCGCCTGGTGTACGCGTATTGGCCTGATCTGGATGCGGCCGGACATCTGTTCGGACCCGGGTCTCCGCAATGGGTCAAGACGCTGGGCGTGGTCGACCGACTGGTGGCCGACCTGGTATCCGGCCTGCCCCGCGACACCGGTCTGGTGGTGACCGGCGACCACGGAATGATCGAGGCGGACAACAGAATCGACATCGACACGACGGACGAGATGCTGAAAGGCGTGGAGGCCGTCGCGGGTGAGATGCGGGTGCGGCACGTGTACACGCGGCCCGGAGCCCGCGACGCCGTCCAGGCGTTCTGGACCGACGTCGTCGGCGACCATGCCCACGTGGTGGCGCGTGAACAGGTGCTCGACGAGGAGTGGTTCGGCGAAGAGGTCACCGACGTCGTCGCCGAGCGGGTCGGGGACCTGGTCGCGGTCGCGCGTGGCACCACCATCCTCACGCGCAGTCTCACCGATCCGCAGATCGAGGTGAACATGGCCGGCCACCACGGGGCGTGGACCGCGGCGGAGCAGTTGGTGCCGGTGTTGGTGGCGCGGGGGTGAGTCGTCTTCCGGTGGGCGAGCACTCCCCCGCTGGTCGAGCGTCCCCCCGCTGGTCGGCCCACTTCTCGCTGGTCGAGTAGCCCGAGGCGCTAGTGTCCTGCGCCATAAATTCGTTAAATAACTGTAACGGAGGGATGTTGCGCGGCAAACGGGCTGCTCGGGCGTGGGATCCTGGGGTATGGCAGGTGGGCGACCGAAGATCGAGTTG
>NZ_JAZDUE010000033.1:0-14133 GCF_036350515.1 Gordonia prachuapensis | reverse complement strand
ACCCGCAAAGACATCATCCGCTGCCTCAAACGCTTCATCGCCCGCGAGGTCTACCACGCCCTCAAAGCCGACCTCCAACAGCTTGACAAGCTATAGGACCGTCGCTCGCAAGCTCGCTCCTCAGGGGCCAGGAAGGGGCTCGCTACTCAGGGCGGCGCGCTCGCAAGCTCGCTCCTCAGGGACCGGAGACTCAGACCTTCGCCGGCTCCGGCTCCCACAGGTCCGGGTCGACCTGATTCTCCAGCGGGATCTCCCGGATCGCGGTGCCCTCGACGTCGACGTTGGGCAGGATCTTGTCCAGCCACTTCGGCAACTTCCAGGCGGTGTCGCCGAGGAGGGTGATCACCGCCGGCACCACGATCATCCGGATGATGAAGGCGTCGAAGAACACCGCGGCGGCCAGCGCGAAGCCCATCATCTTCGCGATCGTGTCCGGGGCGAGCATGAATGCTGCGAACACCGAGATCATGATGACCGCGGCCGAGGCGACCACCCGGGCACCGTGCTGGTAGCCGATGATCACCGAGTCCTTGGCCGACTCGCCGTGCACGTATTCTTCGCGCATTCGCGTCACCAGGAACACCTGATAGTCCATCGCGAGACCGAACACCACACCGACCAGGAAGATCGGCAGGAACGAGATGATCGGCTTCGGGTTGTCGATCAGCCCGAAGTCGCCCTGCTGGAAGATCGCCACCGTCGCGCCGAAGGTGGCGCACACCGAGAACAGGAAGCCCAGGGTCGCGGTCAGCGGGACCAGGATCGACCGGAACACGATCGTCAGGATGATGAATGCCAGACCCACGACGACCACCAGGAACGGGATCAGAGCCGAGCTGAGCTTGTCCGAGATGTCGGCCATGATCGCCGTCTGACCACCGACGTTGACGGTGGCGCCGTCGGGGTTCGTGGCGGCGAAGTCGCGGATCTGCACCATCAGGTCGTGGGTGGCCGGGCCGCTCGGCGACTGTTCGGGCGTGACCGAGATCAGCGCGGCGGTGGCACCGGACTGCGGGTTGGCCGGGTCCGGACCGTTGCCGATCCAGGTGAGCTGACCGGCGTTGGCGACGTTGTCGAGCGTCGCGACATGCTCGACGACGTCGGTCGCCGCAGCCGCGACGTCGCCGCCGTCGGCCTCGCTGACCGTCACCAGCAGTGGACCGTTGATGCCCTCACCGAAGCCGCGCTGCAGCAGCTGGGTGGCCGCGTACTCGCTGTCGGTGGTGGACTCCATGCCCAGTTCCATCTTGGTCATCGGAATCGCCGCGATCACCAGCAGGATGAGGCCGATGGCCGCCACCGGGAGCGGATAGCGGGTGATGAAGCGGGCCGTCCGCAGGCCGTTCGAGGGCTGCGAGTCGGGTTCGTCGCCGTGGCGGATGCCAGGAATGCGGGGGGTGAAGGCGATGCGGCCGAACGCGCCCAGCAGCGCCGGGATCAACGTGATCGCACCGAGAACCGCGACGAACACCGCGAACGCCGCCGCCACACCCATCTGGGTGATGAACGGGATGCCGACGACGGCGAGCGCCGCGACCGCGACCATCACCGTCAGGCCCGCGAACACGACAGCCGACCCGGCGGTGCCGACGGCTCTGCCGGCCGACGCCTCCCGGTTGCCGTCGAGGTTCAGCTCCGAGCGGTACCGCGACACGATGAACAGCGCGTAGTCGATGGAGACCGCGATGCCGAGCATCGTGATGATCGTGGTCGCGCTCTGCTGGACGTTGATGATCTCGGCGCTCAACGTGACCAGAAGCATCGTGATGCCGACGCCGAGTATGCCGGTGATGATCGGGATGAACGCGGCGATCAGGGCGCCGAACGCGACGATCATGATGATGAACGCGACGGCGAAACCGAGCAGTTCGGACGTGCCGCCCGGTTCGAAGACCTGCATCAATGACCCGGTGCCCTCGACCTGGAGCCCGTCGCCGCGGAACTCGGCGAGCATCTCCTTGAACTGCTCCATCTCTTCGGGAGTCAGGTCCTGTATTGGGATGTCCTGGCGGATCTGGATCAGCCCGACGCGGCCGTCGTCGCCGAGGACCGCCGACGCCATCGCCGGGTTCGCCTGTGCCGCCGTGACGGGGTTGACGATGGTCTGCGGGTCGATCACCTCGGGTAGCGTGCGTGCCTCGGCAACCAGGGCGTCGATCTGCTGCATGTGGTTGGCCAGGCCGTCGTCGGCGGCGACCAGAATGCTCGTCGACGCTTCCATCTGCTGCTCGTTGATCGCGGGGAAGTTCTCCTGCATCACCGACATCGCGCGATCCGAGTCTGTGCCAGGCAGTTCGAAGTCGGTGGCGAACTTCGGCTGTACCGCGCCGACGACGGCGCCGAGTGCGATCAGCACGGCCAGCCAGGAGCTGATCACCCACCACTTGTGCCGGAACGTGAAACGACCCAGTCGGTACAAATACAACGCCACGGCGGACCTCCCCTTGGTGTTCCGCCCAGGGTAGTCGCGGGAGGAGACAGTGCGATGTGACCGCAAGCACACGCCGGTTCCTATGATGACCTCGTATTCGACGTGACGAGTCAGGAGGTCCGACGTGTCGGATGACCAGAGCGTGTCGCCAGGTGCCGGGCGGGCGCGGCAGAACGAGATCTATACGCAGGGAATCCACGGGCGCACCCCGCGGGTGCCGACCGACCACGCCGAACTCGAACGTCAGGCCCGCCGGGCGATGTCGAAGCGGGCGTGGGCCTACATCGCCGGGGGCGCGGGCGAAGGTGCGACGATGTCGGCCAATCGCGCCGCTCTCGATCGGTGGGCCATCGTCCCGCGGGTGCTGCGGGATGTGTCGTCGCGGTCGCTGGAGATCGAACTGTTCGGCCGGACCCTGCCGGCGCCCGTGCTGTTCTCACCTGTGGGCGCCGGGGCACTCGCGGCGCGTGACGCGGATGTGCACATCGGGCACGCGGCCGCCGAACTCGGCGTGCCCTACATCTTCTCCAACCAGGGCAGCGCGCCGATGGAACGTGTGGCCGCGGAGATGGACCGGGTGGCCTCGGGTGCACCACGCTGGTTTCAGCTCTATTGGTCCACCGACGACGACCTCGTCGACAGCCTCCTCGCCCGGGCGGAGAAGATGGGCGCCGACGCCGTCGCCGTCACCCTCGACACGACGATGCTCGGCTGGCGCCCGCAGGATCTGAACCTCGGGTCGTTGCCGTTCGCGCGGGGCGAGGGCATCGACCAGTACACCTCGGATCCGCGGTTCATCGAGATCGTCGCCGAGCGGGTGCGCTCTGCCGCGGCCGAGCGGCCCGAGATCACGTTGGGTGCGATCAAGACGTTGTTCTCGATCGCGCGCAACGCGCCGGGGAAGATGCTGGACAACCTGCGGGCGCCGGAGCCGCGTGCCGCGGTGCAGACCTTCCTCGACATCTACTCACGGCCGTCGCTGAACTGGGACGACGTCGCCGGTCTGCGGGATCGCACGTCGTTGCCGATCGTTCTCAAGGGAGTGCTGCATCCCGACGATGCGCGCAAGGCCGTCGACGTCGGTGTCGACGGGATCATCGTGTCCAACCACGGCGGTCGTCAGGTGGACGGCGCGATCGGTTCGATCGACGCCCTCGACGCCATCGCCCCGGCTGTCGACGGGCAGATCAAGGTGCTCGTGGACTCGGGCATCCACACCGGGGCGGACGTGTTCAAGGCTCTCGCGCTCGGCGCAGACGCCGCGTGTATCGGCCGCCCACACATGTACGGGCTGGCGCTGGCCGGGGCCGACGGCGCCCGTGACGTCGTTGCCAACATCATCGCCGAGCTCGACCTCACGCTCGGGCTGAGCGGTCACACGTCGGTTGGTGACGTGAACCGGGATGCGGTGCAGCGGGTTTCGTAGCGCTGTCGGGTGCGGTGGTCTCGATACGCTTCCTCGCTTCGCTCGGAGGCTACTCGACCGGCGGGGGGCTGGCGGCTACTCGACCGGCGGGGGTGAATCTTCAACCGCCGGTTGAGTAGTCCGAGCCGCTAGGCGAGGACGTATCGAAACCTCCGCCGCCCCTCAGACCAGCGGACGCCCGGTCCGGATGCGCCAGCGGACGTCCCACAGCAGGAAGTTGAACGGGAACTCGCGCAACACCTTCGGCAGTCGATCACTGACCGCCTTGGCAACCTTGTTGTGTGCGTTGAAGACTCGACGCTGCCATGGCTTGAACTCGAGGCCCATCTTCTCCCGGAAGTTCTCCGGCAGAAAACCGATGGTCAGGAGTTCGAACCACCAGCCGACCATCAGGCTGAACCAGCGCGGCATGAACTCGGCGCGCACGATCGACATGAGGTGTTCGCGGATGACCGGGTCGATCTCGAAGGTCTCGACCGTCTCGTTCCAGTACGTCTCGAAGTCGGCGCGCGTCGCCGGCCACATCTCCCGGGGCACCTGCAGCGTGGTGCCCAGCACCGCGCCGTTCTGGTAGGCCTCCTCGGTGATGTCCGCCGGATCGCCGTAGAAGTGCTGCATGTCCTCCCACCCCTTGTAGAGGCAGGCCGCCACCCAGAGCTGCAGTTTCGGGTCGAAGGCGTTGTACTTCACCGGGCTGTCCTCGGTGGACCGAACCTTGGCGTGCGCCTGACCGACGGCCTTGCGGTAAAGCCGGCGGTCCTTCGGCGAGCCCATCACCGCGACCGCCAGGTAGGCGAGCGTGGTGCGGGTGCGCTTGATCGGATGCTTGAACAGGTTGCCGCTGTCGACGCGGCTCTCGTAGACGCCGTAGCCGACGGCCGGCATCGCGAGCTGCATGATGACGTTCGCGGGACCGGCGAGAGCGGAGATGCCCTTCATCTCGTTCTGCCGCGTCGGCAACGCGTCCAGTTCACCGCGCGTCATACGTGCTCGCGGCGGGATGTACTCGGTGTCGGGCTCGACCGCTGCGAACTCGGCCGGCAGATCTGTGACATCGTCGATGATCGGATCGGCACTCATCATGGACCCCCTGTTTCGGTGCTCTTCCCCCAGCCGCATCTGAGTACGACCGTTTTCTCTTTCATTCAACGTTGTCAAGGTTGCCTGTGTCAAGCGACCGGAATGTCACTATGGACGGGTGGCGAGCACACCAGGTGAGACCTCGTTGACCAGAACCGCCGACGTGTCCGGCGGCGAGAATCTGCGGGCCTACGGCGGCGAGGACGGCGGCATCCGTGTCGCTCGCCGGCGGGCCACCCTCATCGATGCCGCGCTGGAACTGCTGGGGGCCTCCGACGGTGGGTCCATCACGGTCCGGGGCGTCTGTCGCGAGGCAGGTCTCACGACGCGCTACTTCTACGAGAGCTTCGACTCCATCGAGGCCCTGGTCGGCTCGACGTTCGACGAGGTCATCGGCGAGATCTCCGACCTCGGTCTGGCCGCCTTCGACGCCGGCGGTGATGTGGAGGCCAAGGTCCGCGGTGCGGTCGGCGCCATCGTCGCGGTGATCGACGACGACCGCCGCAAGGGTCGGCTGCTGTTCTCCCAGGCGCTGCTGAGCCCCACCATCGCGCAGAAGCGCATGGAGTCCACGGAGATCTTCGCCGCTCTCACGCTGCAATCGGCGTCCGGGGTCATCTCGGTCAAGTCCCGACAGCGAGGAATGGCGGCGGCACACTTCCAGGTCGGCGGTCTGGCGCGCGTGCTCGCCGCCTGGCTGGAGGGGCATCTGGACCTGGACCGTGACAATGTCGTGGATGTGAGCGTCGGCTTGATGATGGCGCTGGCCGACGGTGTGGCGCGTTTCGAGTAGTGCCGGATGCGGGCCACCGGGGCGGCTACGACTATGTTGGAGGCCATGACTAGCGGGACCGGCGACACCGATGTGCGTCCGGAGTCCCTCGGTCAGTGGCGCGACTACGGCGAGGTCGAACTGCCCGTGCCGCTGGCCGCGGCGCTCGCGGCCTTCGCCGAGCAGGGCTATCACGGGACGTCGGTGCGAGAGATCGCGGCGCGGGCGAATCTGTCCGTGCCGGGGCTCTATCACCATTACCCGTCCAAGCAGTCGCTGCTGCAGGGCCTGCTCGAGCGCACGATGAGCGACCTGCTCCATCGCTCGGAGGTGGCCATCGCGGAGGCCGGTGATCGCCCCGTCGACCAGTTCGACGCCGTGGTGGAGTCCCTGTTGCGGTTCCACATGTACCGACGGGAACAGGCGTTTGTCGGATCGACCGAGATCCGCAGCCTCGACGATGGCTACAAGTCGACCTATATCGGCCACCGCGACCGTCAGCAGCGCATGGTCGACGAGATCGTGTTCGCCGGAGTCGAGGCGGGCGATTTCGCGACCCGATACCCCAAAGATGCCTCGCGAGCCGTGGCGACCATGTGTGTCGGGGTGTCGACGTGGTTCAAACTCGACGGCGAATTGGATGCCGACGAGCTCATCTCGCGGAACCTCGAGCTTGCCCGCGCGCTGGTCGGGTATCGCGCGACCGGCGATCTGGCCTGATCGCCCCTCGTGCCGCGCGGCCCGGGTTGACCCCCGCCGTCGTAGCTGGCATTGTGACTCTCGCCGAACGATCGCTCGGTCGGTGAACCCGATGAGGAGATGCAATGTCCGTTGACCTGCGCTATGACCCCAGCGTGACCGAGGTCGTCGAGAAGACGACCCAGTTCGTGCGGGACTACGTTCTGCCCCTGGAGAACGAGCACGGTGGAGACATCAACGCGGCGGGCGGCGATGACCTCCGGCGGGAGATGAACGCCAAAGCGAAGGCAGAGGGCATCTTCGCGCCACACGCGCCGGTCGAGTTCGGCGGACTCGGGCTCGACATGTCCGATCGCGTCCCCGTGTTCGCCGCCGCGGGCTACTCCACGTTCGGGCCGGTGGCCCTGCACATCGGCGCGCCGGACGAAGGCAACGTCCACATGCTCGCGCACATCGCCAGCGACGAGCAGAAGCACAAGTATCTCGCCCCTCTCGCCGCCGGCGACCTGCGTTCGGCGTTTGCGATGACCGAGCCGTCGCCGGGTGCCGGATCTGACCCGAATGCGTTGCGTACCAACGCGGTCAAGGTCGACGGTGGATGGAAGATCAACGGCGAGAAGCGGTTCATCACCGGCGCGGAGGGCGCGGGATTCTTCATCATCATGGCCCGTACCGCCGGCTCGCCGGGTGACCGCGGTGGGGCCACCATGTTCCTCGCTCCCGCGGACACCGCGGGGATCTCGGTGGACCGCCACATCGTGACCACCGATCGGTCGATGATCGGCGGCCACTGCGAGGTGAGTTTCACCGACGTGTTCGTCCCCGACGAGGACATTCTCGGCGAGGTCGACGAAGGCTACCGATACGCGCAGGTCCGACTCGGCCCGGCGCGGATGACCCACGTGATGCGGTGGTTCGGTTCCGCCCAGCGTTGCCACGACGTCGCCGTCGACTATGTGTCGAAACGGGAAGGCTTCGGCGGCAAGCTCGGTGACCTCGGCATGATCCAGCAGATGGTCGCCGACAACGAGATCGACCTCGCGGCCAGCATGGCGTTGCTGGTCAAGGCATGCCACGAACTCGACGCCGGCAGCCACGCGTCGAACGAGACGTCCATCGCGAAAACCTTTGCTGCCGAGGCATACACCCGAATCGCGGACCGCAGCATGCAGATGTGCGGTGGGCTCGGCGTGTCCGAGGATCTGCCGATCGCGCGGCTCCAGCAGGAGCTGCGGCCGTTCCGGATCTACGACGGACCGTCCGAGGTGCACCGCTGGGCCATCGCGCGCCGTGCCATCGGCCGGGCGAAGAAGGCGGCGCAAGCGGTGGCCGCCCGATGAGCGAGCACCCAGCGCTGAACTCCGTTCAGCTGCGCGACTTCCTGGTGCGCGAAGGCGTTCCGGTGTCCGGTGAGCTGCGCGTCGAGCTGATCAGCGGCGGCAAGTCGAACCTCACCTTCAGTGTCCGCGACGATGTCTCACGTTGGGTGGTGCGGCGACCTCCGACCAGCGGACTCACGCCGTCGGCGCACGACATGAACCGCGAATGGGCGGTGACGAGCGCTCTGCAATCGACCGATGTGCCGGTGGCGCGCACGGTCGCCATCGATTCCGACGGCGCGGTGTTCGGCGCGCCGTTCACCGTCGTGGAGTTCGTCGACGGTCTGATCATCCGCACCGCAGAGGATCTCACCGCTCTGTCCGATGACCAGATCGAACGCAACGTGGACGGACTCGTGGACACCCTGGCCCGCCTGCACTCGGTGGACTATCGGTCCGTGGGACTCGGTGAGTTCGGTCGACCCGACGGATTCGCCGCCCGCCAGGTGAAGCTGTGGGCGCGGCAGTGGGGGCATGTGAAGACCCGCGAGCTCGACGATGTCGAGCGTCTGGTCGCCGAGTTGAGTGAGCGGATTCCGACCGAGGCAGGTACGACCATCGTCCACGGCGACTATCGAGTCGACAACACCATCCTGTCCACCGACGACCCGGGAGTCGTTCGCGCCGTGGTGGATTGGGAGATGTCCACGCTGGGCGACCCGCTGACCGACGTGGCGCTGATGTGTGTCTACCGACGCAAGCCCTTCGACCGGGTCGTCGGATTCGAGGCCGCCTGGACCAGCGACCGGTACCCGTCGGGTGACGACCTCGCGCAACGGTACGCGACCCGCACCGGCGGCGACCTAGGTGACTGGGATTTCTATCTGGCGCTGGCGAATCTGAAGCTGGGTGTCATCGCCGAGGGCATCACCCATCGGGCCCGCGCCGGCGCGGCTTCCGACGGAGCCGAGCGGGCGGCCGAGGCGACCGGCGAGTTCATCGCCGCCGGGTTGAACACTCTGAGGGGGAAACATCATGTCTGACAACAAGGTTGCGCTGGTCACCGGCGCATCACGCGGTATCGGGGCGGCCATCGCCGAGCGGCTGGCGGCGGATGGTTGGGATCTGACGATCAGCTCGCGCGGGCGGGAGGCCCTGGAGCAGCGGGCCGGTGAACTCACCGAACGCGGTGCCGGTCGCGTCGAGGTGATACCGGCCGACATGACCGACGCCGACGCGGTCGAGGCGCTGGCAGCCGCCCATCGGGAGGCGTTCGGACGGTGTGACGCACTGGTGATCAACGCCGGCATGGGACAGAAGGGCAAGGTCGCCGACCTTCCGGTGCGCAGGTTCGACCGTCTCTATCAGGTGAACGTCCGTGCGCCGTACATCCTGCTGCAGTCACTGATCCCGGTGCTGCGCACCACCGCCGAAGCGAACGGCGCGGCGAAGGTCATCGCGGTCGCATCGATCACCGGCGTCTATCCGGAACCGGAGCTGTCGGCCTATGGTGCCACGAAGGCCGCTCTGATCTCGTTGTGCGAGACCTTCAATCTGGAGGAGTCGGTCAACGGCGTCAGTGCCACGACCATCGCGCCCGGCTACGTCGACACCGACATGTCCGACTGGCTCAAGGATCAGATCCCGGGCGACGAGATGATCACCGTCGGCGACGTCGCGACCATCGCGCATTCGGTGACGCAGCTGTCGCGGTATGCGGTGCTGCCCAACGTGATCCTGACCCGTCCGGGGGAGAACCTGCATCGGGCGTAACGGGGAGAGTCTTCTGCTGGTCGAGTAGGAACCGAGCGCAGCGAGGCTCCGTAACGAGACCTCTCTCAGGCAATCTTGCGAGGGTCTCGATACGTGAATCCGGCTCCTTCGTCGCCGGGTTCACTACTCGACCAGCGAAAAAATCATCGACCGGCGGAATCATTGGTCGCCGGGTTCACTACTCGACCAGCGGAGAACCTTCTGCTGGTCGAGTAGGAACCGAGCGCAGCGAGGCTCCGTATCGAGACCGACGCTCACCGGAACGTCGCCAACCCGCCCTCTCGATCGGCGAGGTGCGCATGCTCGTTGAACGACACCGCCGAGACACCGCTGCGTCCGACGATGAGTTTGGACACCGAGGCGTTGACCATCGTCCGCGACATCGCGGGCCACGCCACCGGCGGCACGTCCCATAGCTGGGCGAGCCACTGGGTGATCGTCCCCGCCGAGGAGACGACGAGGACGGTCTGACCCGACCCGGCGAGTGCGGTCGCGCGCTCGGCGGCGGCGCGGACACGTTTGGCGAAGTCGGCGAAAGTCTCACCCGTGCCATGCTCGGTGGCGCCGGTGATCCATTCGGCGAGTCCCTCGTCGAGCCGGCGCTGATAGCTGCGCCCGTCGCGATATTCCTCGGCGCTCGCCGTGCCCACGAGCGCGGGCAGTGCGTACTCGTTCCAATCCGGGTCCACCTCGGGAGTGGGTGCATCGGGGAACTGGGCGAGGACGCCCGCGAGGGTCTGGGACTGCCGCGGCAGGTCGCCGCTGACCGCCGCGGTCACCCGGTCGGTGAGGCCGGCCAGCAGGGCCCCGGTGAGTCGGGCCTGCATCTGTCCGGCGTCGGTCAGACCGCCTGGTCCGTTGACCGGTGGTTCGTCGGCGCCGTAGACGCCGTACGCGTTGGGATCGGCCTGCCCGTGCCGCACCAGATAGATGACGCCCATGGCCACCACCTTATGGCGTGCCGGCCGCGTGCGATGAGTTCGGGCCGCCGCCTCGGTCTGCCCCTGTGGGGAATCCCGCGATCGAGGAGTGTGTCCGCTTTGTCGACGATGTTGTTCGTCAACCTGCCGGTGGCCGACGTGATGCGCTCGCGTGCCTTCTTCACCAGTCTGGGCTTCCGCTTCGACGCCTTGTTCTGCGATCAGGGCACAGTGTGTTTCGAGGTCAACGACGGTTGTCGGGTGGTTCTGCACGGCGCACAGCGGTTCGCCGGATACACCGCCGGAAGCATCGCGGACCCACGCAACGGGGGACGGGAGACATTGGTCGCGCTCTCCGCACCGTCGCGCGACGAGGTGGACCGGCGCGCGGACGCCGCATTGGCCAACGGGGGGACGTACCTACGCGACGCCGAGGACCTCGGGTTCATGTATTGCCGTAGCTTCTGCGACCCCGACGGACATGCCTGGGAAGTGATGTGGATGGACCCGTCGCAGATCCCGCAGGACTCGGAGGTGTGAGGCTCCTCGACGGCCGACGTCAGTGATAGGGGGTCGGGGCGGTTCGCGCCGGTGCGTCGTAGGGCGTGGGAGGTAGACCGAACCGGGCGAAGTCCTCCTCCATCGTCTGGCTGAAGAACGCGACCGCATAGTCGACGGAGCCATCCGCGCCGAGCTCGAGTACGTGAAGCTGGAACGGGCGGTGCACCCCGTCCGGTTCGATCATGTACAGGCCGAACGCGGGCTGCCCGTTCGCCACCGTCGGCAGCAGGATCTGATCGCCCGGCTTCTCGGCCGGACAGTTGCGTCGGATGAGCTCGCCGATCGCCTCGGCGCCTTGATACCAACCGGTGAACGGCGGCATCTCCCAGATCGACTTGTCGGTGAAGAGGTCGACGATGGCGTCGATGTCGTAGCGTTCGAACGCCGAGACGTACCTGGCCAGCAACTCACGCTTGCCGTCGTCGTCGAGTTCGGTCGGCGACTCGTCGCGCCCCGGGGTGTTCTTGAGTTGCTCTCGTGCACGCTGCAGCAGGCTGTTCACGGTCGCGGTGCTGACGCCGATCGTGTCCGCGACCTCGGCGGCCTTCCATTGGAGGACGTCGCGCAGGATCAACACGGCACGTTGTCGCTCGGGAAGGTGCTGCAGCGCGGCGATGAACGCGAGGCGAATCGACTCGCGTGCCCCCACCACATAGGCGGGGTCGGCGTCGTCGCCGGGAGCGATCTCGTCCACCGTCCCGGCGAACGGCTCGAGCCAGGGCACTTCGTGGTCTTGCAGGAGGTCGTCGGTCGGATCGAACGCATCTCCACCGAGGCCCGAGGGCATCGGCCGGCGCTGCCGGCTCTGCAGCGCGGTCAGGCAGGTGTTGGTCGCGATCTTGTGCAGCCACGTCCGCACCGACGCCCGACGATCGAACTTCGCATACCCACGCCACGCCCGGACGAAGGTCTCCTGCAGGAGATCCTCGGCGTCGTGATGTGACCCCATCATCCGATAGCAATGCGCGAGGATCTCACGCCGATAGGGCTCGAACACGTCGACGAAGTCGGCGTCGGAGGCGGTGCCGGTGGTCGCTGTGGACATGTGACAAAGATTACTGGACTGCACCGACAAGGTCAGCCCTGCGAACTCGGCGGAATCCGGGTGGAACCGATCGTCGTCCCGGTGCGTCCAAGCCGTGTCGAGCCGATGCGCGGATGTGGACGCGCGCGGTTCGAGGGTGCCGTCGGCCGGCGGTTGTGAGGGGGATCGCCGGCCGGGCGGACCCGGGGATCGCCGGGGCGGGGTGTTCGCCTGTTGAAATCAGTGTGCGTGTAATCGGCGGGTCGGCCGCGCACGGAACTATTGTCGCCGGTGAGCGGCGTTGTCGCCGGTCAGCGAAGGCTGCCTGGCCGCCTGCGACCGGTTGCCCGCCCAAATGCGGCGTTGCTAGCTTGATCGACATGGACAAGCGTCAGCCGCACATCCCGGAGGTCACCTACGTGATCACCGCGCTGGGTTGTCGGCTGCCGTTCGCCCGCCTCCTGTGTTGTCGCCGAATGCGCTGATCGCAGCATTCGCCCCGGGCGTGATCGCCCGACTCCCCGCTCCATCCCGGATACCGGCGTGCATCAGCGCGTATGCGTCCAGGATGTGGCACATTCGATGAGGACACACAGATGACCGCAACGCTCGACCACCCATCCCGCACGTTCACCGCCGCCCCCACTCAGCGGCGCGCCGCCGACACCCGATCGGGGGGCGGTTCGGGACCGGCCCGGACGTCGCCGTCGCGTACGGACCGCGTTCGGAAGGGGGGTCCCGACATTCACATCGCGACCCCGCAACTGCAGCTGTCCTCGAAGCCCGCCGCACTCGTGCTCCGGTCTGCGAGACTCGCCGGGCCGGTGTTCCGTGACGAAGTCGCCGAGCAGACCGGGCTCAGCGTCTCCACGGTGAACCGCCAGGTCGGAGCTTTGCTCAAGGCAGGTCTGATCCGTGAACGCGCCGATCTGGCACCGGCTGGCGCGATCGGCCGGCCGCGACTGCCGTTCGAACTCAACGTCACCGACCTGCTCACCCTCGGCATCCACATCGGCTACAAGGTCACGTCGATCACCGCTCACGACCTGCTCCACCGGGTCGTCGGCGCGATCCAGATCGAGACGCCGTCGGGTGGGAGCCCGGAGGCGACCCTGACCGCGATCGGGGAGAGTGCCACACGCTTCCTGACCCGCTGGCCGGGGCGTCGGGTGTTGTGGGCCGGCGTCGCGCTCGGCGGGCGGGTGGCGCCCGGCGGGCTCGTCGACCACCCTCGGCTCGGCTGGAGTGCCGCGCCGGTCGGTCGGGTGATCGCCCAGACCGTGGGGCTGCCGGTCTCGGTCGCCTCGCACGTCGAGGCGATGGCCGCCGCGGAACTCGTCATCAACCCGGAGCAGAAGAAGTCGAGCTTCCTGTACTTCTATGCCCGGGAAATGGTGGGCACGGCGTTCTGCGTCGATGGGATGGTCCACACACCTGCGGCGGGGCCGCCGGTCATCGGGCATTTCCCGACCGGGCCGACGACTCTGCTCGACCCGGAGAACACCGGCCGTCTGGAGCCGACCGCCAGCGACACCGGTGTGGTGGCCGCGGCGCAGGCGCTCGGCCTCCAGGTCGACGACATCGAAGGCGTCCACGCTCGAGCACGCTCAGGCGACGCCACCGCTCGAGCGTTGTTGGAGGAGCGGGCGGAGGTGCTCGGACGGACCGTCGCGCTCATCGCCGACATCTTCAACCCCGACCACATCGTCCTCGGCGGTCAGGCGTTCACGGACTTCCCGGCCACCCTGCCGACCGTGGCCAAGGCGCTGAAGGCGACGTCGGTGGTGCCCAATCGCGATGTGCGCGTGTCCCATTCCGGTTCGACGGTGCAGCAACAAGCCGCGGGCGCGGTCTCGCTCGACGCTATCTACGTCGATCCGCTGGAGGCGCTCGCGGTCACCGCGTGAGCGTGCTTCTGCGCCCTTCGTGACCCTTCGTGACAGTGAGGATGATGGTGGGTAGTCGAGGAGGCTGTTGGGTCTGGCCTTCTTCGTGACTGATCGCTCCGGGTGGGTGTGTCCTTCACCAGTGACCTGTCGGCCCGGGGAGCCTGCTCGGCTGCTGTGAGAACCAGAGATGTGGCCTTGAAAGGCCGGGGCGGGTGTGACCTGATAAGGACCGTGTCCAA
>NZ_JAZDUE010000032.1:0-18557 GCF_036350515.1 Gordonia prachuapensis | reverse complement strand
GATCTCGGGCGACCTGGGCGATCGGCTTACCCGTCTCCTCGACGATCCGGACCGCCCCATCACGAAACTCCCGGTCGTACTTCTTGCGCTTCTCTGGCATCGTGCTCCTCATTATCGATGCCTCTACAGTTCGGGGGGAACCTCAGGCCGACGCCGATACTGCTAACACCGGCCATCCCGAGGACGCCGGTACGAACGACGCCCCTGCGGCCACCGACCTCCCGACCCCACCGGCCTGGACGCTCCTGCACGACCCCACCGGCACCGAACCCACCCGCCTGCAGGGCTACGGCGCAATCGATCCCGCCCACGCCGAGACACTCGCGCCGCAGGCGAAGATCATCACCATCCCCACCGTGACCACCCCGAAACCGGCCAGCCGACTGATCGTCGTCGGCGACCGAGGTTTGGCGCCACCCATCGACCCCACCGGGCACGGCGGGTTCGACATCCCACCACCCGGCGCCCTCATCTACCGACCACCCGACCGGATGCGCGCCGAGATCACCTATCTCGATCGACGCTGCCGCTACCCCTACTGCAGCCGCCCATCTCACGAATGCGAACTCGACCACCTGGTCAAGTTCAACCATGCCGACCCGCTGGCCGGCGGCTGGAGCGTGCCCTACAACTTCGCACCACTCTGCCGACCCGATCACCACCGCAAACACGACGGCGGCTGGATACCCACCATGCACACCGACCGCACCATCACCTGGCACAACCTACGCACCGGCGAAACCATCATCACCCACCCACGGTGAGGTCGCCGGCTGGTCAGGTCGGCTCGCCGAGGCAGTATCCGAGCGGGTTGGGTAGTGCGAAGAACACCGCGAGCTGGTCTCGACTACAGGTCGGCTGGCTCTCGGTGCGACGATCCACACGCAGGATCTCGGTTCCGGCGGCCTTGATCGCGCCACACTCGACCCGCTGGTAGTCGGAAAGGCTGGCCGTCGGGAGGCCACCGATCGGGATCTGGTAGCACTCCCCCTGCGTCAGATTCGGTACCAGACACAGCTGTTCGCCAGTCTCCTCGCCATCACGCAACCAGTAGAGACGCGAATAGTCATCGTTCGGGCACGAGCCACCACTGATCTTCTCTGCGACATAGAAAGTGAACTCGGTATCCGAGGCACAGTCCGTCTTGGTGGCACTGATGTTGTCCTCAGCCTGACTTCCGCTGATCGAGACACAATCGCCGACGGCGACATCGTCGGTGTCGGTCACCGCATCACGAGTCACGAATGCGACCACACCGATGATCACGAGCAGGACGGCCACGACGATGCCGATGATCCACCACAGCTTCTTGTTCGAACGCTTCGGTGGCTGCTGCGGATACCCGCCAGGGTACGGCTGACCGGGATAGGGCGGCTGCGCACCCGGATACTGCTGTGCACCGGGATATTGCGCTCCCGGATACTGAGCCCCCGGGTACTGCGCACCGGGATACTGGGCTCCCGAATATTGGGTCGCACCGGGGTCCTGGCCCGCTGCGCCACCCGGATACGCGCCACCTGGATAGGCACCACCCGGGTACGGCGCCCCATACGGCTGTGCTCCCTGCTGGGGCGCCTGTCCACCATATGGTTGCTCCGCGCCGGGATAGGGCTGCGGATACTGCTGGCCACCCGAATACTGCTGGCCTCCGGGGGGCTGCTGACCGCCCGGATACTGCTGACCACCCGGATAAGACTGCTGCCCAGGCGGATACGGCTGCGGGCCGCCTGGATACTGTGCGACTCCCGGAATCTGCTGGGTGGGCGAGTCGGCGCCCGGCGGGGTGGGCTCCTGACCGGCCGGCGCACCGGGATACTGTTCCGCACCCGAATCCTGCTGAGCCCCCGAATACCCCCTCTCGGAGCCCACGCCACCCGGCTGCGCTCCCTGATCACCCTGCGCCTGATACCCCTGCGCCCACGGGTCATAACCGCCGCCGGCGGCACGCGACGCGTCCGGCGTATCACCGGACCGTTCCGCCTCGGCGGGCGGAACGGACGGCTCTGACGAGTTCTCGTCCCCCCGCCCGTTCGACGAATCCGGATTCGGTGGTCCCGGCGGCGTGGTCATAGTCGCAGATGCTACCGCCGCGTGAGCCCGATCGGGGCGACGCCGTCAACCCCGTGACCGACGACGCTCCCCGCCGCCCGAGTGTGTCAGCCTTGATGACGTGCGCACCGTTTCCCGCCTCCGCCCGTTCGGCACCACGATCTTCGCCGAGATGTCCGGCCTGGCCATCGAGCATTCCGCCGTTAACCTGGGGCAGGGATTCCCGGACACCGACGGCCCGTCATCGATGCTGGAAGCCGCGCAGCGCGCAATCGCCGAAGGCCATAACCAGTACCCGCCGGGCATCGGCATCCCCGAACTGCGACACGCGGTCGCCCGGCACCAACTCCACCACTACGGCCTCGACTACGACCCGGACAGCGAAATCCTGATCACCGTCGGCGCCACCGAGGCGATCGCCGGCTCCGTCGTCGGGCTCGTCGAACCGGGCCACGAGGTCATCATGGTCGAGCCGTACTACGACTCCTACGCAGCCACGGTGGCGATGGCCGGCGGCGTACGCCGGACGGTACCGCTCATCGCCGACGGCGACGGATTCCGCCTCGATCGGTCCCGACTGGCCGAAGCGTTCACCTCCAACACCTCACTGATCATGGTCAACTCACCCCACAACCCGACCGGCACCGTGCTGTCCGACGACGATCTCGCCGAGATCGCCGCCCTGTGCGTCGAACACGATGTGATCGCAGTGACCGACGAAGTCTACGAACACCTGCTCTTCGACGGCCGAGTTCAACGCCCGTTGGCGACCTTCCCCGGCATGCGCGAGCGCACCCTCCGAATCTCGAGCGCCGCCAAGACCTTCAATTGCACCGGATGGAAGGTCGGCTGGGTCAGTGGCCCCGCCGATCTGGTCGCGGCCGCCCGCTCGGCCAAGCAGTTCATGTCCTACGTCGGCTCTGGCCCGTTCCAACCCGCGGTCGCCCACGCGCTCGACAACGAGATGGACTGGGTACACACATCATCCGCCGAGTTGGCCACCAAACGCGACCTGCTCTCGACCGCACTGCGAGAGGCGGGATTCGGCGTGCACCGTAGCGAGGCCTCCTACTTCGTCTGCGCCGACCCACGGCCTCTCGGCTACGACGACGGCGCCGAGTTCTGCCGGATGCTGCCCGAACGTATCGGGGTCGCCGCGGTTCCGGTGAGCGCATTCGTCGACGACACGGAACCGTGGCGACACATGATCCGATTTGCCTTCAGCAAACGTGGGGACGTCATCGCCGAGGCCGCCCGACGACTTCGGCATCTCTGACCGCTTCGGCGAGATACTGATCACCGCAACGCGGGCATGACCTGCTGTTCGAACAAGTCCAGGCTTCCGGTGTCGTGGGCGATGTCCGGGAAGTAGAAGATTCCGTACGACATCCCCTGGTCCACCAACGCCGTCAGGTTCTCGACCACCTGCTCCGGCGTTCCGACCGCGGGCATGCCGCGGAACGCGCCCATCGTCGCCTTGGCCGCCTCGGGGTGCACGTGCTCGGCCAGATGCGCCTCCAGCGCATCGAGGCGGCGTTGCACCTCGTCCTCCGTCTCCGCCACGATCACGTTGTAGTTCGCCGACCGGACGATCGCGTCGTAGTCGCGGCCGACATCGGCGCAATGTTGTTGCAGTACCGACGACTTGTGGGCGAACCCCTCGGGGGTCCCGTCGAAGTTCGTGAAATCGGCGTACTTCGCCGCGATGCGCAAGGTCTTGCGTTCGCCTCCGCCGGCGATCCAGAGCGGGATGCGCCCCGCGTCCGGACGTGGGGCGCAGATCGCGTCATCGACCTGATAGTGCTTGCCCTGCAAGGTCGCCCGTCCGGTCTCCCACGCCTGCTGCATGATCTGCACGCCTTCGTCGAGGCGGGCGAGTCGTTCCCCGGCCGACGGGAATCCGTAACCGTAGGCACGCCATTCGTGCTCATACCAGCCACCACCGATGCCCATCTGCACCCGGCCCCCGGAGATCAGATCGGCGGTCGCCGCCACCTTCGCCAGGTACATCGGATTGCGATAGCTCATCGCCGTGCACATCTGCCCGATCGCCACCCGCGACGTCGTGGCCGCGAACGCCGACACCAGCGTCCATGCCTCGTGGGTCGCCTCATCGGTGGGCATCGGGACCGTGTGGAAGTGGTCATACACCCAGATGGAGTCCCAGCCGGACTCGTCTGCCCGCCCGGCCAGACGCGACATCACCGACCATTGGTCGGCGGGTGCGATGCCGGTGAGATCCAAACGCCAACCTTGCGGGATGAACATTCCGAAGCGCATGACCTCACGCTACCGCTGGATCCGAAGGCCGAGCCACGATCCCGATTAGTATTGCGGAGGTCCGGCGGGGGCAACGCCGGCAAAGAGACAGGAGAGCAGGCGACAATGACCATCGGCCGTAGCGAGCAAGTGGCGTTGACCCGCGGCCTCCTCCTCCGCACAGCCGAACGAATGTTCGCCGAGGAGGGCATCTCCACGGTGTCCAATCGGCGAATCAGTGAGGCGGCGGGCCAGGGCAACAACTTCGCGGTGGGCTATCACTTCGGCGGCAAGCTCGAACTGCTCCGCGCGATTCTGGGTCACCACAACGCCGCGATCGAACCCCTCCGTCGCACCATGCTGTCAGATCTGGGACCGGAGATGGGGATGCGCGAATGGATCTCGTGCCTGGTCCGCCCGCAGACCGACTACCTTCGCTCACTGGGCACGCCGACCTACTTCGCGCGGTTCTGCGCGCAGATCACCACCGACCCGAAGTACGGTCCGCTGCTCTACGAGCAGAAGGATGTGTCGGAGGAACTCATCACCGTGCTCACCGGTATGTACGCAGCGTTGCCGTCGCTGCCACCGTCGGTGCTCGAGATCCGGGACACGATGGCCCGCAACATGATCGTTCTCACCCTCGCCGACCACGAACGTGCGTGCGCCGCAGGTGAGGCGAGCCGCACGTGGGAGGACATCGGCGAGCAGCTCGTCGACGCGCTCATCGGCGTGTGGCTCGCACCCGTCACCAACGAATAGCGCAGCCCTGCATCGTCAGATGACGGTGCCGACGTCGCGCGCCACGATGTTGTCGAGCGCCCGCTCCGCGACAGCAGCGATCGTCATCGACGGATTGCAGGCGGCCGTGTTGCCCGGGATCAGCGCCCCGTCGAGCACATACAGACCACGCTGACCGCGCACGCGTCCATCGAGGTCGCACACCGGCCCCATGTTCGCCCCACCCAGTCCGTGCCAGGTGGACGGAACAATCGCGTTGGTGTCGGTGAGCACACCGCCACGACCGGCGATGGCCGACGCGGTGGGATGAATTCCCTTGGTCTGGATCAACGAATCGCCGTTGCGTGGCCAGCGCAGTCTGGCCTCGCCCGCCGCCGGATCGTAGACGAAGCGTCCGCGGGAATCGCTGGCCCCGAAACCGACCATCATCGTGCTGTGCGCGTCCAGACCGAACCCCGGGATGGCGGCCTGGATGACCGTATGAGCCAGTTCCGGTTTCGACCAGTTCAGACTTCCGTACACCACCGGACCGCCCTGCACCGCGCCGAATCCACCCGACGGATCGGACCACAAGTAGATCCGGTCGGCGTTGGTGCCCCAGCCCGCCCCGAGTTCGTCGGGCAGATCACCGATGAGCCCACGCGCCGACGCACGGACCAGCAACTTGGTGGTGTTCAGACTGCCTGCCGCCATCACCAGCGTGCCGGTCGTGAGGATCTTGTTCTCCAGCACCGCACCATCGGCCCCGATGCGGTTGACGTGCACCGTCCACCGCCCGTCGCGGGCTCGCGCCACATCGACGACCTCATGTTGGGGACGTACCTCCACCAACCCCGTGCGCTCGGCCGCGGCCAGGTAGGTGACGTCGACGGAGTGCTTGCCGCCGTTGTTGACCCCCATCGCCCCGGAGCCGTCGGTGTAGGACGGCCGCATCTTGCCGTTCAGCTCGGCGAGGGCGTAGTCCCAGTCGATCGGCATCGGGATCTTCGACACCGGCAGACCCGCTGAACGTGCTTGGCGCGCAAACTTTCTGACCGCACGATAATTAGGCGTCGCGATGAGCCGGTCCGGTGCCGTCTCGAGCCGCAGCATCCGTTCGACACGCCGATAATGGACGCGGTCCATCAACTTCCAGTCCAACTCCTCGGGAAGTTGGGAGTTGAAGACGTCCTCGGCCGGCTGCAGCGACATCCCCTGGTAGACCAGCGAACCGCCCCCGACGCCCGTCGTGCACAGCGCCGTCATGTTCTCGCCGATGACCGTCTCCACAAGCCCGACATACGGCTCGAACGGCACCGGACGACCGAACAGCTCCGGCTCGGAGCGATACCAGAGCATCCGCTTGTCCGGCGCGACGGGATCCGGAAAGGTCGTGGCGTCGGGGCCGGTCGGCCAACGTCGACCGCGCTCGAGCACCACCACCGGGACCCCTGCCTGCGCCAACCGCAGAGCGGTCACTCCCCCGCCGAAGCCCGAGCCGATCACCACCACGCGGTGGTCCTCCCGGGTCAGCCGCACACGGCGCGCGGGCGCCGCGGTCGCCTGCCCGGTACCGATGATCGATGAGGTCGCGGCGGCCGCCCCCACGGCCGCCGCCCCACCGACAAACGAGCGACGTGAAATCACGCCTTCCCCTCGAATCGTCGTCCTCCATGGCCGCATCGATGACTTCACGGCCCGCGATATTGAAACATGTTTCAGTCAAGCGACTCAACACGTCCGGCGAAGAAGTTTACAAACAGTCTGGACTGTTTGTAGATTTCCGACTACCGTCCGACCCCATGGCACACGAGGCGGCCGCGCCGCGAACACAGGCCCAACGGACCGCGGCGACCCGGGCGAAGGTGCTCGACGCGACGATCGCGTCCCTCGTCGAGCTCGGCTATGCGAAGACGACCACCCAGGAGGTGAACCGTCGCGCAGAGGTGTCCAGAGGTGCTCTCCTGCATCACTTCCCCACCCGTGAGTCGCTGGTGGTCGCCGCCGTCGGACATCTCGTCGATCGACGGATGAGCGAGATCCTCGGCCGTCCGCGCACCGGCGATGAGGACATCTCGGTGATCTTCGAGGTGTTCGACGGCCCGCTGTTCGACGCCGCGCTGGAACTGTGGGTGGCCGCACGCACCGACGAACACCTGCGACAAGCGATGGTGCCGCTCGAGCAGAAGGTGTCCGACGCGCTGATCACCGGCAGCGCCGAACTGTTCGGTCCGCGCTACAGCCCCGCACAGATCGCCCTGTCCATCGAGCTCGCACGCGGCCTGGCCGTCTCGCGAATTCTGCGCTCACCCGACGACGACCGCGCGCTCCTCGACGAACTGCTCACCGTCTGGAAGGCGATGGTCAACGATGCCTGATCACCCACAGCACCTCCCCGACCGCGTCGACGTCCTCGTCGTCGGCGCAGGTTTCGGCGGACTGGCCGCACTGCACCGGCTGGTCACCGACCACCCGGATCTGGAGATCCTGGCGATCGAACGCGCCGGCGAGGCCGGCGGCGTCTGGCGGGAGAACGATTACCCTGGCGCCGCATGCGACGTGCCCACGTCCCTGTACTCGCTGTCGTTCGCTCCCAACCCGGACTGGTCACACAGTTACGGACGCCAACACGAGATCCGCGAGTACCTGATCGGTGTCGCCGACGGACACCGGGATCGAATCCGCTACAACTGTGCACTGCAGGACGCCGAATGGGATGCGGCACAAGCGCTGTGGATCGTGTCTACCGAGCGTGGCGTCATCCGCTGCCGCTTCCTGGTCACCGCCCCGGGCGCGCTGTCGGCGCCGGGCGTTCCGGACCTGCCGGGCGCATCGGACTTCGGCGGCACGGTGTTCCACAGCGCGCAATGGGAGCACGGGCACGACCTCACCGGCCGCCGCGTCGCCATCGTCGGCAGCGGCGCGTCCGCGGTTCAGATCGTGCCCGAGATCGTCGACCGCGTGGAGCACCTGACGGTGTTCCAGCGCACCCCGGCGTGGGTGGTACCGCGCCTGGACCGGACGATCGGACGCACGGAACGCACCGTGTACCGCCGGCTACCGGCCGCCCATCGACTGATCCGGGCGCTGGTCTACCTGTATCGCGAGTTCTACGTGATCCTGATGGCCCGCCGACCCCGGCTGCTGCCCATCGCGACCGCGATCGGCAAGGCACAGTTGAGGTTCCAGGTGCGCGATCGATCCCTGCGACGCCGACTGACGCCTGACTACACCATCGGCTGCAAGCGAATGCTGCTGACCAACAAATGGTTTCCCGCCCTGCAGAAGCGCAATGTGACACTCACGGGCGCGCTCGCCGAGCTCACGTCAGACGGCGCGGTCGACTCCGACGGACGCACCCACGAGGTTGACACCGTGGTGTTCGCGACCGGGTTCACGCCGACGGCACCCCCGATCGCCGGCCACCTGCGTGGCCGAACCGGAGACACCCTGGCCGACACCTGGGCAGGCTCCCCCAGCGCCTATCGGGGCGTCTCCGTCCACGGCTTTCCCAATCTGTTCTTCCTCTACGGACCCAACACCAACCTGGGCCACAGCTCCATCGTGCTGATGCTGGAACCGCAGGCGCGCTACACGAGCACCGCCATCCGTCACCTGCGTGACCGCGGTCTGGACACCATCGAGGTGACCGCGCAGGCACAGCAGACCTACAACGCGGGCCTCGACCGCGAGCTCGGCGGCACCGTGTGGAACACCGGCGGCTGCGCCAGTTGGTATTTCGATGCGAAAGGACGCAATTCGGTGATGTGGCCGACCTTCACGCGCACCTACCGTCGGATGATGTCGACCTTCGTCGCCGACGACCATCGTCTCGGCCGCGCACCCGCACACACCGACGACACCGCGCAGGTGATCCGGTGACCGACATCGCAGCCATCGGCCACGTAGATGTCATCGTCATCGGCTCCGGCTTCGGCGGCTCGGTCGCCGCGCTACGGCTCGTCGAGAAGGGATACCGTGTCGCGGTACTCGAGGCCGGTCGTCGGTTCACCGACGACGATCTCCCGAAGACCAGCTGGCGTGTCCGCGACTACGTCTGGGCGCCGACACTGGGATGCTATGGCGTGCAGCGCATGCATCCACTGCGTGATGTCCTCGTGATGGCCGGCGCCGGTGTCGGTGGCGGATCGTTGAACTACGCCAACACGCTCTATCGTCCGCCGACCGCGTTCTTCGAGGATCCACAGTGGGGCTCGATCACGGACTGGGCGACCGAGCTCGGCCCCTACTACGACCAGGCGTCGCGCATGCTCGGTGTCACGACGGTCCCGCGGACGACGCCCGCGGACGACGTCATGCGCGAGGTGGCCGAGGAGATGGGGGCAGGACACACCTTCGTGCCCACCCCGGTCGGCGTGTATTTCGGCGCCCCCGGCGAACGCGTCGCCGACCCGTTCTTCGGTGGTGCGGGCCCCGACCGCACGGGCTGCACCGAATGCGGGTCGTGCATGACGGGATGCCGGGTCGGCGCCAAGAACACGCTGGTGAAGAATTACCTTCATCTGGCCGAAAACGCAGGTGCACAGATCGTTCCGATGACCACCGTGCACGCGGTTCGCCCGAGGGCCGACGGCGGGTACGAGATCGACACCCGCCGGACCGGGTCGCGGCGACGTCGCCACCGACAGACGTTCACCGCCGATCAGGTGGTGTTCGCGGCCGGGACCTACGGCACCAACAAGCTGCTGCTGTCGATGCAGCGGAGCGGCGATCTGCCGAACCTGTCGGATCGCCTCGGACGCGTCGTGCGCACCAACTCCGAGGCGGTGCTCGCGGCGACGGCAACCGACACCGCGACCGACTACACCCGAGGCGTGGCGATCACATCGTCGTTCCATCCGAACGATCACACGCACATCGAGCCGGTGCGCTACGGCAAGGGCAGCAACCTGATCGGGCTCCTACAGGCGATCCTCGTCGACGGCGGCGGGCGGTTTCCGCGACTTCTGAAAGCCGTCGCGGCGATGTCGGCGCACCCGGTCGAGACGTTGCGTTCGCTGTCGGTGCGGCGGTGGTCGGAACGCACGATCATCGCGCTCGTGATGCAGACCGCCGACAACTCCATCGAACTGTTCGCCCGCCGTGGCCGCATCGGACCGATCCTGCGGAGCAGAGCCGGAGACGGGGACCCACCACCCCGCTGGATTCCCGAGGGACACACCGCCGTCCGATCGGCAGCGCGCCGAATCGGGGGAACGGCAGGAGGTTCGATCGTCGATCTGTTCAACATCCCGATGACGGCCCACTTCCTGGGTGGTTGCTCGATCGGGCACACCGCGACCGACGGTGTGGTCGACGCCTACCACCGGGTGTTCGGGCATCCGGGTCTGCACGTCGTCGACGGGTCGACGGTGTCGGCCAACCTCGGGGTGAACCCGTCCCTCACCATCACCGCACAGGCCGAACGCGCGATGGCGCTGTGGCCCAACCGCGGTGAGGTCGATCCGCGACCTGCGTCCGGATGTGCCTACGAATCGGTCGAACCGGTCGCCCCGCGGTGTCCGACGGTACCGGCGTCGGCACCGGGCGCGCTCCGGCTACCGATCACGCCGGTGCGGCGGAGGGCGTGAGCGGGTCTCGATCACGCCGGTGCGACGGAGGGCGTCGGCGGGTCTCGATACGTCTCCTCGCCTAGCGGCTCGGCGACTACTCGACCAGCGGAATGGGCGCAGCCCCCGACGATCGAGTAGCCGCGAGCGAGCGCAGCGAGCCCGCGGCGTATCGAGATCACCCGATCGATCAGAAGTACTGCGCCCCACCGTCGATCGAGATGTGCTCGGCGGTGATGAACTTGGATTCGTCGGAGGCCAGGAATGCCACGACGTTGGCGATCTCGTCCGGCTCGGCGACGAACTGATTCAGGAAGGTCATGCCCATGCCGGCCAGGCGCGGGTTGGCGGCGTTGGTCTCCTCGATCCGGGCGACCATCTGCCCCGACCCCATCGGCGTCGCCACCGCACCGGGATGGATGCTGTTGACGCGGATGTCGTGATTGCCCAGCTCGGCGGCGAAAGCGCGGGTCATCCCGACCAGCGCATGCTTGCTGGTGGTGTAGTGGACCATGAACGGCTGCAGCTTCTTTCCCGCGAGAGAACTCGTCAGGATCACCGAGCCGCCGCCCCGCTCGATCAGATGGTGAGCGGTGGCGGTGACGGTGTTCCAGACGCCGATGACATTGATGTCGATGACATCCCGGAAACTCGTCGGGGTCACCTCATCCCAGGTCTCGGGGATGCAGATGCCGGCATTGGCCACCACGATGTCGATGCCTCCGAACACACCGACGCCCTCGTCGACGACGCTCTTGAGTCCCTCGAGATCACGGACATCGCACGTGACCAGATGCGCTTTCACGCCCTGCTCCTCGACCAGTCGACGGGTCTCGTCCATGTCTGCCGGGGTAGCCGGGTCGTAGGGCACACCGGGCAGCGGGCCGGCCAGATCGACGCCGATGATCTGTGCGCCTTCGGAGGCGAGGCGGACGGCGTGCGCACGCCCCTGCCCCCGGGCCACTCCGGTGATCACGGCCACCTTGTTGTCGAGACGCCCCACGTTGGGCTCCTTTCGTCGTCGAACGAGTCGCCTGATGGGTCGACTTCGTGTCGCTCAGATGGGCAGACCCTGCTCCAGGAGATCGACGGCCTGCAACAGGGTGGCGAGGAGGTTCTCGTCCTGGACCTCGTCGACGGCCTGCGCGAAGTGGAACATCACGCCGCCCGCGGCCGCGATGAACACCCGCAGGCGGATGTCGTCGGGCCGGGCGCCGGTGTACTCGGCGAAGAAGTCGGTCGCGTGCGAGATCGCGCCGTCCGACTCGATCTGATAGGCCGTGCGTAGCACCGGCTCGGATTGGATGAGGCGCATGCGTTCCGAATTGCTGGCCCATTCGTCGGCGGTACCGATCCGGAACATCTCACTGATCAACCGACGGAGCAGGTCGAAGTGGCTCAGCCCAGGCGGGATGGCCTCGATCGCCTCTTGCCGCGCCTCGTCGAGATCGTCGGAGATGACCACCTGCTCTTTGGACGCGAAGTAGCGGAAGAACGTGGTGTGGGAGACCTCCGCCTCCCGCGCTATCTGTTCCACCGTCGTGTGGTTGTAGCCGTTCTCGGCGAACAGCCGCATCGCTGCGTCGCGAATCGCCTTGCGGGTGCGGATCTTGTTCTTCTCCCGCAAACCGATGCGACGCCCCGGGCCACAGCCCGGGGTCGTCGTCGGTGTGGCCATGGCGATGACCTCCTCGGATCAGGTCGCCGACGCGACCGCTTCCCGCTTCGGGTCGGCATCGGGGTTCTCCAGCCCGCGGTCGCGGACGGCGGCACCCTCGATGTCGAGGTTCAGCACCACTCGATCCAACCACTTCGGCAGACCCCAGGCGCGGTCGCCCAGCATCGCGATCGCGGCGGGCACCACCATCATCCGGATGATGAAGGCGTCGAAGGCCACCGCCACCGCGAGCGCAAAGCCCATCATCTTCGCGGTCGTGTCCGGAGCCAGCATGAACGCCGCGAACACGCTGATCATGATAAGCGCGGCGGAGGTGACCACACGCGCACCATGCCGGTAGCCGGTGACGATGGCGTCCTTGGCCGACATGCCGTGCATGTACTCCTCACGCATCCGGGTCACCAGGAAGACCTGATAGTCCATCGCGAGACCGAACACCACGCCGATCAGGAAGATCGGCAGGAACGACAGGATCGGCTTGGTGTTGTCGATCAGCCCCAGCGCGCCCTCCTGGAAGATCAGGACGGTCATGCCGAAGGTCGCGAGCACCGAGAACACGAATCCGAGCGTCGCGATCAGCGGAACCCAGATCGATCGGAACACCCCGATCATGATCAGGAACGCGAGACCGACCACCACGATCAGGTACGGGATCAGCGCGCTGTCGAGCTTGGCCGACAGATCGGACATGATCGCCGTCTGTCCGCCGACATGGAGCTCGGCGCCGGCGTTCTCGGCCTGCGGCGCGAACGCCCGGATCTCCTCCATGAGGTCGTGCGTCGCCTGCGATGACGGAGCACTGACCGGAGTGACCGAGATGAGCGCGGTGTCCGCACCATTGTTGGGCTGCGGCGCAGCACCGTTGCCCATCCACGTGATGGTTGCGGCGTTGGCGACGCCGTCCAGCGACTGGATGTGCTCGACGGTCGCGTCCGCGGCCGGCGCGACGTCGCCGTCGTTGTCGGCGTGCACCACGGCGAACAGCGGTCCGTTGACACCCTCACCGAATCCACGCTGCAGCAGTGACTGAGCTGGCGCCTCGTCGTCGCTGGTCAGCGACATACCCAGCTCGAGACGCCCCATCGGGATGGCCGCCAGGATCAACACCGCGAGGCCGGCGACGATGAACGGTAGCGGTCGCTTGACGACCGTGCGACCGAGCTTGACGCCGACGGTGTCGACGGTCGCGGACTCCTCCGCGTGCTTGATCCACGGAATCCGGGGGCGGAAGGCGAACCGTCCGACCGCACCGAGGAGCGCCGGGATCAGCGTGAGCGCGGCGAGCACGGCGACCGCGACGGCAAGTCCGGCACCCATACCCATCTGGGTGATCAGCGGGATGCCGATGACGGTCAGCGCAACCACCGCGACGATCACCATCAGGCCGGCGAAGACGACCGCGGACCCGGCCGTCCCGACAGCGCGTCCGGCCGCATCGGCGGGCGCCCCTCCCCGGGTGAGTTCGTTGCGGTACCGCGAGACGATGAACAGCGCGTAGTCGATCGAGACGGCGATGCCGAGCATCGTGACGATCGCGGTCGCGGTCTCATTGATGCTGAGGACCTCGGCCGACAACGTGACGAGCATGATCGTGATCGCGACACCGACCAGCCCGGTGATGAGCGGGATGAACGCCGCGACCAGCGCACCGAACGCGACGATCATGACGACGAAAGCGACGGCGAACCCGATCATCTCGGCGGTGCCGCCGGCCTCCATCACCTGCATCAGCGAACCGGTGGCCTCGACCTCGAGGCCCGCACCACGGTTCTCGGCGAGGATCTCCTGGAGCTGCTCCTTCTCCTCGACGGTGAGCTCCATGATCTCGATGTCCTGACGGACCTGGATCAGCCCGACCCGACCGTCGTCGCCGACGACCGACGACGCGATGGCCGGATCGGCCGCGGCTGCCACGACGGGGTTCACGATCGTCGCCGGGTCGCTCAGCTCGGGAAGCGTCTGAAGGTCCGAGACCAGGGCGTTGATCTGGTCGGTGTGTGCGGCCAGTCCGTCGTCGGCGGCCACCAGCACGCTGGTCGATGCCTGGGACTGCTGCTCCATCACCTGCGGGAAGTGCTCCTCGATCTGCGAGGTCGCCGTCCCCGAGTCGGTGCCCGGCAGGCTGAAGTCCTTGGCGAACTGGGGGCTCAGCGCTCCGACGAGCCCGGAGACCGTCATCGCGGCCAGCAGCCACGTCGCGATCACCCACCATTTGTGCCGGAAGGAGAACCTTCCGACCCGATACAGAAACGACGCCATGGGCTTCCCTTCACACACGCTGGTCTGAGTCGTCGAGGTCACAAAGTGTTAGTGACTACCACTTGTTACTGGATAACAGCATTTTCCGCGCAATGCCATCCCATCCTGGGCAAACGTGCGGGACGCCTCCACGCAGCCGGGAACGAGACGCAGATCATCGAACACATGTTCGTAGTTGTCGAGTAGGCTGGACCACATGACCGCGGGCATCCAGGGATCGCTGTTCGACCAGCCGACAGACGGCGTGGCGCTACGCGATCTCGGCACCGCGACGCGTCGCCCGCTGACCGACGGTGCCTGGGTCGACCTACGGCCCGGCTGGGTGTCCGGGTCGGACGCGCTGTTCGACCGGTTGCGCGAATCCGCGGCATGGCGCGCGGAGCGACGGCGCATGTACGACCGCGTCGTCGACGTCCCGCGCCTCGTCGCGACGTACCACGAGGCGGGCACCTTCCCCGACCCTCTGTTGGCCGAGGCTCTCGACGAGCTGAGCCGCCACTACCGCGAGGAGTTGCCCGAGGGTTTCGCGACCGCGGGCCTGTGCCTCTACCGCGACGGTTCGGACAGCGTCGCGTGGCACGGCGATCGGATCGGCCGTGGTTCGCGCGAGGACACGATGGTGGCGATCGTGTCCCTCGGCTCGCCACGACCACTGATGTTGCGTCCGCGTGGTGGCGGGCAGTCGCTGAAATTCGTCGTCGGCCCGGGCGATCTGCTCGTGATGGGTGGCAGCTGTCAGCGCACCTGGGAACATGCCGTGCCGAAGGTCCCCGGCGTCGGTCCACGCATCAGCATCCAGTTCCGGCCGCCGGGCGTGTGGTGAGCGAGTGTGGTGAACGTCAGACGGTGAACTGCGTGTCGGTGACCTTCTCCGACACGCGCCACAACTCGTCACGGATCGCGGTGTCGTCGGCGAGCTTGCTATGACCCGACGGGCCCGGCGCGCCACGGCTGCCGAACATCTCGGTCGGACCGTAGAAGCCGCCGTTGGTGGTATCCGGCGACGTCGCTGCGTACAAGGTCGGAAGGGCGCCGCCGGCCGCGGACTGTGCGAACAGCTTGTTCCCGAATTTCATGAAGACGTCCTCGATGGTCTCCGACCGCCCCTGGAGTTCGGTGGCCGCGTAGCCCGGATGGGCGACCATCGACGACGTCGACGAGCCCGACGCCGCCAGCCGTTCGGCCAGTTCCTTGCCGAACATGAGGTTGGCCATCTTGGAGTCGCCGTAGGCCCGCCAGCGGCGGTACTTCCGCTTGTCCCAGTTGAGGTCGTCGAGGTCGATCCGACCGATCTGATGCATCGACGACGACAGGGTCACCACCCGATCGGTGATCTTCGGCAGAACCAGAGCGGTCAGCACGAAGTGGCCGAGATGATTGGTGCCCATCTGCATCTCGAATCCGTCGGCGGTGCGTTTGAACGGTATCGCCATGACCCCGGCGTTGTTGATCAGGACATCCGCGCCGTCGAACTTCTCGGCAAAGGTCCGCACCGATGCGAGATCGGCCAGATCGAGCTGTGCCACAGTCGCATTGGGTCCGATGTCGGCCGCCACCGGCTGCGCCTTGTTCACGTTCCGGCAGGCCAGGGTGACCGTCGCGCCCGCCTTGGCCAACGCTTTCGCCGTCTCGGCGCCGAGGCCACTGTTGGCGCCGGTGATCACGTACCGCCGTCCGGTCTGGTCTGGAATGTCAGCCGCGGTCCACTTGCTCATGGTGCCTCCCCTGTCTGGTCACGTCTGTCACCGACGCTATGGAGTACCACCGCCGTCGTCAACGAAACGGCCGGTCTGTCCCGTCAATCGGCGCGCCGGACGCAGGAGTCCGGCGACGACGGCTCCGACCGAGATCCCCGCCGCGCCCCGCCGTCCGACAACCGAGATCGGCGCGAAGACCTCGGTCACCTCGGCGCGACCGCGCAGAGTACGCGTTCCGACGGCGACCCACTGACTACCTTCGTCCGGCGTCGCCCGATCGATCGCCGTCCCGGACGCCATCACCGATGTGCCGGACTGTTTGGCGAGATCGGAGAGCCGCGCGCTCTCGTTCACCGCGTCGCCGATCACGGTGTACTCGTAGCGGGTCTCGGCACCGATGTTCCCGGCGAAGACGGTGCCGCACGACACGCCCATGCCCCACCCGATGTCGAGGGCGGCGGTCAGCCGGGTGGCGAGGTCCCGCGCCGCCGAGAGCGCCGCGGTGGCAGGGTCGTCGAGGGCGACCGGCGCGCCGAATATGGCCAGCGCCGAGTCCCCTTCGAACTTGTTGACGAAGCCCCGGTGGTCGTCGACGACATCGGCGACGATGGTGAAGAAGTCGTTGAGCAGTTGCGCGGTGGCCTGGGGATCCTGTCGGGCCGCGATCCCGGTGGAATCGATGATGTCGACGAACAGCACCCCCACGGTCGTGTTCGCACCTCGCATGCCGTCGCCGTGTTCGAGGGCTTGCGCGGCGACCGTGTCGCCGACATGGCGAGCGAAGAGCCGGCGCATGCGCTCGCGCTCCTCGAGTCCCGCCACCATCGTGTTGAAACCGTGTTGCAGCACACCGAGTTCGGACGAGTCATACACCGGGACCCGCGCGGTGTAGTCGGTGTTGTCGACGCGCTCGACGGCTCGATGCAGGTCACGGAGCGGATCGGCGATGGACCGGCCGACCAGGGTGATCACCCGCACCCCGGACACCAGTGCCACCACCGCGAGGACGACGATCGTCCAGTCGACCGGCCCACTGACCGGCGGCAGGATGTCGAGCCATCGCCCGAGGTTGAGCAACAGGAGGCCGACCATCGGCACGGCGGAGCTCACCAGCCACACGGCCACCATTCGTGTCTGGACACCGTGGAACACATGCCGAGCCGGGAACTCCCGGTAAGCGACGACCGCCAGAGGCCGGGCGGCACGTTCGGCGAAGAGATAGGTGATGCAGGAACTCGAGATCGCCGCGAGGAGGAAGGCGAACGCCACACCGGCGGTCCGCATCGACGTGGGGTCGTCGGCGGCCACGGCATAGGACCCGACTGCCGTCGCCCACGCGGCGAGGGTCGCGAACACCTGGTTGCGCGGGATGTGCCGGATCGCGGAACGTCGGGACTGATCGGCGGCCACGCCGCTGACGAACCAGTCCACCTGCGGCTTGATCAGCGCTACGCCGACCAGCATGTTGGTCAGGGTGCCGACGATGATGCCGGTGACGACCGCCGGGAAGTTCGGCGCGCCGACGGTGGTCTCCAGCGTCAGCTGACTCCCGTTGTAGGCCAACTGAACCAGCAGGAACGTCTCGATGCCGATGGCGCAGTTCGTGCCGATCAGTGCGATGGCGGCGGCAGCAGTCGCGCGCCGCGACATCCGTGCCCGCTCGTCGCGCGGCAGTTCGGCGAGGTCCCGGACGTCGGTCCCGCGATGACGACCCCAGAGGAATCGGGGCAGCGCCTCACCGCTGATGTGCGGCCACGCGCGGTGTAGGGCGGCGTGGCCGAGTGGTCGCGCCATGACGGCCACCTCCTGCGCCGGTAGGTACCTGAAGGGTACCGGCCGCGCGCAGCAAAAGACCGACCCCACGGCCTGGGGGGATGAGGGATGGCCGTGGAGTCGGTCTCGTGGTCCGGCCGATCGGCCGGAGGTCTGGGGGGCAACACTCCCGAAGCCTGAGGAGCCCGCGAACGGAGTGAGTGGGCGTACCACCCGAACCCTGAGGAGCCCGCGAACGGAGTGAGTGGGCGTACCACCCGAACCCTGAGGAGCCCGCGAACGGAGTGAGTGGGCGTCACGAAGGGTGGCCCTTCGTGACAGTGAGGATGATGGTGGGTAGTCGAGGAGGCTGTCGGGTCTGACCTTCTTCGTGACTGACCGCTCCGGGTGGGTGTGTCCTTCACCAGTGACCTGTCGGCCCGGGGAGCCTGCTCGGCTGCTGTGAGAACCAGAGATGTGGCCTTGAAAGGCCGGGGCGGGTGTGACCTGATAAGGACCGTGTCCAACCAGTGGTTGTGACTCTTCACTGTCCTGTCCACCCGCCCCGGCGAG
>NZ_JAZDUE010000031.1:0-18988 GCF_036350515.1 Gordonia prachuapensis | reverse complement strand
CGAGCAGGCTTCCCGGGCCGACAGGTCACTGGTGAAGGACACACCCACCGGGAGCGGTCAGTCACGAAGAAGGTCAGACCCGACAGCCTCCTCGACTACCCACCATCATCCTCACTGTCACGAAGGGCCGCCCCTTCGTGACACCCCTCCGCTAGCGCTCCGGGGTTCCTCAGGGGTCGGGATAAGACGTGCGAGCGCCACCACCCGGTCCCTGAGGAGCGAGCTTGCGAGCGTCACGAAGGGCCGCCCCCGCACCTCACGACGCCGGGCGCCCGCCTTCCTCCCAGACGATGCGTGCCAGCGCCTCCCGGTCGGCCACATCGAGCTTGATACAGGCCCGATAGATGTGGCCCTCGACTGTCCGGATCGACACGGTGAGCCGTTCGGCGATCTCGCGGTTACTCAGTCCCTGCGCCACCAGGGCGGTGATCTCCCGCTCGCGGGCTGTCACCGGCAACGGCCGCGCAGCGGCGCGGATCGCCGGTGTCGTCGCACCGTCGCAGGTCGCCGCGAGCCGTGCCGCGCGAGCCCCTGCCTCGGCGCTCTCCCGGCGACGGCCGCCGCGATCGAAGATCGGAACGGCCGCAGCCGCGGCGTCCGCCGCGGACAACATCAACCCGACCTCCTCGAACCGACCGCTGACATCGACAAGTCCCGCCGGATCGGACTTTGCGACCGCCGTCGCATGAGCGGCGTAGAGGGCGGCGATCGGGCCCTGGATGCGCGGGCGCAGTTCGTCAAGGCGTCCTGCGACGTGGCGTTCACCGAACCTCGCGGCGTGGTGCAACGCTTCCGCGGACAACGCGTACTGTCCGGATTGCTTGGCGAGATCGGCTGCTTCACAACACAGTTCGATCGCGGTACGTCCCCCGCCGGAAGCTGCGGCGAGCCATGCCCGCGCGATCAACCGTTGCGGTTCGTGTAGCCGCAGATGGGGACCGGAGTGTTCGTCGGCGTCGTCGACGACCTGCTGCGCCCGGTCGATCTCGCCGAGTGCTGCATATGCCCGAACCAGGATGAGCCTGGCCGGCAGTTGCCAGGGCAACGAGGTCTCGGCGTTGAGGGCCGCGAGTGCCTGTTCGATGGCGTCGACCGCCTCGCGGAACGCGCCGCGATAGGTGGCGACCACACCCGCCATGATCTTCGCGATCGCCCATCCGACGAATTGCCCGGACGACGAGAACTCGGCGTACTCGGCGGCCCGCCTCTCGGCCTGGTCGAGGTCGCCGACCATCGTCAGCGCCAGGACGTCGCCGTAGCGCACCATCACCTTGAGCATCCCGTCGGTGGCCTTCTGCTCGGGACGGCAGCGCGCGGCGATCGGTTCGAAGTCGTACCCGCGACCCGCGACGGGCATGGCCAATCCCGCGCCGAATGCTGCGAACTCGATTGCCTGCGAGGGTGATTCCGGATCATCGAGCACCCTCTGGGCGGCCTCGATCCCTTCGTCGATCCGGTTCTCGTGGACCGCCATGGCAGCCCCGGCAGCGTCTACGACCAACCGCAATGTCGGGTACTCGACCCGATCACACATCAGCCGCAGAAGTGCGGTGCTCTGGCCGACGTCCCCGAGGGACCAGAACAGTCTGCTCATCCGGGGGACACCCCACTGCACGAGCTGGAGTTCATCGAGGTCATCCGGATCGTAGACCGCCAGAACCTCGTCGGATTCGGCGATACGTCCCTGCCACAACAACGCTCTCGACAACAACTCGGCCGCGGCGAGTCCGCCACCGCGGTCATGCGCGGCGCGTGCGAGCCGTTCCCCGAGAGGAAGATTCGTGAGTGCGACAGCGTCCTTCGCGGCCGAGATCAGGAGCTTGACGTCGATGTCCTGATCACCGTCGACGCAGAGCCGCGCGAGCCGGATCCGGTCGGCCGCCGACGTGATGGGTCGCTCGGCCAGCACCCCCACGATCCGTGAGCGCAGTTTGCGGCCGGCGACCGTACCGATCCGCTGTCGGATGACGTCGCCGTAGACCGGGTGGCTGAAACGGGTGTTCACCACCGCGCCGTCGCGGGTCACGCGGACGAGTCCCCGGACCTCGGCGGCGTCCACTGCCGCCTCGCCCGCGAGAGTGACGAGGGTGTCGAGATCGAGCGGTTCATAGAGGGCGAGCAGCTTCAGCGCCTCGAGGACGTCCGCGCCGGCTCGGTCGAGGCGATCGTCGATGAGCGCCACCAGCCCGGAGGGCACCGCGGTGGGCCCGCGCAACTGCCAGACGCCGTTGATCTCCGTCAGTGTCCGGGCCGCGACGGCCCCTTCGACCATGTTGCGCAGGAACAGTGGATTGCCGCCCGACGATTCCCAGATGACATCGGCACTGAGCCCTTCCAATGTGCCGCCGAGGACCAACTCCACCAGTTCGGTGCACTGCCCCTTGGTCAACGGTTCCAGCTCGATGCGTTGGAGGTACCCGTCCTTCCACAGAGTCGTGACCGCGTCCGGGACGGCCTCGCCGCTGCGGGCCGTGGCGACGATGCGCGCGGAATGCTCGATCGCGATCTGGTGGAGCAGCGTGGCCGACAACTGATCCAGGAGGTGCGCGTCATCGACTCCGATCACGGTGTCGGGCTCGGCGATCAATGATTCGCGCGCCGACACGAGGGCGGCGATGGGGTCTCGGGACACGTTCGGCGACAGGTGGACCCACGGTGCGAACGCCCCCAGTGGGATCGCGCGGGAGGATTCCGTGCATGCCGCCCAATGCACCGGGCACGCCAGCGATTCGGTCACCGAACGCGCCGACGTCGTCTTACCGACACCCGCGGGCCCGACGAGCACGACGCCGCTGCCCTCGTCGGTCAGTGCGGATGCGATCGCCTGGTGTTCGGAGGGTCGACCGAGCAGCTGCCAACTGCCGTCCATGCGTTCTGAGTATAGGGGGCGGCGCGGTGCACGGCCGTTCGAACGCGTGGCGCCTGCGGGCGCATTCTGCCTGCTGGGCGCATTGTCGTGACGGTGCGCGGAGTCCGTGATCGTCGTCATCGCCATGTGTTCGTCACCACGTCACCGGATCGTCGGATATCGGTCAGGTCGGAAGCTGTGACTCGTCGGACGGTTCGAGCATCGGCGCGTGATTGACCTGGTGCCGATACTGGCTCGACGCCTCGTACACGCGCTTCTTGAGGCGGTTGATCGATCCGAGCGGCCGGTGGGCGTCGAGACCCCGCCAGGAGTTGAAGGAGAGCACGTCGTCGCCGAAGGCTCGCCGTTCCGGGGTGTACGGGTTCTGCCGGGGATAGCGGATGACCGCGACCGGGCGGTAGGGCGAGCGCCGGTGATCCCATTCCTTGGTCGCGTCCTCGATCGGCATGGACTCGAGATCGGTACACAATTGCACCTGCAACTCGTACTCGGCGTCGTGCAGAGCGAAGAAGTCGATCACGGACTCGGCCAAGGCGTTGACGCCGCCGTTGTCGGGCATCGGAGCACCGACGAGTGCACGTACCTCCGGCGACCGCGGGACGAGCCGCATCTTGACCATGTAGTCGCCGTGCCGCAGGGGCGCCGAGGAGTGGAAGGTGTCTCCGAGGATGTGGGTGTTGGGGGCGATGAACACCGACAGTGTGTGCGGCAGTCCGACACCGAGCGGATCGAGTACCCGTCGGTTCAGCGCATCGAGTACTTCGCTGCCCCGCTTGAGCACCGTGTCGGACAACCGCGCGAGCGTCCAGGCCACGGCCATCCCACGGCGGCTGTACTCATGGGCATCGGCGAACAGGAACTCGCGATGGGTCACCATGATGAAGTCCTGCGTGTTGGCGGTGTCGTCGGGCAGGGCGCGTTCGCCGTCCACCCCGATCACCTTGACCCCGAGTCCGCGCACACCACGCAGCTGATCGCTGCGGATCGCGCCGGACGTGCTCGACAGCCGAGCGACGATCGGGTACACCCGCGGGGTGGCGAACATCCCTTGTGCGAGTTCGTCATCGAGGTCGTCGAGCACCTCGAGTTCACCGCGCAGGATGCCGTGGCCTTTGGCATGGGCGTCGCGGAGGCCGCGCTTGTTCTTGCGGTACGCGCGCTCGTTGTTGGACCGCAGCACGCGCACGATCTTCTCGATGTCGGCGTCCTCGTCGTCGCGGGGTGTCTCGATGCCCTCGCGAAAGCGTTCATATGTACCGGCTACGGTGACGACGTCGGTCATGGATCAGTCCTCCGGTGGTCGCGGAACGTTCCACGGTGCGAACGGATTGGACACGCCGCGCAGTGCCGGCGTGAGCCCGGGGTGGTGTCGAAGTAGCACCGAACGCATCGAGTTGTCACGGACCCAGGCCATCCCGACCTCGGTGTAGACCTCGGGCCGGAAGTCGACGGTGAAGAAGCGGTCGCACGACAACCGACGCGATGCCATCAGGATGAAGATCCGGAAAGCCGTGTCGCCGAAACCGAATCCGCGAGGTTTGGGCTCGGCGTACAGCCCGATCATGAGATCCACCCGGTCGATGTCGTGGTAGATGTCCTCGAGTTCGCGTGCCACGTCCGGATCGCCGGCGAGTTCGAGAAACGAACCGACTCGGGGCAGACGCAGGGCTCGGCGGAAGTCGTTGTAGCGCGGTACGCCGCGTTCACGGATGCGCATGATGTCTACGGTGGCGAGGTCCAGGTGCCCTCCGTCGGGGCGCGCGAGGTTCTGCATCGAGACCGGATAGTTGTGCAGTGACAGGGCTCCCGGGTGGGCGCGACCGAACGAGTACAAGAGGTCGGTGCGGGAGCGTTCACCCAGACGCTGTCGGACATCACCGGCGAGGAGGTTGTGCATCGGATACGCGCCGACGACGGTGTCGTCGGCGAGGGACCTGATCGCGACCTCGTCGGGGATCAGCGGATGCATCCGGTAGACCGCGACGAACTCCTCGGTGAGTGCGAACGGCACGCCGCTGTCGTCGGTCGGCGACCCCGGGATGCCACACAGGACGTCGTTGTCGCTGATCCGGCCGAACCGGCGCGAAAACTTTTCGCCGAGCAGGCCGAACCAGTTGCCGCGCATCGCTGCGACGGTCGTCGGGTGGGCGATGATGGCCGGCGTCCAGTCGATGGTGTGGATCTTCGCCATCAGGGCGGCGTTCACCATCCGTGCGGTGTCGTAGAGCTGCTGATCGGTCATCGCGGGGTAGGCGTCGGCGAGCCGATCGGCGATCGCGTTGTGCTCCGCCAGGAACAGGGAGTGCAGCAAGGCGAGACCCACCCAGAAGTTCGACGCCTGACCCTCGGGATCGAGCAGGTCCTCGGTCTCGACCGGGGGGAGACCATCGGTGTCGAGGGTGATGCGGCCGCCCTGACGACTCCGGATCGCATCGGCGTATTCCTGTGTCTCACCGTATATCTGGGAACCGTCCCACCAGTGCGAGACGGTGGAGGCATACACCGGCGGTGCGCCCGGCGCGTTGTTCGGGTCCGCCGCGGTGCGATCGAAGGTCATCGGCCCGTGTGTCCAGTCCTTGTCGCCCTCGGGCAGGTCGATGTGCCACGGGTCCGACACCGCAGGCGCGTGGTGGAACCAGTCGTGCACCTCGAACTGGATCCACGCGGCGGCGAGCAGGTTGAGCGAGGTGGCCGGCACAAACTCTCGGCGGGACAGCAGCCGTGTGCTGACCAGCCGCGGATTGGGCTGCGAGATCGCGTCCACGCCCTCGGGGTGCGTCTGTTCCGTGGGTACGTTGCGTCCGAACCGGCTGCCCGCCGACCCCGCACGCGGTGTGGCGACGTCGTTGTAGGTCCCGTCGACGGTGCGCACGCGATACTCGGACGCCAGACCCGCGGGCAGGGGATCACCAGGACGTCCGGTGTCGACCAGATTGTGCGCGCGCAGCTGGCTGCGGAGTCCGACCAGAACGGCAAGGCCCACCGGCGACCACAGTCGTGACCATCCGACGGCACGGTCGAGTCCCTCCGCGGCCTGGGCGAGGACACGGACGACGAGGTGGCGGTCGTCGGTGACGTCAGGCCCGGCCCGCGCCCGCAACTGCGGCATCACCGCAGGTCTCACCCTCCCGACCATGACCACCTCCGAAGTGCGACGGATACCCGCCGAATTGCGCCGGATCAGTTGTGCCGACTCCGAGTATGTGTGGGCGTCGGTCAGATGGCACGAGTAGTCGACTACTCAGATGTACTCGCTGGGCCACGCAGCCGGGGCCGGGAAGTGAGGTAGCGCCGTACTCGTGTCCGCGGACACCGCGCCGGCGACGATGAGAGGTGGTCTCGGACGAAACCGTGGCCGACTTGTCACATGCGAGAAAGGCCAACCCGGTGATCGCTCCCGTCGAGATCAAGGTCAACCTCGACAGCCCGGTGACCGATGCTCTCGACGCACTGGGATGCGCGGCCGAGCCACCCATCCGTCGGGACATCTGGTTCGCCGAGGCGCGCACCCACGACGCAGGTAACCGCTTTCCGCTGCTCGCCGGACACCTCACGATCCGGCTGCGCAGCGGCGATCGCGACGACGTGACGGTCGCGCTGCGGCCCTGCGACACCGAGCGCCTCGTCGGCCGATGGCGCTCAGCGTTCGAGCAGCCCGAGTTCTCCTACCGACTCGAGCAGGACTGGTGCGGAAGCCGTCGGGTCGTCGCGTCGTCGGCCATCAGTCGTCGTCCGAGCGGCTCGGTGGCAGCCGCTCTTTCCGCCGGCGACGACCCCGCGCACGTTCTCGACAGCGCGCAGCGACAGTTCGTCGTCATGTGCACGCCGGGCGGTGTACCGATCGACCACCTGGTGACACTCGGTCCGGTGTCCAGCGAGACGTGGCCGCAGGTGCGCATCGACGGCTGCCCGGCACACGTCGAGCGGTGGACCGTCGGCGATGTGGACGTGCTCGAGTTGGCCGTCCGGGTGATACCGCGCCACGGCGAGACACGTGCCGATCTGGAGCGCCGTGCCGCTACCGCCCAGTCGGTGTTCGAGGCGGCGATGGGTCGGCGAGGTCTGTCGGTCGGAAGCGATCACGGCGCCACGAAGACCCATCGTGTGATGGCCGCCCTGACGGTCGGGCCCTGAACACACGGCGAGGGCGGGACGGCACCCCGTGCCGCCCCGCCCTCGGGAACCCGGTGTCGATCAGACCTTGGCCTGCATCGAACTGCGCGCCGGATTGCCCTGTTCGTCCACCTTGGGATCCGGCTGATCCTTCTTCTCGGTCACGCCCGACTTGATCCGTGCCCCGATGTCCGGATCGATCCGGCTCCAGTACTCGAACGCGCGGGCCAGGATCGGCTCGGACACGCCGTTCAGGAGGTGCCCGACCACGTTGTCGACGAGCCGCTCACGCGCGGCGTCGTCGAGCACCTCGCGCACCATGGTCCCGGCCTGACCCCAGTCGTCGTCCTCGGGGTGGTCGACATACGCGCTGCGCACGATGTCGCCGTCGGCGGCCCACTGCGGCTCGCCCTGCCCCTGGTACGTGGCGGCCGGTCCGCCCTTCGAGTTCGGTGCATAGACGGGATCGCTGACCGGTGTGATCCGCATGTGCCCGTCCTTGGTGTAGCTGTGCACCTCGTTGCGCGGCCGGTTGACCGGGATCTCCTTGTAGTTGCCGCCGAGGCGGGCCCGGTGCGCGTCCGCGTAGGAGAACACCCGTCCGAGCAACATCCGGTCGGGGCTGAACCCGATGCCCGGCACCACGTTGTTCGGCTCGAACGCGACCTGTTCGATCTGGGCGTGGTTGTCGGTCGGGTTGGTGTGCAAGGTCATCTTGCCCACCTCGTGCAGCGGGTAGTCGCCATGCGGCCACACCTTGGTGAGGTCGAACGGATTGAACCGGTAGCTCGTCGCGTCCTCGTACGGCATCAGCTGTATCTTGAGGGTCCAGCTCGGGTTGTCGCCCGACGCGATCGACTCGAACAGATCCCGCGTGTGGAAGTCGGTGTCCGCGGCGGCCATCTGGTCGCCTTCGTGTTGCGTGAAGAACTCGACGCCCTGGTCAGTGATGAAGTGGTACTTCACCCAGTGCTTGACACCCTCCGCGTTCACCCACAGGTAGGTGTGTGACGAGTAGCCGTTCATGTGGCGCCAGGTCTTCGGGATGCCGCGGTCTCCCATGAGCCAGGTGACCTGGTGGGCCGACTCGGGCGACAGGGTCCAGAAGTCCCACTGCATGTCGTGATCGCGCAGGTTGTTGTCGGCGCGGCGCTTCTGCGAGCGGATGAAGTGCTGGAACTTCATCGGATCCTTGACGAAGAAGATCGGCGTGTTGTTGCCGACCATGTCGTAGATCCCCTCCGATGTGTAGAACTTCAATGCGAAACCGCGCGGATCCCGCCAGGTGTCCGGGCTGCCACGCTCGCCGGCGACCGTCGAGAACCGGGCCACCATCTCGGTCTTCACCCCGGGTTGGAACAACGCCGCGCTCGTGTAGGCCGACACGTCCTCGGTGGTCTCGAAGGTCCCGAACGCGCCGCTGCCCTTGGCGTGCGGCTGACGCTCCGGGATGCGTTCCCGGTTGAACTGCGCCATTTGCTCGATCAGGTAGTGGTCGTGCAGGACGATGGGGCCGCCGGCCCCGACCGTCAACGAATGCTCGTCGCTGCCGGCAGGAGCGCCGGAGTCCCGAGTCGTGTAGTTGGTGTTCTCGTTTACGTCGGACATTCCGCCTCCGAAAAGGTCTATCCGTCAATGGGCTGTGCGGAACCCGAACTGTTTCAGGTCCCTCGTCGTGATGATACGCCGCTCGGTCGCATCGCAGTCGAAAGTCCGTCGATGCTAGCGCCGCTCGCCTCGGCTGCGATGAACTCGTCTGTTTCACAAAGAGTTCCGTCTCAGTGTCGTGAGTCACCCTCCGGACGACGCCGAACGAAGCTTGTCCAGCAACGGTTTTGCCACTGCGCTCAGGAACTCGTCCTGTGCCTCACCTCCGATCTGCACGAGCGCTATGTCGGTGAAACCCGATTCCCAGTACGGCTTGACGGCGTCGACGATGGCATCGAGGTCGGGGCCGCACGGGATGGACGCGGCGACGTCGTCGGGGGTGACGTACTGGGTCGCCGCCGCGAAGCCGGCGGTCGTGCGGAGGTCGGCATTGACGTCCCACCCGCCGCTGAACCAGCGGAACTGGTCGTGCGCCCGAGCCACCGCGGTCTCGCGGTCGGGGTCCCAGCTGATCGGGATCTGCCCGATCGCGCGGCTGTCGACGCCGATGGTTCCGGTCCCGTCGGTGTCGTTCCAGGTCTCGACGAGATCCCGGGTCGGCTCGACGGCGATCATGTGATCGGCCAACGGGCCGAACTCCTCGATCCCCCGTCCGCCCGCGACGGCCACACCGATCGGCACACCCGACTCCGGCAGGTCCCAGATCCGTGCGGCGTCCACCTGGTAATACTCACCGCGGAAGTCGACCAGATCGCCCCGGTGCAGCGCGCGGATGATCTCGATCGCCTCGGCGAGCATCGCATGCCGATCGGCGACGGCCGGCCAGCCTTCTCCGACGACGTGCTCGTTGAGGTTCTCACCGGAACCGAGGCCCAGCGTGAACCGGTCATCGGCCAGTAGCTGCAGGGTCGCGGCCTTCTGCGCGACGATGACCGGGTGGTAGCGGATGGTAGGGCACGTCACGTACGTCATCAGCTCGACGCGATCCGTGGCGTGGGCGACGGCGCCGAGGACACTCCAGGCATAAGGGGCATGTCCTTGTGCCGACAACCAGGGGAAATAGTGATCGCTGGAGACTTCGAAGTCGAAGCCGACCTCCTCGGCTCCGACCGCGAACCGGACGAGATCCTTCGGGCCGGCCTGTTCGGTCATCAGGGTGTAGCCGAAGCGTGTGGGCATCGAAACTCCTTCGCTGAGCCACTGGGGGATTGTCCGCGACGCCCACGGGGTAGCACTTTCGGTCGAGAACCAAACCCATGGAGGTCCACGTGAACGATTCGGGGTCCAGCGGCTCACCCGTCACCGATCAACCAGTCGACACCGTCCTGCTCGATGTCGACGGCACGCTCATCGATTCGACCTACTTCCATGCCCTCGCCTGGATCCGGGCGTTCGCCGAGCACGATCTGACGCCCGACTGGTGGCGGGTGCACCGGACCGTCGGTATGGGCGGCGATCTCCTCGTCGGTGAGGTCTGTGGCGCCGAGGTCGAACAGCGGCTCGGCGACGATCTGCGCACGGCGTGGGCCGACCGGTACCGGAAGCTGTTGCCCGAGGTCACGGCGTTCTCCGGGACCCGCGAGTTCATCGGGTCATTGCAGCGCGCAGGTCTTCGTGTGGCGTTGGCCTCGTCGGGCGCGGCGGAGTTCACCGACGCGGCTCTGGACATCCTCGGGATGACCCGAGATCAGTTCGTCGCCGTCACCTCGTCCGAGGATGCGGACAAATCGAAACCCGAGCCCGACATCCTGGCCGTCGCACTGGACAAGGCGGGCGGCGGTTCGGCGGTGGTCGTCGGCGACACCGTGTGGGACGTCGAATCGGCGGCACGATTGGGCGCCCGGTGCGTCGCGGTCCGCAGCGGCGGGTTCTCCGAGGCAGAGCTCCGCGAGGCGGGGGCGGTCCGCGTTGTCGACGATGTGGGAGTCCTCGCCCGCGAAGGATGGACACCGTGACCATCCACTCGGCGTCCGCCCGCAGCCACGTCGGTTGGTGATCATCACGTCCGTCAACCGTGCGGTGGCACGACGATGTTGTGTCCGCACCGGAGACGGTGGGCAATACGGGGCCGCCATGGCAGGATTTCACCGTGGCCGCCACGTCCGAAGCCGACCGTCTGCGTGACATCGCACGACTCCGGCGCGTCCGCGACCGGATCGACCGGGAGTACGCCGCGCCGTTGAACGTCGAGGCACTGGCCCGCGGCGCGCACATGTCGGCCGGTCACCTGAGCAGAGAGTTCCGCCGGGTGTATGGGGAGTCGCCGTACTCCTATCTGATGACTCGCCGGATCGAGCGGGCGAAGGCGCTGCTCCGTCGCGGCGACCTCTCGGTGACCGAGATCTGCTTTGCCGTCGGCTGCTCGTCACTGGGTACCTTCAGCACCCGCTTCACCGAACTGGTCGGCATGCCGCCCAGCGCCTACCGCGACTACGACGGCGACATCACCGACGGCATCCCGGCGTGCCTGGCCAAACAGGTCACCAGACCGATCAGGAATCGAGAAGCGTCCAGTCGCACTCCGCGTCTAGCGTGATGCGCATGGACATCAACATTCAGTACACCTTCCTCCCGCACACCGATGCCGACGCCGCCCTGGAATTCTACCGGGACACACTCGGTTTCGAGGTCCGCAAAGACGTCGGCTACGAAGGGATGCGCTGGTTGACGGTCGGCCCGCCGAATCAGCCGCAGACCTCGATCGTCCTGCACCCGCCGGCCGCGGACCCCGGGATCACCGACGACGAGCGCCGGGTGATCCTGGAGTTGATCGCCAAGGGCAGCTTCGCCGCCGTCACGCTGGCCACCGACGACCTCGACGCTTTGTTCGAGAAACTCGAGGCCAGTGGAGCCGAAGTGCTGCAGGAACCCACCGACCAGCCCTACGGTGTCCGCGACTGCGCCTTCCGCGACCCGTCGGGCAATCTCATCCGCATCGACCAGGTGCCGTGACACCGGGAGTCGACGGACATGTGCACCTACCGGCAAGGGCACATCGTCACCCACACCACGACGATGGATCCGCCACCACCGACCACCGCAGAGCCCCTTCGACCAGTTGAGTCGGCCACACACCGCGAGGTACAGGCCGAGCCGAACAGATGGAGACACCGTGAGCGCCGCCGCGAGGACGAAGACCCGGAGCAAGAGCACATCGCCTGAGATCCATGCAGCCGACAACCATGACCGGATCCGCGTCACCGGAGCACGGGAGAACAACCTCAAGGACGTCAGCCTGGAGATACCCAAGCGCAGGTTGACGGTGTTCACCGGGGTGTCCGGCTCCGGGAAGAGTTCACTGGTGTTCAGCACGATCGCCGCTGAGTCACAGCGGATGATCAACGAGACCTACAGCGCGTTCGTCCAGGGGTTCATGCCCAACCTCGGCCGCCCCGACGTCGACGTGTTGGAGGGACTGACAACCGCCATCATCGTCGACCAGGAGCGCATGGGCGCCAATCCGCGGTCCACGGTCGGCACCGCGACCGACGCGAACGCCATGCTGCGAATCCTGTTCAGCCGCCTCGGCACACCGCATATCGGATCGCCCCAGGCGTTCTCGTTCAACGTCGCGTCGATCAGCGGCGCCGGTGCGGTCACGATCGAGAAGTCCGGCCGCACCGTCAAGGAACGGCGCAGCTTCTCGATCACCGGCGGGATGTGTCCGCGGTGCGAAGGTCGGGGCGCGGTCTCGGATTTCGACCTGAGCGCCCTCTACGACGACTCCAAGTCGCTCAACGAAGGCGCACTCACCATCCCCGGGTACACCATGGAGGGCTGGTACGGGCGCATCTACCGCGGGTGCGGCTGGTTCGACCCGGACAAACCCATCCGCAAGTACACCAAGCGCGAACTCAACGACCTGCTCTACAAGGAGTCGACCAAGATCAAGGTCGACGGCATCAATCTGACCTACCTCGGCCTCATCCCGCAGATCCAGAAGTCGTTCCTGTCCAAGGATCGTGAGGCGATGCAGCCGCACATCCGGGCGTTCGTCGACCGTGCGATCACCTTCCAGACCTGCCCGGACTGCGACGGCACCCGTCTGACGGAGGAAGCCCGATCGTCGAAGATCGACGGCAAGAGCATCGCCGACGTCTGCGCCATGCAGATCAGCGACCTGGCCGAATGGGTGCACACCCTCGACGAGCCGTCGGTCGGTCCGTTGTTGACCACGCTCGGCGAGACCCTCGACTCGTTCGTGGAGATCGGCCTCGGGTACCTGTCGCTGGACCGGCCCGCCGGCACCCTCTCCGGCGGAGAGGCCCAGCGCACCAAGCTGATCCGGCATCTCGGCTCCTCCCTGACCGACGTCACCTACGTCTTCGACGAACCGACGATCGGCCTCCACCCGCACGACATTGCCAGGATGAACAACCTGTTGCTGCAGTTGCGGGACAAGGGCAACACGGTGCTGGTCGTCGAGCACAAGCCGGAGGCGATCGCGATAGCCGACCACGTCGTCGATCTCGGTCCGGGCGCCGGCAGCGACGGTGGGGAGATCGTGTTCGAGGGGACCGTCGACGAACTGCGGGGCGCCGACACCCGCACCGGACGGCACCTCGACGACCGGGCCACGGTCAAAGAGTCGGTACGCAGCGCCAACGGCGCGCTCGAGATCCGCGGCGCTTCCACGCACAATCTGCGCGACGTGAACGTCGACATCCCACTCGGCGTGCTGGTCGTGGTGACCGGTGTGGCCGGGTCCGGAAAGAGTTCGCTGATCGACGGCTCCCTCGCGAAGCGAGACGGCGTGGTGTCGATAGATCAGGCTGCGATCCGCGGTTCGCGGCGCAGCAACCCGGCCACCTACACCGGTTTGCTCGACCCGATCCGCAAGGCGTTCGCCAAGGCCAACGGGGTCAAGCCCGGTCTGTTCAGCGCCAATTCCGAGGGTGCCTGTCCCAACTGCAACGGCGCGGGCGTCATCTATTCGGATCTCGCGATGATGGCGGGGGTCGCCACGCCCTGCGAGGTGTGCGACGGCAAACGATTCTCGGCCGAGGTCCTCGACTACACATTCGGCGGTAAGGACATCAGCGAGGTCCTCACGATGTCGGTTGCCAAGGCGGAGGAGTTCTTCGGTAGTGGGGACGCGAAGATCCCTGCGGCACACAAGATCCTGGTTCGACTGCGCGACGTGGGTCTGGGTTACCTGACGATCGGACAGCCGCTCACGACTCTGTCCGGTGGCGAGCGTCAACGCCTCAAACTGGCCGCGCAGATGGGCGACAAGGGCGATGTCTACATTCTCGACGAGCCGACCACGGGTCTGCATCTCGCCGACGTCGAGCAACTCCTCGAGCTGCTCGACCGGCTCGTCGACGGCGGCAAGTCCGTCATCGTGATCGAGCACCACCAGGCAGTGATGGCCCATGCCGACTGGATCATCGATCTCGGGCCGGGCGCCGGCCATGACGGCGGACGGGTTGTCTTCGAGGGCTCACCGGCCGACCTCATCGCCGACCCGTCGACTCTCACCGGATCGCACCTGGCCGAATACGTCGGCGCGTGACATTGGTTCGGGAAAACCGGTGACGGCGGTGGTACGCCGACGTACACTCACGGTTGGAACAACAAACACGTTTCGTTCCTTTGGTGCGGACAGCCCGATCGCACCCAGGGGACGCGGTCTCGGGTTGGAGCGCTCATGGACGCGAAGAAGACGATGCAATCGGCGCTGGGTTCGCTCAGCAAGGCCTATCCGAGCACACCGCGACCGTTGGCCGAGCCGCCCGCCGGTTCGGACCTGAAACCCGTGATGGGCGACCCCGGGCTGCCGTTTCTCGGCAACTCCCTGGAAGCGCTCAAGGACCCGCTCGCCAGCGCGATGGCGCGCTTCGAGAAGTACGGTCCCGTGTCCTGGTCCGGTTCGTTGAACATGAACATCGTCACGCTCGTCGGCCCCGACGCGATCGAATGCGCATGGATGAATCGCGAGAAGGCGTTCTCCAGTGAGCAGGGTTGGGAACCGATGATCGGCCCGTTCTTCCGACGGGGGATCATGCTGATGGATTTCGAAGAACACATGCACCATCGCCGAATTCTGCAGCAGGCGTTCGCCCGGCCCCGGCTCAACGGCTACCTCGACATGATGACGCCGCACATCGAGAAGACCCTTGCCGACTGGGAGGTCGGCAGCGGATTCCGGATGTACTCCCGCACCAAGGACCTGACCCTGTCGCTGGCCACCGAGGTGTTCGTCGGTGCCTCGTTGAGCGAGACCGAAGCCCATCGTCTCGAGGAGTCCTTCGAGGCGGCCGTGCGCGGCGGGCAGGCCATGGTCCGTGCCGACGTGCGCGATTGGACGTGGGCGCGTGGACTGCGCGGTCGTGAGGCGCTGCAGCAATACTTCCGTTCCGAGATCGCCGCGCGCAGGGCAGGCGACGGCGACGACCTGTTCAGCGTGCTGTGCCACAGCGCCGACGAGGACGGCAACACCTTCACCGACGAGGACGTGGTCAACCACATGATCTTCGTGATGATGGCCGCCCACGACACCAGCACCATCGCGTTGTCGATGCTGACCTACTTCCTCGGGCGGTACCCGGAGTGGCAGGAACGTCTGCGAAGCGAGTCCCTGGCGCTGGGCAAGTCCACCATCGACTATGACGACCTCGACAAACTGCCGAGCCTCGACCTCGCGTTCAAGGAGACACTGCGCATCAACGCACCGGTCGGCATGCTCTTCCGGAAAACCGTTGCCGACACCGACATCCTGGGCCACTTCGTCCCGACGGACACGCTCGTCGGGATCCATGCGTGGGCGTCGATGCTGCGCGAAGAGTGGTGGCCGAACCCCACGCGCTGGGACCCCGAGCGCTTCGCGCCGGAGCGGCGTGAGGACAAGGTGCATCGTTTCGCCTGGGCACCGTTCGGCGGCGGCGCGCACAAATGCATCGGGCTGTACTTCGGCGGCATGGAGGTGAAAGCGATCATGCACCAGATGCTGCAGCGCTTCGAGTGGTCGGTACCCAGCGACTACCGCCTCGACCTCACCTACGGGACCGGCCCGACCCCGGCGGACGGACTACCGATCGACCTGCGCCACCGCGTCGCACACTGAAGCCGGTGACCTGACGCCGGACCCGCCCGCAGGGATTGCAGGGCGTCGCCGTGCGCGCCTGAGGGCTGAGCGGCCCTGAGGCGTCGAGTAGCTCTGAGTCACTGGTTCGAGCCGGGCAGAGTGCCGTGCGGGACTGGGCATTTCCGCCGAACCGAGGGAGCGGTCGGTCGGTTCGGGTAGCGTCGCAGCGTCGGGTCTTATTCGCCGTACAGAGGGGGACCGTGACCGAGGTGAGCACGATGAAGTCAACCGATCCCGCCGAGGTGGGAACGCGCATCGCGGGCCGACTGGGCGCGATCTGGGGTCGAGAGGTGGCCGTCCGCCAATCGCGGGTGCTGCCGGCAGGGGCAAGTCGTACGACGTACGCGCTGACAGTGGGTGATGGCAGCGGCGACGAGGCGGTCATCGTCCGCGCCGTCCCGGCCGCGGAACCCGGATCGGGAGGTCTGACGGCGGAAGTCGACGTTCTCCGAGCCGCGATGGACGCCGGGGTCCCGGTGCCCGAGGTGCTCGACCTGGGGGACTCCGCCGACGGCGACAACGTCCTGGGCTTTCCCTATGCCCTGATGCGGTTCGTCGACGGCGAGTCGATCGCGCGACGCATCCTCCGCGACGATGCCTACGGACCGATTCGCGAGGACTTCGCCCGCCAGGCGGGTGGGATCCTGGCGCGTATCCATGCCATGGACACGGCGACGACGGGCCTGACGTCGATCGGTGATCCCGTGGCCGCACTGCGAACTCTGTTTCCCCGTGAGTACGAGGAAGCACCGGCCGGCATCGTCCTGGCGATCGATTGGCTCGAGCGGAACCGCCCGGAGCCGTCACCGGAGACGGTGGTGCACGGAGACTTCCGGCTCGGCAACCTGTTGATCACACCGGATCGCATCTCGGCCGTTCTCGACTGGGAGCTCGCCCATCTGGGCGACCCGATGGAAGACCTCGGGTGGCTGTGCGCCAAGGCGTGGCGTTTCGGCGCAGGAGCGCCGGTCGCAGGAATGGGCTCGCGCGCAGACCTGCTCGATGCATACGCCCAGGTCTCCGGTCGACGTCCCGACGAGGCCACCCTGAAATGGTGGGAGCTCTATGCGACCGTGCGCTGGGGTCTGATCTGCGGGGCCCAGGCCAACCGGTATCTCGACGGCACCGAACCGTCGATGGAACTCGCGGCGATCGGACGGCGCAGCGCCGAACAGGAGTTCGACGCACTATTGGCGCTGGGGATCACGACACCGCAATCGGTGTCCGATCCGCTCGAGGATGCGGGGGTGGTTGCGCGTCCCGAGGACCCGCACACTGCGCCCACGATGCTCGACCTGCTCGACTCCGTCTCCGGATTCCTCCACGACGAGGTGGCCCCCGACAGCGGGGTGTCGTCGCAGGTCAAGTTTCGCACCCGGGTCGCGGGTAACGTCCTGGCGACGGTGCGCCGGCAGCTGCTGGTGGGAGAGCGTCAGGCGGAGGCCAGTCGTCGTCGACTGTCTGCGCTCGGTGTCGGCAGCAGCGCCGAACTGGCCGATGCGTTGCGCCGCGGCTCGCTCTCGGCCACCGACGAGAACGTGCGTTCCGTAGTGGCCGCCGAGGTCATCGACCGCCTCACGGTCGCCAACCCGCGGCACATGTCGCGACCCGACAGCTGAGAAGAAAGGCACACCGACGTGGATTTCGCACTGCCAGAATCACTCACGGACTACCTTGCCGAGCTCGATGCGTTCATCGAAGCAGAGATCGTGCCGCTGGAGCAGGCCGACGACAACATCCGGTTCTTCGATCATCGACGGGAGGACGCCCGCACCGACTGGGATCGAGGCGGGCTGCCCAGCGCCGAGTGGGAGGCCCTCCTCCACGAGGCACGCAAGCGTGCAGACGCGGCGGGACACTTCCGGTACCCGTTCCCGGCCGAGTTCGGCGGCCGTGACGGGTCCAACCTGTCGATGGCCGTGATCCGCGAGCACCTGGCATCCAAGGGTCTGGGCCTGCACTGCGACCTGCAGAACGAGCACGCGATCGTCGGCAACAACATCGGCCTGCTCCTCATGCTCGAGTACGGCTCGGAGCAACAGAAAGCGGAATGGGTCGAGGCACTCGCGGCGGGAGAGAAGTTCTTCGCCTTCGGTATCACCGAACCCGAGCACGGTTCCGATGCCACCCATATGGAGACCACCGCTGTTCGGGATGGGGACTCCTGGGTGATCAACGGTGAGAAGACCTGGAACACCGGAATTCATGTTGCCCACCGCGACATCATCTTTGCCCGGACGAGCGGGGAAGCGGGAGATGGCCGCGGCATCACCGCGTTCCTCGTCGATCCCGAGGCCGAGGGCTTCGCGGTCGAGGAGTACCTGTGGACGTTCAACATGCCGACCGACCACGCGCACATCACCTTGCGCGACGTACGCGTGCCGCACTCCGCCATCATGGGCGAGGAGGGCAGAGGTCTGCAGATCGTCCAGCACTTCTTCAACGAGAACCGGATCCGTCAGGCCGCGTCGAGTCTCGGTGCCGCGCAGTACTGCATCAACCGCGCAGTCGCGCACGCGAACGAGCGCGCGCCGTTCGGCAAGAAGTTGTCGACCAACCAGGCCATTCAGTTCCCCTTGGTCGAGCTCCACACCCGGGCCGCGATGCTGCGGGCCCTGATCCGCGAGACCGCGTGGAAGATGGACACCTACGGGCCCTTCTCGGCCTCGCAGGAAGTGTCGATGTGCAACTACCAGGCCAACCGACTGTGTTGTGATGCCGCCGATCAGACCATGCAGGTGTTCGGCGGGCGCGGCTACTCACGGCACGAACCGTTCGAACACATCTACCGCCACCACCGTCGGTACCGGATCACCGAAGGTGCCGACGAGATCCAGATGCGCCGGGTCGCCGGCTACCTGTTCGGTTTCATGTCCGCAGGCGCGCCTAAGGGGGTGGGTAGTCGTTGATCGACCAACGCGAGCCACCCTCCACCCGCCGATCGAGCGGCGCCACCCCGCCCCTTACCGTTGATCGAGTAGGGCCGAGCCGCTAGGCGAGAACGGTATCGAGATCTAGTGCCGTTCAAGAGGTCTCGATACACTGCTCGCCTAGCGGCTCGCAGCTACTCGACCAGCGGCGGGGGAGTTCCCGAGCGGTCTCTTACCGTTGATCGAGTAGGGCCGAGCGGCTAGGCGAGGGCCGTATCGAGATCTCCGGCTGCTCAACAGGTCTCGATACGCTACTCGCCTAGTGTCCTGTCAGATTAGTGCGCCAATTAATTGGGCGTGTCGACTTTTGCCTGATCAGGAACGTGAGAGAATTGATGAAACATACTCTCACGCAAGGGATTATTGTTATGGCATCTCGTG
>NZ_JAZDUE010000030.1:0-19067 GCF_036350515.1 Gordonia prachuapensis | reverse complement strand
CATCAAGAACTGGATCGCCGGATGGAACGCCAACCCCAAACCATTCATCTGGACCAAAACCGCCGAAGACATCCTCGGCTCCATCGGCAGACTTATTCAACGAATTAACGGCGCAGGACACTAGCGGAGACGCCGCATTTGATGCAGCACTGGTCGCGCTTGTGGAGAGCTTTGCGTAGGTGCGGTGGGAACAGGCGCTTGTCGCGACTCATCTCCATCGGTACCTGCTCGCCGTCGACGATCGCGACGGTGGCCGTGGCATCACACGTGAGGGTTCGCAGCATTGATCCGGTGATCGACCCCATGAACGGCAATTCGGCCAAGTCAGGAGTGTCGGCGGGCACGCTGATCAGTACCTGATGGCGCGGTGCAGCCGCCACATCACCACTGCGCGCAGCGATGTCCAGCAACGCCTCCAATGCATCGGCTTGACGACGACCAGTGGAGCGGGCGTCGGGCGATCCGTCGGGTTCGGGCCGTGGTGCTGCCAATTCCTCCATGGCGGCGGAGAACTTCTCGCCGACCTCGGTGTTGAGATCGGCTCGGACCTGCAACCTGCCATCAGTGTCGACACCATGGGTAAGGGCGTTGAGGTCACGGTCCTCTGCTGCGGGTAGCCCGCCGGTCTCGGTGGATTGCTTGTTCCCGAGGCTGCGGGCCCGCTTGCCGATCTCGGAAGGGGTGGCGCCGGAGAAGAACTGGGACAGTAGATCGGTCACACTGTTCAGACGCGCCTGCTCGTCGATCGGTTCCCCGGATCGCTTCGCGATGTGCTCGATGCCTTGGCCGATGGCGTCGACGTGCTCGGCCGAGATCGCCCCATCAGCGGCGTGCGCGTACAGCGTGGGCAGCGTTGTCCGGGTCCCGGCGATGCGGACGAACCGTGTCGCCACCGCCGGCGCCAGTCCCATCACGATCAGCAACTCGCTCAACTTCCGTCCGTGATCAGTCGCCACGCCGAGCCGGCCGAGCTGACCGACCACAGTGGCGGCGTGATGCTCGATCAGGTTACGCAGCGTGATCAGGGCAGTCATCGCGTCGAACGCGTCTCGCCCCGTCATGTCGTCGCCGAAGCGTAGGTCTCGAACAGAATTCGTGATGGTATTGAGTTCCCCCGAAGCTCCCATGACTCCAAGGTATTCGAACGTACGTTCGATGTCAAGAAGTTTCGCGTGAATCTTTCGGCACCGCAGGATGTTTCACAACAACAGTGGTGAACTGCAGTGAACTGTCGTTGACTTCAGTGAACGGCAGTCACATCCGTACCACCTCACGCGCACGATCGGGGCGGATCAGTAGTAGTGCCGCAAGTCCGGCCAGACCGTCGACCACGGGCCGCGGGGACCCGAGCACAGCGCGACGACCGTGCCCTGCTCGGTGTTGTCGACGCCGTAGCCGTTGTCCACGCGTGCGACGGTGCGGCAGTCGACGAAGGAGTCCTCGATCGCCGCGCGGTCGGGAAATCGGACGAGGATGACGGGGCCGGTCATGTCGTCGCCGGGCGGCCCCCAGTCGGCGTAGCTCATATGTCCGGAATAGGCCTGCGGTAGCCCGCGTTCCGGGCCGTACCGGTCGACGGCACCGGCCTGCCCGTAGTTCTGCGTGAAGATCACCGCCGTAGAGCGGTCGGATTCGGGTATTGACTCCCAGACCTCGGCGATCGTGTCCACCATCTGCGGCCACCCGATCTGTTCACCCTGCTCGCGGTTGATCCCGTTGACCGTGTTGACCTCGGTGCGGGGGAGAACTGGGAGAGTGACGACGGCGTTCAGCACCGCCGACACCACGATCACCGCCACCAGGATCGAGGTCAGCCCACGCCGGGCGAACCATCCCAGCACCGGTTGCGCACCGGCAGCCAGCAGGACGATCAACAACCCGATCACGTAGTACGGCTTCCCGCCGGTCACCAGCATGACGACCACCAGCAGTCCGTAGGCGACCGGAATCGATCGTGACCACCGCACGTCCGGATCGCGCAGCATCCGCCAGATACCGGCAATCCACAACACCGCATACGGCGGCGCCAGCAGGATGAACTGCGAAGGGATGAACATGATCCGGTTCTCGGCGCCGTCGTCGTCGGAGATCCCCTGCGCGACAGTCAGTTGCGGCCAGTCATTGGCCGCCTGCCACACCAGGGTCGGCGCCGCGACGAGCGCGGCGATCGCGATCCCCGTGGGCAACCACCACGATAGGAGGATGCGACGAGGACCGAGCAGCGCGATCGATGCGAGCAACGCCACCGCGAGCAGGGCCACCAGGAATTTGTTCAGGAATCCGATCCCGACGACGAACCCGATCGCCGCGTACCAGCGCGGTTCCTGGGTCCGGAGCAGTCGGATCGTCAGCAGTCCGACGAGCGCCCAGATCAGGATGTCGGTGCTCGGGGTGCCCAGCATGTGGCCGGCGACCATGACCATCGACGACGTGGCCACCGCTGCCGCAGTGAGGATCTGCGGACCACGACCACCGCCGAGTTCCCGCGTGATGAGCGCCGCGACGAACACCGTCGCGATGGCCAGCAGCAGGGCAACAACCCGCAGGCCGACGACGCTGTCGCCGAACACCGCGGTGGAGACGCGCGCGAGCATCGGCGTCAGCGGCGGCTGATCGACATAGCCCCACGCCGGATGACGGCCCGCGGCAAGGAAGTACAGTTCGTCGCGGTGGTAGCCGTACCGACCCGACAGCGACAGCAACACGACGGCGAGCACCGCCGCGATCGCGGTGATCTCGCGGACGGCGAAGGCGGGCAACCGCGTCGCCGCGCCGTCGTCGTTCACCGGAGGTCAGAAACTCGCGGTGGGCGCACCCATCCCGGGGTCGATGGTCACGGGACCGTCCTTCGACGGCGCCACCGGGAAGTCGAAGATGGCGGTCGGGATGTACACGGTGGCACAGGAGTTGGGGATGTCGACCACACCGGACAGCCGGCCCTCGATCGGCGCCGACCCGAGTAGGAGATAGGCCTGCTCGGGGGTGTAGCCGAACTTCGTCAGGTAGTCGATGGCGTGCAGGCAGGCCCGCTGATAGGAGAGATCGGAGTCGAGATAGCGCTGCTCACCGTCGAGCGTGACCGACGTACCCGAGAACGCGATCCACTCCGAGTACTGCGGATCGGTGTTGCCGGGCATGAAGATCGCGTTCTCGGTGACGCCGTAGGTCTGCATACCGCCCTTGATGAGGTCGACGTGCAGGTCCATGAACCCGCCCATCTCGATGGCGCCACAGAACGTGATCTCGCCGTCGCCCTGGGAGAAGTGGAGATCGCCGAACGAGAGGTTGGCGCCGGGCACGAAGACCGGATAGAAGACGCGGGTGCCCTTGGTGAGGTTCTTGATGTCCTGGTTGCCGCCGTTCTCCCGCGGCGGCGCGGTACGCGCGGCTTCGCCTGCCACACGGTCGAATTCGGCTCCGGTGAGGGTGCCGAGAATCGCGTCCTTGGGCTGCGGCGGCAGGGCCAGAGGTGGCACGCGGTCGGGGTCGGTGGCGATGAGGGCGGCCTCGCGCGCGTTCCAGGTACCCAGCAGTTCGGCCGACGGCGCGGTACCCATCAGGCCGGGGTGGACGATGCCGGTGTACTTGACGTGCGGCACGTGCCGCGACGTCGCGCTCTGGCCGCTGAAATCCCAGATGGCCTTGTAGGCGTGGGGGAACTGGTCGGTGAGGAAGCCACCACCGTTCTGCTTGGCGAAGATGCCGGTGTAGCCCCAGCCCTGGCCGGCGAGTGGGCCGGAGTCCTCCTGCGGGATCGGTCCGACGTCGAGGATGTCGACGATGAGCAGGTCGCCGGGCTCGGCACCCTCGATCGCGAACGGCCCCGACAGCACGTGCACACCGTCGAGCGGCGCGTTGAGGATGTCCTCGGCCGAGTCGTCGTTGTGGATGGCGCCGTCGAACCATTCACGACAATGCGCACGGAACGTGTCGCCGGGTTTGACCGTCACCGCTGCCGGGATGTCGGGGTGCCAACGGTTGTGCCCGACGATCTGCTGGTCGGTGAAGCTCTTCGATGAATCGAGGGGATATAGCAACTCCGGCATGAATCGAGTGTAGTGACGAACCTGTCGGTCGGCAGGCCAACAGACGACGTCGCGCCGGCCGAGATATTAGGGTGACGGCATGCCGACCTACGTGTTCCGCTGTCGTTCGGACTGTGCGGATTTCGTCGAGCGCCATTCGATGGCGGCGATCCCGGACGCGGCTACCTGCCCGGAATGCGGTGCGGATGCGCGGCGCGTGATCGGTTCGCCTGCCCTGGGTGTCGGGGACTCCTCGGCGATGCGCCTACAGGACGCGACCAAGGCCAGTGCCGAGGCGCCGGCCGTGGTGTCGAGCGTGCCCGGCCGCGGCCGCCGGGCGACCCCGGTGTCGTCGAACCCGCTCCACCGAAAGTTGCCGCGGCCGTAGCCGCCTCAACCGGGCGGAAGTGCCCGGCGGGGCCGGAGGTTGGCGTGTAGCCAGCGGTAGACGACGTCGGAGTTGAGCAGCGTGAAGTGGTGTGCGCTGCCGATGTCCAGACCGTCGGAGAATCGCAACCCGAGGCGGCTGCGAGTGGGCTCACCACGTCCGCTCGGCGCCAGGACGAGGCCGTCGCCGACGAGGCGGCCGAACGGGTTGTCGGGGTTGCTGGTGACCGTCGCCGTGACGAACAGATGCCGAGCGGTCGCGAGGAGCGGCACGTCCGCGCCCGGCGGATGTTGCCACGCGTCGGGGTCGCGGTCGGCCCAGTCTGCCGGAGTCAGGTTGCCGTGGAACAGGTCACGGACACCGGCGCTACGCCGCCGCAGCAGGTTGCTGATCGGCCGGGTTGCCGGCGTGCTCTGCAGGGCGGAGGAGAGCACGTGCACCCCGCGTTCCAGCGGCGCACCGAGGTGTGGGGTGCCGAGGCACGCTGTCTCGGTCACCAGCTTCGGCCACCAGAGTCCGCGCTCGACGGCGGTGTGTGCGGCACTACGCACGACCAGGCCGCCCATCGAATGGCCGATCAACGTGAGCCGCGTGACCGGGACCGGCCACAGGAGCACCAGATCGCACAGCAGGGCGGACAGGTCGCGGCCGTTGTCGCTGATGTGCCGACCGGTGTTGTACCGGATCTGGACCTCGGTGGCGCCGATGTCGGCGGACAGTCGGGACCCGTACGTCTCTCGCCCGCCGATCGCCCACGCCCGCTCCGACTCCATTAGGCCGTGCAGGAACACGACGACGTGTCCGCCGGCGTCGGGGAAGGCCTGTTGCAGCGCCGAGGTCTCGATCGCGACCGGCTCCCCGCCGACACGAATCGACATGGGCGCGGCCAACGGCGACCGGGTGGCCTCGAGTTCGTCGCCGATCAGTCCGTTCAGGATGCCGAGCAGCATCGCTCCCCGGGCGGTGTGCGAGATCGGTCGATCGGTGGTCGGCAAACCGTCCGTGACCGTGTCGGCGGCGTCCAGCAGGGCATCCATCGACTGGTAGGCACCCTCGCTGACTGCGTCGTGCACCATCCGGGGTGACTCGACCACCCGGCCGAACACGGGACGTAAGGCGCCGAACACGGTGCCGGCGACGGAACGGTGGATGGTGCCGATCCCGGCCACCGCTGAACGCAGTTCCGCGGTGGCGAGCTGCGCGAGGGCGCCGAGCTCGTCGGTTCTGGCCTCGGAGGATGCCGCCATGCCTTTGAGTGTACGCCTGTACACCCATTCAGGGCGACGGAAGCGTGAGGGTCGCCCGTAGTTGACCGAACCGGAACAGGGCCTCCGCGCCGGTCACCTCCTGGTAGCGGTCGACGACGTCGGACGCGAAGGCGCTCGCGAGGTCGCCGGGGACGCGGTGCGTCCACGCGGTGGCGCCGACCTCGAACCATTGGGTGAAGTCGTCGACGGACTCGAACTGCCACTGCAGATCGTCGACGCCCAGGTCGGCCACGACGAAGCCCGCGGCGCGTGTGTTCTGCGCGAAGTGCTCCGGCGAAACGTGGATGAAGGGCGCCGGGAAGTCGGTGAACCACTCCCGCCACCGCATGGCGGACGCGACGTCCATCGCGACATCCTCGATGCTGGGGCGCTCCGTCTCGCACACCTGCTGGATGACCGCGCGTCCGCCGTCGTCGAGGCTGTGGGCGATCTGCGTGAGTGCCGCCGTCTGATCGAGCACCCAGTGCATTGCGTTGAACGACACGGCGATGTCGAAGTCCCGCTCGAAGGGCAGGGCGAGCACGTCGTCGACGTGGAACTGGACGCGCAGCCAGTCGGGCGGGACGAGGGTCAATGCCCGCTCGATCATCCGGCGCGATGCGTCGACACCCACGACGCTGCCATTCGGCAATCGTTCGGCGAGCAGCATCGTGATGAAGCCGTCGCCGCACCCGACGTCGAGGAGCCGCTCGTCGCCGGTCAGTTCGATGTCGCCGATCGAGGTCTCGGCGACCATGCGCTGTAGCGCGCTCACGTCGGCGTAGCGTGCGCCGTCCCAGTCGACCATCGCGGATCTCCGTGTCTCTCGCGGGTTCGTGCTTTCCATCTTCGCCCTGTGCGGCCGGCTTCACGGCCGAAAAGAGAATCCCGCCGGCGCCCGCGACGCTCCCAAAGGGGTGGTTTGTTCCCGGTGTCGGTCGCACGGACGCTCATTTGTCGTTCGACAGAGGGACTTTCGGGTGCTCGGTGTTCTGTCGATGCGCGCCGCAGACCTACGTTCGGCTCGGTTCTCACCACCACACAGAACGGGTCGGAACATCATGCGAACAACCACAAGAACCAGCTATCTGATACGCGCGTGCGTCACCGTCGTGACGCTGTTTCTGATCGTCGCCCTCCCGCTGACGCACGCCGACGCGGCGTCGACCAACAGCCGGAGCGGCCCGCAGTCGTCGGCTCCACCTCGGGGCGGCGAAGCGAAACAGATGAAACCCCGGACAGACCCGGGACCGTCACGCGGCAGCAACAGTTCACCGTCGTCACCGGGCCCGTCGGGGCCAAGCAGTGGGGGAGGCCAGCAGCGGCCCTCGTCTCCGGAGGCGAAGAAGCCCGAGAGACAGCGCAAACCCATTCCGAAGCCCGACCGCGGGCCCAACAAGTTCTCGCCCCAAACCAAGGCGCCACAGACCCAGATGCGCGGCTCGTCGCAGCGGGATCGGAAGTCGAAGAGGGACAGGGACAAAGCCGCCGAACGCCGGTCCGGTCCATCGGAGAATCGGGGCCCGAACAGGTACTCGCCGAGCACGTCGGCGCGGCCGGATTCAGAGTCAGACGAACAGGATTCGCCAGGACGGCCTGGTCGGGACAAGGACAAGAAGCGATCCCGGGACCGGAACAACCCGCCTGCCGTGGCGCTGAACGGCCCCGGAGGAGCGGGCGTCGACGGCGAGGACAACGACGGTGACGGGATCGTCGACAACGAGAACTGCGACGTCGTCTGTCCGGTGTATCCGGTACCAGGATTGATCGGTGGTGGCGGTCTTCCTGGCGTACGGCCGCCGGCTCCCAAGCAGACGCCGGCACCGAAGCCGTCCGAGCCCGAGCAGCCGAAAGTCGATGATCGCCGCGACCGAGGTGATGGCCGCGACTCGAAAGGGCGCTACGCCAACGGGAACGACGGACGAAGCGGCAAGGACGAGGAGAAGCGAATCCTTGACAATGCCGAGAAACGCTTCGGCGCCGGGATCATTCGTGACCAGCGACAGGCCACCATCGAGGGTGGCAAGCAGTCGCGGTACTACGACGGGTTGATACCGAACGGAGACGGAACGTACTCCGGGATCGAGGTGAAGAGTGGCGGAGCGCGTAAGACGCCGGGGCAGCGAGACTTCGATGAACGTGTCAGGTCCGGAACACCAGCAACGGTGAAGCTGCCGGACGGGACCACGGTTAAGATCACCAACGTCATAGATCTCCCGTGACCGGGAAGGGATGAAATCGTGAAACCGACGCACATCTATGAGTTCGCCGACGGAACGACTGCGACCCTGGGTCCAGAGACCCCGGAGCGATTCCTCACTCATCCGCTGACCATTCTCGATGGTCTCGAGGAGAATCACCTGATCCTGTCGCGCCTCGTCCGACCGGAGTGGTTCGACGACCTGAGCGAACAGGAACGCGACGAATCACTGTCGGCATTCCTGCAAGCGGGAGGGAGCGCCGAGGCGATGACATTGGAGCTGCGGCGAACAGAATCCGACGGGTCGTACCGCCAGTACATTGTCGGCCGCGGGGAGGGTTCTGAGTCCGGGTCGACGGTGGAGATCAAGGTCGGTGACCACACCTACCGTGTGACACCCGACGAGGTGTTCACCGCAGACGACGCCGGCGAGGTTTTCGTGCACTACTTTCGGCACGGCGATGTCCCGGCGGGCTTGTCACTGCGGGAGCTGGTCCGGTGAGGTGATGTAGTACCTCGAATCGACACGATGAGGAGCGTATCGAGGCCTTGGGGTCTCGATACGCTCCTCACTTCGTTCGTCGCTACTCGACCAGCGGGCGGGGAACGACTTCGTTCGTCGCTACTCGACCATCGGTGGTGGGCGACTTGGTTTGTCGCTACTCGACCATCGGTGTTGAGTCGCTACTCGACCGGCGGCAGGAGGATCACTCTGCCGGCGGCGTCAGCACCGTGTCGATGAGATAGACAGTGGCGTTGGCGGTTTGGACACCACCGCACACGACACCGGCATCGTTGACCATCAGCTCGTCGCCCTCACCGGTGACCTCGACGGACTGGCCCTCGAGCAGGGTCTCGTGCTCGCCGACGACCGCATCAGGTGCAGCCTGGCCCGAAACCACGTGGTAGGTCAGGATATCGGTCAGCATTGCGGCGTCGGTCTGCAGGGTCTCGACCGTCTCCGGCGGCAGCTTGGCGAATGCGTCATCGGTCGGCGCGAACACGGTGTACTCGCCGTTGTTCAGCGTATCGACCAGGTTCACCTCCGGATTCAGCTCTCCGGACACCGCCTGCGTCAGCGTCGTCAGCATCGGGTTCGATGCCGCGGCGGTCGCGACGGGCGCGGTGGACATTCCCTCGACCGAACCGGGGCCGGTCGGATTCGCCTCAGCGTAGGCGGCGCAGCCCGGTCCGACGAGGCCGGACGCCGCTGTGGCCGATTCACTCTCGGTGGCCATGCTGGTCATCGGTGCGCTGGTTGCCGCCGTGGTCTCATCCGCGGAGTCGTCGTCCGAACCGCAGCCGGCCACCAGTCCGACGGTCAGGACGACGCCCGATGCCGCCGTGAGAGCGCGATGAAATCGCTTGTGAGCCATGATCGATCCAATCTGTGGTTGGTCCCCCGCCGCGTGACGGGTCATGGAGTCATTCGGTGCACCCCTGCCGCCGGATGGGTCGAAATCGGGCATTTTTCCGATCCGCTGATTTCGGCTGGTCAGAGCGCATACCAATCCGATACGAGGTGCCCCACGAATGCCGGGATAGACAACCACAGCGGGAGGAGAGACCATGCGGGGCGGAAACAATGTGCGCGCGGCGGTGTCCGGCATTCTCGCCGTGGCAGCGGGAGTGTCGGTGGGAGAACTTGTGGCGCTGCCCATCTCACCGTATGCGTCGCCCTACCAGGCGGTAGCGGCATTTCTCGTAGACTTCGCGCCCGCGTTCGCGCGTGAGTGGGCGATCGACACCTTCGGTACGGCGGACAAGCCGGCGTTGATGGTCGGGGTGGGTGCGTCCCTGCTGGTGCTGGCCGTGATCGCCGGAGTGCTGCAGACACGTCGACCACCGTGGGGTGTGGCCGTGGTGGTGCTGTTCGCCGGCGTCGGTGTGATCGCCGCTGTGACCCGCCCGACGATGCAGCCCTCCTACCTGCTGCCGCCACTCGTCGCCGGGCTGGTCGCCGCCGCCGTGCTCGTCGTGATGTGCCGAGGCGCGCGCACCACGGCATCCGACGGACAGTGGAGCAGGCGTCAGTTCCTCGTCGCGTCCGGCCTGGTCGCGGCGGCGTCGGCGGGCACGGCGCTGGTCGCCCGGCAGATCTCCCGCGCCGGCGACGTGCTCGCCGAACGCAGAGGACTGACCCTGCCCGAGCCCACCACGGCGGCCGATCCGATTCCCCCCGGTGCGGATCTACGGGTCGACGGCTCGACACCGTTCCTAACCGACAACGCCGACTTCTACCGCATCGACACCGCGCTCCAGGTACCGCGGCTGAGCACCCAGGACTGGCAGCTGCGTATCCACGGCATGGTCGACGAGGAACTGACCCTGCGGTGGGACGACCTGATCGCGATGGATTCCATCGAACAGGTCATCACGTTGACCTGCGTCTCCAACGAGGTGGGCGGCGACCTCGCCGGCAACGCCCGCTGGATCGGTGTCCCCATGCGGGCGATCCTCGACCGGGTCGGTGTCCGCGACGATGCCGACATGCTGCTGTCGACGAGCGTCGACGGGTGGACGTCCGGCACACCGTTGAGCGCCGTCACCGACGGCCGGGACGCGATCCTCGCTTTCGGGATGAACGGCGAAGCGTTGCCGCTCGAACACGGCTATCCGGTGCGCCAGGTCATCCCCGGTCTGTACGGATACGTGTCCGCGTGCAAGTGGGTGGTGGACTGGGAGATCACCCGCTTTGACCGCGCCCAGGCGTACTGGACCGAACGTGGTTGGGGGGTGCGTGCCCCCATCAAGACGGCTTCACGTATCGACCGTCCCGCGCCGCTGTCGGTGCAACCGGCAGGAAAGGTGGTGGTCGCCGGTACCGCGTGGGCCCAGCACCGGGGTATCAGCGCCGTCGAGGTGAGGGTGGACGACGGGCCGTGGCAACCCGCTCGACTTGCGGATCAGTATTCGATCGACACGTGGCGGTTGTGGAGCTTCGACTGGGATGCCACGCCCGGTCAACACACCCTGTACTGCCGCGCCACCGACGGTGCCGGCCGGGTGCAACCCGAGCAGCGCGTCGCACCGATCCCCGACGGCGCGACCGGATGGCACAGCAGGGTCCTCCGGGTCGATGGGTGATCAGGCCCGCACGGGCGCCCGGCCGAACACCATCGACTTCTCGATGTCGTCGGTGTGGTGGTCGATCGCGTCCCGGTAGTAGTTGTGCCGTACCTTCCAGTACCCGTGTGTACCGGACTTCGGTAGTGCTTCCGGAGCGCGCTCCACATACCCGGCCTTCAAGTCCCACAACGGTTGTGACGGCATCGACACCTCGCCGAGGTGCGGGTACGCGTGCGTGTAGCCGTGAGAACGCATGTATCGCAACAGTTTCGCAACAGCGCGAGCGGTCATGTCCGCGCGCAACGTCCACGACGCGTTGGTGTAGCCCACCGACCACGCGAGATTCGGGACGTCCTCGAGCAGGTGGGACTTGAACACGAACCGATCGTGTGGCTTCACCTCCGCATCGTCGACCCGGATGCGTATCCCGCCGAATCCCAGCAGATTCAGTCCGGTTGCGGTGACGATGATGTCGGCGTCGAGGTGTCGGCCCGACTTCAGTGAGATACCGGTGGAGTCGATTCGGTCGATGTGCTCGGTGACCATCTCCACCGAGCCGTCGGTGATCGCCTCGAACAGATCGGCGTCGGGCACCATACACATCCGCTGATCCCACGGGTTGTAGGTCGGGTTGAAGTGCACGTCCACCGGATAGTCCTCGGGCAGCTCCTTGCGGACCCCACTCGTCAGCAACTTGCGGCCGACCTTCGGGAACCGATGCAGACCGTGCACCATCGCCGCGGTCTGCGCCGCGTAACGGGCGCGGATCACCTGATGAGCGGCCTTGGCGGGGAGCGCCTTTCGGACCAGCGGAGCGAACCGCTGGGTCTGCGTCATCGACACGATGTACGACGGCGAGCGTTGCAGCATGGTGACGTGGGCGGCCCGCTTCGCCAACGACGGGATGAGGCTGACCGCTGTGGCCCCGCTACCGATGACGACCATCCGCTTGCCGCTGTAGTCGAGGTCCTCTGGCCAGTGCTGGGGGTGCACGACGGTTCCGGTGAAGTCGTCGATGCCGGCGAAGTGCGGGGTGTAGGGGTTGTCGTAGTCGTAATAGCCGGTCGCGAAATACACGAAGCGGGTTCGGTAGGTGCGTGGTTCGTCGTCGACGGTGGCGCTGATCGTCCAGACGTCGGTACCGGAGTCCCAATCGCACGTCGTGACGTGATGACCGAAGCGGATGTGGTCGGCGATCCCATGCTTCTCTGCGGTCTCGGCGACATAGTTGCGGATGTCGGGGCCCTGGGCCAGCGCTTCGGGCCGGTGCCACGGTTCGAACGGGAAACTGAGGGTGTAGATGTCACTGTCGGATCGGATGCCGGGATAGCGGAACAGGTCCCACGTGCCGCCGACGCGCTCGCGGCGTTCCAGGATCAGGTACCGCAGCGACGGGTTCTCCTGGGCGAGCCGGTAAGCAGCGTCGATGCCCGAGAGCCCGGCCCCGAGGATGATCACGTCGTAGAGCGTGTCGAAATCAGCCTTGTTCTCACCCATCGGGTACCTCCTCGTCGAGAGCGTTCGCCCCGACGTCCACGGTAATCCGTTCAAGGAACAAATATCGCAGATTGTGCAAGTGTGAAATGTCCACTGCCGCAACGCGGACCCGACGATTCGGCGGCGGCCGTCGGAGCGTCGCCCCACCCGACCTGACGACCTCGCGGGCACCGGTGCCTGCGGTCGTCGCGTGCGCGACGCGATGAGTCCTGTCGTGCGGCCCCGACCACTGCACGACAGCACCTGGACTGCCACCGCCGTCGCCGAAATGCGACACCGGTGTTGCATGTACGCTATTACTGTGACGCTCGCCACGCAACCCCGAGCAGACGTCGAACGCAATCGCGCAGCCATCGTCGCGGGCGCGATCTCGCTGCTCGCGTTGTCGCCGAACTCATCGATGCAGCAGATCGCCGACGCCGCCGGGGTCAACCGGGCGACCCTGTATCGCCACTTCACCAATCGCGACCAGTTGCTCACCGCGCTGCACGCGAAGGCGCTCGCGGATTCCGCCGCGGTTGCCGATCGCCTGCCGGCCACCGGGCCGGTGATGCCAGCGCTGCGCACCTACCTCGACGACGCGATCACGATCGGCGAGCGGTATCGCTTCATCCTCAACTATCACCGCACCGATCCGACCCTCTTCGACCTGGAGGCGCGGGCGACCGCGCCGGTGGTCAGGGCGATACGGCGTGGTCAGGAACGCGGCGAGATCGACGTCCGCCTCGACCCACTGTTCGCGGCCGGGCAGGTCACCATGCTCGTCATCGGGGTGGCGGGTCTCGTCGAACGCGGGGCGATGACCCTCGACGACGCCCGACGTCAGGCACAGATCAGCTTCGGCAACTCGATCGCCGCTCCCGAAGAGCGCATTCGGCCATGAAGCCGACCGCATCGTGCAACACTTGTTGTCAGATCTGAACGCCACCAGCCCAGGGGAGTCCCCATGCGCGAGGACAAGGTCACCTACTGCCGGATCTGCGAGCCGCTCTGCGGAATGATCGCGACCGTCGAGGACGACGAACTCGTGTCGCTGCGGCCGGACAAAGAGCACCCGTTGTCGAAGGGTTTCGCCTGCCCGAAGGGCATCGCGTTCACCGAGATCGTCAACGATCCCGACCGCGTGTTGCATCCGCTTCGCCGCACACCCGACGGCGACTTCGAGGAGGTGTCCTGGGAAACGGCCATGGCCGACATCGGGGAGCGTCTCCGGGACGTCCACAAACGGCACGGCAGCTCGGGCATCGGCTGGTATTTCGGCAACCCGGCCACCTTTTCCACCGGCCACACCCTGTGGACCGCGACATTCACGAACCTGCTGGGCACTCCCCACGTCTATTCCGCCGGATCACAGGACGTGAACCAGCGATTCGTCGCCAGCCACTTCCTCTACGGCAACCCGGTCGCCGCCCCCATCCCGGACATCAACCGCGTCGACCTGCTGGTCATCATGGGCGCCAATCCGGTGGTGTCACACGGCAGCGTGATGAGTTCGCCACGTATCCGGGAGGGTCTCAACGCGATCACCGCGCGCGGCGGTCGGGTGATCGTGGTGGATCCCCGGCACACGGAGACGGCCCGAGAGCACGAGTGGCTGCCCATCGTCCCCGACACCGACGCGCTACTCCTGCTGTCGTTGCTGCACGTGATGTTCGACGACGACCTCGTCGACGAAGCGGCACTGCGTCGGCAGGCCACCGGAGTCGACACACTCAAACGGATCGTCGCGGAATACTCTCCCGAGTCGACGGCGAGTCGCACCGATGTCGCTGCCGACGTCGTCCGTGAACTCGCACATGCGCTCGTGACCACCGAACGCGCCGCGGTCTACGGGCGGATCGGCACCTCGCTGGGCCGGACCGGGACGCTCACGACGGCGCTGCTGGACACCGTCAATCTGGTGGCCGGCAATCTCGACGTCGTCGGCGGGGCCATGTTCGGGGATCTGGGAATCCCCGGACAGCGTCTGGGAGTGACTGCACTGCAACGTGTCCAGACGTTCACGTGGTCGGGTCGGCGGAGTCGGATCGGGAACCTGCCGCAGGTCCTCGGGACCGCTCCCGCATCCGTGATGGCCAAGGAGATCACCACGCCCGGTCGCGGACAACTGCGCGCGCTCTTCGTCAGCGCCGGAAACCCGGTGCTGTCGGTGCCCAACGGCGAGGAACTGAGCAAGGCGCTCGACGAGCTGGACCTGATGGTCTCGCTGGACATCTACCGCAACGAGACCAACGCCCACGCCGACTACATCCTGCCCGCGACGACCATGTACGAACGCGGCGATTTCCTGCTCCCGTTCCAGGCGTTGTTCACCACCCCGTTCAAACAGGCCACCGACCCGGTGATCTCGCCGCGCGGCGAAGCCCGCGAGGAGTGGACGGTCATCAACGAACTCGTCGCCGCACTGTCGAAGAGCGTGCCGATGATGGGCGCGCTGCATGTCATGAACACGGTGTCGTCGCGGATCGGTCGGACCTGGAACCCGGAACGGCTGTCCGATCTGGTGATCCGGATGGGACTGGGCGGCAACCGCTTCGGTCTGCGGCGAGGTGGACTCACCTATCGGCGCCTGGTGCGTGACAACCCGCACGGCACCGTCGTCGCCGACAACCTCGAACCGGGACAGTTGCGCGACACAATCGTCCACCGTGACCGCAAGATCCACCTCGACGAACCGGAGCTGCTCGCCGAGTTCGACCGACTCGTGGCCGACACCGATCCGCGACTTCCGCTGCGGCTGATCGGGATGCGTGAGATCCGCTCGGAGAACAGCTGGCAACACAATGCGCCGATGCTGCTGCGGGGTGGTCGCAAACATGCGGCGCGCATGCATCCGGACGATGCCGCCGAGCGCGGAATCGCCGAGGGGGATCTCGTTGTCGTTCGCTCTGCGCACGGGCAGATCGAACTCCCGGTCACTCTCACCGACGACATCAAGCCCGGTGTGGTCGCCGTCCCGCACGGATGGGGCCACAACGGTTCCGGCGGATGGACTCGCGCCAACTCCGCCGCCGCCACCGAGATCGGCTGCGGCGGAGCAAATGTCAACGCGTTGATCTCGTCCGATCCGGCGGACCTGGAGCGACTCGCGGGGATGGCCAACATGACCGGCGTCCCGATCGAGGTGACGCTGCTCGATGCCACGACCGGCGATACGCCCAGCAGGCACACCGTGTCCGCGGTCTGACCGGATCTACTCGATGCCCCACTCGGAGGGGTCCGGGCCCTCGTAGATGGCTGCCATGGTGCTCTGACCGTCGAGTGCCTCGCGGATGATGTCGGCGTGACCGGAATGATGCGCTGTCTCGCGGAGCTTGTGCAGCAACATCTTTCGGATGGTCCACCACTCCCGCTCCGGCTGCCAGGGTGCGGTCATCTGGGGGATCAGTTCGTCGAGGCTGTCGACCTTCGCGACGTAGTCGTCGAGGGCGGCGGCCGCGCGGTCGTACTCTTCCACCCAGTAGGCGAATGTCTCGCCGTCGGTCAGGTCGTAGGCGTCTGCTGCCGCTGTCATGTCGAACTCGGCGGTGTCATCGCGCTCGACGAGTTCCTGCAGAGTGCCCTGCTCACCCTGGGCGAGGTGCTTCACGAGCCCACCCAAGGTCAGCTCACTCACCGTGGTCCGCTGCCGTGCCTGCTCTTCGGTGACGTCGCGGAGCGTCACCCGGAACAGGCCCCGCTGATCGGCGAGCAGGGTGAGCAGATCTTCCTTCTCACCATCGACGGTGAACGGGAGCGTGACGGGGGTGTATGTGCCGGCCATGGTCTTTCCCTCTCGTTGTCCTTGCTGGTGAGGACAACGTTATGTGGGATTGCGGACAGTTTCGGTCCTCGTTTCCCGCCCTCGATGAGCCCAGTCGACGGGAAATGACACCCAGTCGACGGGAAGTGGCGCCCAGTCGACGGAAAGTGGCACCCAGTCGACGGGAAGTGGCGCCCAGTCGACGGGAGGGAGGTCAGCCCTGCTTGCGCAGGATGAACCGCTGGATCTTGCCGCTCGGGGTCTTCGGCAGCGAGTCGACGAAGTGGACGGTGCGCGGGTAGGCATGGGCGGCGAAACCGGTCTTCACCAGCTGCTGCAGCTCCTGCTCGAGCTCGTCGGAGCCGTCGACACCCTCGGCGAGCACCACGAACGCCTCGAGCACCTCGCCGCGCAGCTCATCGGGCCGGCCGACCACCGCGACATCCATCACGGACGGATGTGTGATCAGCACGCTCTCCACGTCGAACGGGCCGATGCGGTAGCCGGCCATGATGATCACGTCGTCGTCGCGGGCGGTGAAGAAGTAGCGACCATCGTCGTCCTTGCGGCCGGTGTCGCCGGTCAGGTACCAGGCGCCGTCGTCGGTGAACCGCGCCGCGGTCTTGTCCGGTGCATCGAGGTAGCCGGTGAACCACATCATCGGGCTGGCGGTGACGTCGATGGCGATCTGGCCGTCGACGATGCCGGTGGCGAATCCGGGCATCGGGGTACCCATCGAGCCGGGGACCAACGGCTCCGCGACGTCGGGGTGCCAATGGTTGTTGATGAACATGCCGTGTTCGGTCTGTCCGTAGTGATCGCGGACCTCGGTCTGGATCGCCTCGCGTGCCCAGTCGATCACGTCCGGGGTGAGCGGCTCTCCCGCCGACGACGCGCGGCGCAGCGCGAAACCGGTGAACGACGGCTCCTTGGACAGCGAGCGGTACACCGTCGGCGCGGCCGCGAAATTCGTGACACCCAGCTCGCGCATGATCCGGGCGGTGAGGTCGGGCGAGAAACCGGCGTGCAGCAACAGGTTTCGGCGACCCAGTGCCATCGGGCCGAGGATGCCGTAGTAGAGGCCGTACGCCCAGCCGGGGTCGGCCGCGTTCCAGAAGACGTCGTCGGAGGCGACGTCGAGGCCGTAGTGCATGTAGCAGGTGAACGACGCCAGGGCGCGCACCGGCACGGGCACCCCCTTGGGTGCTCCGGTGGTGCCGCTGGTGAACAGCAGGATCAAGGTTCCGTCACCGCCGATGGCCACCGAGTCGACGACCGGTTCGGAATCGGCGACGAGCCGATCGAACTGTTCGCCGGCCACCACGGTCGTGATGCCGTCGATCCCGGCGAGTTTGTCGGCCTGGCTCGGTTCGGTGATCACCACCCGGGCGTTGCCGGCGGTGAGCCGCATCTCGATTGCTGGTGTCGCGAAAGCGGTGAACAGCGGGATGTACACGGCGCCGAGGCGGGCAATCGCCAGCAGCGACACCACCAGTTCGGACCGCTTGCCCATCAGCACGCCGACCGTGTCGCCACGCCCGACCCCCATCGCCGCCAGTGCGCCGGCGAACCTCTTCGACGCCTCCGCGAGCTCGCCGTAGGTCAGATCGACGGTTACGAGGTCGTCGCCGTCGACATCGATGGTGGTGAACGCGACCGCGGCCGGGTCGTGCCGATCGACGAGCAGATGCGCCGCGTCGGCGTCCGCAGCGCCGTAGGTCGCGAGCCACTCGTGCAGGGTCTCATCGACGCCGGTCTGGGCGGTCGGGGTCGTCTGGATCATCGTCGAACCTCACGTCGCAGGTGTTCATGGTGGCCACGGACCGATCCGCGCGCCCACGGGTAATGTGGGTCACATTCTGCGCGCCGACCGGCGTCGAGAACACCCCCCGAAGAGGGGGAAGCCGCGAGAGAGGTGACATGAGCGAGGCGAACCTGGTCCTCGATGCCCTGCGGCGTATCCGCCGATCCAGCGGGGTGTCCCTGGCATTCGCCGGGATGGTGGGACCCGCGGCCACCCCGCGGACCCAGGCGGTGCGGCTCGAACACTTCGTCGGCAACACCCGAGGCGCGCTCAACGGCGTCAGCGTGGACATCGGACACGGGTTGGGTGGAAAGGTCATCAAGGTGCGCCGCCCGGTCGCGGTCGACGACTACCTGCGCACACCCAACATCACCCATCGATACAACGCGATCATCGCCACCGAGGGGCTGCGCGCGATGGCCGCCGTGCCGGTGATCGTGGACCGTCGTCCGGTCGCCGTGCTCTACGGCGCGGTCCACACCGACAGCCCCCTGGGCGGACGCACCTTCGACGTGCTCGCCGACGAAGGGCGGGCGCTGGAGCAGCGGATCGTCGCGGAGCGATTCACCGCGGGCATGGGCCTGGTCGCCGACGATGCGCTCCGAGACCGGGTCACCGACGTCTACGGTCGGCTCCGACGACTCGAACGTTCCCTCGACGACCGGTCCGTGGCCGCACAGCTCGAGCAGATCATCGGTGGACTGCTCGACGACGACATGCCCGGCGACCAGACGGCGGTCACCCTGACGCCTCGCGAGCAGGACGTGCTGTCGCTGGCCGCGATCGGTCACAGCAACGCACGCATCGCCGAGGATCTCGGCATCGGCGTGCAGACGGCCAAGGGCTACATGAAAGACGCGATGGCCAAACTCGGTGCCACCACGCGGCTCGAGGCAGTCGTCATCGCGCGGAGGTCGGGGTTGTTGCCGGGCTGACAGATCGCGGTCGGCGGCCCTTCGTGACACTCGGCTAGTGTCCTGTCAGATTAGTGCGCCAATTAATTGGGCGTGTCGACTTTTGCCTGATCAGGAACGTGAGAGAATTGATGAAACATACTCTCACGCAAGGGATTATTGTTATGGCATCTCGTGGACG
>NZ_JAZDUE010000029.1:0-21807 GCF_036350515.1 Gordonia prachuapensis | reverse complement strand
CAACACCAACTCGATCTTCGGTCGCCCACCTGCCATACCCCAGGATCCCACGCCCGAGCAGCCCGTTTGCCGCGCAACATCCCTCCGTTACAGTTATTTAACGAATTTATGGCGCAGGACACTAGCGCCTCGGACTACTCGATCAGCGGGAGGGCCGGCGCCTCGGACTACTCGATCACGACTTGATACCCTCCTCGCCAGAGAGCGGTCAGGGGAACCCGGTGTGAATCCGGGACTGGCGCGCAACGGTATGAGGTCGACGACGTAGTCGAGCTCGAGTCCGACTACCTGCCGTTCTCGTATGAGTCCACCACGTATCTCGCGCACAGATACCCGACCGCTTGGGGCACGCGTGCTCATCGACCTGTACCGCCGTCCGCCGACGTGAGTTCCACGACCACGTCCGCGACTCGCGAAGCCACTGACCTCGCGGTTCGCCGAATGCCCTGGATTCCGCTGACGGCAGCGTTGGCAGTCCTGACCGTCGCCAGTGTGGTGACGTCAGTGGCGTTCGGCGCCGAACACATCCCTGTGGCCGACGTGTGGCAGACCGTTGTCGGGCGAGTCACCGGCCAAGACGTGGACTCCGCCTACGAGGTCATCATCTGGGATCTGCGGCTGCCGCGCTCCATTCTCGCTGCGATCGTCGGCGCGGGACTCGCATTGGCGGGCGCATTGATGCAGGCCCTGGTACGCAACCCACTCGCCGAGCCGTACCTGCTGGGGGTGTCGGCGGGTGCCGCAGTGGGCGCCACCGCAGTGATGACGATGGGTGCGTTCTCGGCCTTGGGGTTGTGGGCGCTGTCGGGCGGCGCGCTGATCGGCGCGTTGGCGGCCACCGTCACCGTCTACTCGGTGGCCCTCGCGCAGGGCGGTCTCACCGCGCTGCGCCTCATCCTGTCCGGTGTCGTGCTGTCGTCCGCATTCATGGCGTTGTCGTCGTTGATGGTGTTCACCGCCGGCGACCCGCAGGCCGCGGAGGGCGTCATGTTCTGGATGCTCGGCAGTGTTGCCGGGGCAACCTGGGCCAAGGTGCCACTCGCCGGGGCCGTCGTCGTGATCACTCTCCTCGGCATGCTCCTGATCCACTCCTGGCTCGACGCCTACGCCGCCGGCAACGACACCGCGTCCTCGCTGGGCGTCCCTGTATCCGCTCTGCGCACAACACTTTTCCTTGTCCAAGGCATTCTCGTCGGCGTGCTGGTCGCGGTGTCGGGCGGTATCGGCTTCGTGGGCCTGATCATCCCTCATGCGGCTCGGCTGGTCGTCGGCGCGACGCACCGGGCGATGCTGCCGGTCGCGGTGTGTGGCGGCGCCCTGTTCCTCGTCTGGGTCGACGTCATCTCCCGCGTCGCCGCCGCGCCACGCGAGATGCCGCTGGGCATCGTCACGGGCCTCATCGGTGCGCCCGTCTTCCTGTTCCTGATGGGGCGGCGCCGATACACGTTCGGCAACAGCGAATGAGCGTCGGGAACGCCGTCAGCATGGCGAGTGCCACCGTGGACGTCAGCGGCGTCGAGTGCCGGCGCGGCAACAGAACGATCGTCTCCGACGTGCACGTACACGTCGCCGCCGGCACCCGACTGGCGCTGGTGGGCCCGAACGGTGCAGGCAAGAGCACCCTGCTCCGTGTCCTGGCCGGGCTCGACGCCCCGGCCTCCGGAGCCGTTCATGTCGGCGGCGTCGACCTGCACACCATGCGTGCCCGACAGCGAGCCAGGACGGTTGCAGTGGTCGGCCAGGAGGAACAGCCGTCCGCCGAGTTGACCGTCGCCGAGGCCGTCGGGCTGGGTCGCACCCCACACCGAAACCCCTGGGCCCCGGCCGAAGACACTGAACGAGCAATCGTCGACCATGCTCTGCGCACCGTCGGTCTGGGCGGATACGGTCGCCGCTCCTGCATGCAGCTGTCCGGGGGTGAGCGCCATCGTGTACTGCTCGCGCGAGCGCTGGCCCAGGAGACCCCAGTGCTCGTGCTCGACGAACCGACGAACCATCTGGACGCCGCGTGGCGACTGCGCCTGATGCAGACGCTCGACGCCCTCGACCGCACGATCGTCGCGGCAATGCACGATCTCGACCTCGTCCTGCGCCACTTCGACAGCGTGGCTGTGATCTTCAACGGCAGGGTCGTCGCCCAGGGCGCCCCGATCGAGGTTCTCGACTCGACCTTGCTGGCCGCTGTCTTCGCCGTCGGTGGAGACGTGATCACCCATCCGCGGACCGGCAAACCCCATTTGTTGCTCACCGACGCCCAACCGGCGTCTGACTCACCGGAGGACAACTGACATGACCGCTCGCCGCACCGCTCCCGCCGTCGGCCTGACCGTCACCGCACTGATCCTGGGCCTCACCACCGCATGCGGCGCGGATGACGACACTGCTGCCGCCGAGGCCGACACGGTCACCGTGACCAACTGTGGCGCGGAGGTGACCTACCAGCAGCCACTTGAACGGCTCTTCGTCAACGACGGCGGGATGATCGCCATCTCGCTCGCCGCCGGAGCGGCCGACCAGATGGTCGCGGTCAGTTCGATGGCGCGTGACACCGATGTTCTGCGCCTGGAGTACGGGGACGTGGTCGACGAGTTGAACCAGGTCGCACCCGACCGGCCGACCCTGGAGAACATCGTCGGCGCACAGCCGCAGGTGCTCTACGCCGGATACAACTACGGCATGAGTGAATCCCGCGGCATCACGCCCGAGATCCTCGCCCAGCACGACATCGCCGTCTATCAGTTGTCCGAGGCGTGCCGGCAGGTCGCGGGCGAAGGTACCCGCGGAACGATGGACCCGTGGGTCGCCCTCGACACCGACCTGCGCAACATCGGCACGATCACCGACAACGCGGACGTCGGCGCCGAAGCGGCCGACGACGTCAAGACACGTCTCGATGCCCTGCGCGCCGCCCCGCAACCACAGGAGAAGCCGACCGTCTTCCTCTTCGACAGCGGCACCGACACCATCTTCTCGTCCGGATCGTTCGGCGGGCCGCAGGGCATCATCGACGCCGCCGGTGCGCGCAACGCCACCGAGGACGTGGCCGACACCTGGACCACGGTCAGCTGGGAACGCCTCGCGACCTCCGACCCCGACGTGATCGCGTTCGTCGACTATCCCGGCCAGACCGTCGAGGAGAAGATCGCCGTCCTGAAGCATCACCCCGCGAGCAAGAACCTCAAGGCGGTGCAGGAGAACCGTTTCATCAACTTCCCGTACGCGATGTGGGTGTCGAGCCCGCTCAACATCGACACCGCCGAGATCCTGCGGCAGGTGCTCGAGGAGCACGATCTCGCACCCCAGTCCGGGATCGAGCCGACGCTGGACGTGACCCAGCTGCAGCTGGGTGGCAACGACTGGCTCGAGTACTGACCCGAACCGGGTGGACCGGCGCCGATTCGGACTCATCCGACTCGGCGTCGGCTCCGAAATACCGGTGTGACGCCCACCCACACCGAGCCCACACCCGTCCCGTGCGACGCACCACGCTCACCTGACCCGGGCCAGCAGGTCCGGATTGTCGGGGAACGCGATGTGAACTGCGTCGAGGTTGCTTTGCGGGAGCAGATCGCCGCGCACGCGTCGGTTCTGACCGGAGTTCACGGTGATCTGTCCACGCTGGCGTCCGCACTCGAGCGCGCCGGATCGCGGGGTAAACGTCTCCGGGCGTCGTTCTGCCTCTGGGGCGCGCGCGGGGCCGCCGACGGCGAGCTCCCGTCGGGCGCGGTCGAGACCGCCGCCGCCATCGAACTGTTCCACCTCGCTGCCCTCGTTCACGACGACGTGATGGACCACAGCGATCACCGCCGCGGACTCCCCACGGTGCATCGACATTTCGCCGACGAGCACCGGCGCCACGCCCGGTCCGGTGATGCCGATGCCTACGGCGAGGCCGTGGCAATCCTGGCCGGGGACCTGTGTTTGACCTGGTCGGACGACGTCCTACACGACGCCGTCACCGGGCTGGGGCGCCCGACCCGCGACATCGTGCGCCGCATCTGGTCGACCATGCGCGACGAAGCCATCGCCGGCCAGTATCTGGACGTCGACGGCCAGACCCGCGTGACGACGTCGGCGGCGCGTGCCCGCGTCGTGCTGCGATTCAAGAGCGCCAAGTACACGATCTCCCATCCCCTACGGCTCGGTGGTGCGCTGGGCGGGGCACCGGCGGACCTACTCGCCGCGTACGACGCGATCGGCCTGACCGCCGGCGAGGCGTTTCAACTCCGCGATGACGTTCTCGGCGTGCTCGGCGACCCGGCGGTCACCGGAAAACCCGCCATCGACGACATCCGAGAAGGCAAGCGCACGTTACTCGTGGCGCTGGCCGAGAATCAGGCGACCACGACCCAACGAAGGATTCTCGCCGACAACCTGGGCAACCCGGAGGTGACAGACGACGGCGTCCGCGCGGTGTGCGATGTTCTGCGCGACACCGGCGCGGTGCTCGCGGTGGAGAACCGCATCGGCCACCTCGCCGATGAAGCAGCCGCACGCATCGACACGCTACCGGTTGACCACCTCACGCGTAGTGCTCTCGGTTCCCTCGTCGCACGGTGCGTGTGGCGTGCGGCCTGACAGCCGATCTCGAGGCCCCGCCGAGCCGGTGACGTCGGTCCCCGTGGTGGAGCTGCGCGTGTGGGGTGTCGACCGGATCGGTCCGGCTCTGGGTCGGATGGCGTTCGGCCGCCGACGAATCGGCCGGCTTCCCGGCCTACGGTTCGCGAAACTCCTCGGCACCGGATCGGCGCGAACATTCACCCCACGCGACGCCGATCTGCGGCATTGGGCTCTGCTGACCGTGTGGGAAGACGACGCGGCCGCCACTGCCGGGGGCTACACGTCGGCGATCGGCGACTGGATGGCGGCCAGCACCGAGGAACTTCGAGTGCGGATGCGGCCGTTACGTTCTCGCGGGCGCTGGGCCGGCGTCGACCCGTTCGGGTCGTACCCGGAAACACAGTGGGACGGCCGGGTGGCCGCGATCACCCGCGCTCGTCTCCGGCCGACCCGGGCCATGTCGTTCTGGCGGGCGGTCCCTCCGGTGGTCAGCGAATTGTCCGGAGCGGCAGGGCTTCAGGTTGCGTTCGGCATCGGTGAGGCGCCGATCGGCCTGCAGGGCACCTTCTCCCTCTGGGAGTCCGCCGATCATCTGACCGAGTTCGCGTACCGCTCACCTGCGCACAAGTCGGCGGTGCGACGCACCGACCCGGCCCGCTGGTACGCCGAGGAATTGTTCGCCCGCCTCGCCGTCACCGACGTGACCGGCAGGTATCTGGGGAGAACCCCGTGAACCCGTTCATGTCCCGAGCGACGACCGCGCCGACGGCAGGTGCCGACCAGCGCCGGTTCGCGGCTGCATGGATTCTGTTCGGCTGTGCTTTTCTCGTGCAGACCGCATTCCCGTTCACCGACGGCGGCACACCGGCGTTGACCGTCGCGAGTGTGATGCTGTTGACCGCGGCCGTCGTCGCGCACGTGATGAGCAGTCGTGGGCTCCGTGCTGCGGCCGTCCTCGTCGTCGTCGCGGGCGGGGGCGGTCTGCTTGCCGAAACCGTCGGGGTGCACACCGGATTCCCGTTCGGGTCGTACGAGTACACGGGCACTCTCGGTCTCGAGGCGCTCGGCGTTCCCGTCCTGGTGCCGCTCGCGTGGATCATGATGGCGTGGCCGGCCTTGTGTGCGGCACGGCAGCTCGTCGGCGCACGCCGGTGGGCCACTGTCGTTGTCGGCGCGTGGGCGCTGACGGCCTGGGACGTGTTTCTCGATCCGCAGATGGTGGACCAAGGGCATTGGCGGTGGGCCGAGCCGGAGCCCGCACTGCCCGGGGTGGAGGGCATCCCGGTGACGAATTTCCTCGGGTGGCTGCTGGTCTCATTCCTCATGATGACGGTGCTGGACCGCCTGATCGGGCCGGCCGCCCGTGGCGAGGACCGTGGGTCGACAGGTCCAGCTGCCGACCTCGTGCCAGTCGCCATTTATCTGTGGACCTACTTCTCGTCGGTGATCGCGCATGCGGTGTTCTTCGGTCGTCCACCGGTGGCGGTTGTCGGCGCTGTTGTCATGGGGGTGGTGGCTGTGCCCCTGGTGATCTCGCTGGTCCGGGAGGACTCCCGTGCGCGATTCTGAGGTCGTCCGCTGGGTGATCGGTGCCGGCACAGCGGGTGCAATTGCATCGCTGGCACTGACGATCGACAACGCGCGTCGCATTCGTCGGCCCGATCCGACATCCGCGCCCGGTGCCGAGCCGCTGACCGTCCTACTGCCGGTGCGCGACGAAGTCGACAACCTCGCCGACTGCCTCACAGCGATTCTCGATGCGGTGGACCGATGGCCTGGCCCTGCTCGAGTGCTGGTTCTCGATGACGAGTCCACCGACGGCACCGATCGAGTACTCGCGGACTTCGTGGCCCGGCACGGCTGCGAAGAGGCGCTGGACGGTGCCCCGACGCCACCTGGTTGGCTCGGCAAGCCCTGGGCGTGTGAACAGCTGTCCCGCCAGGCCCCTGGCGACGGCGTCTACGTCTTCGTGGACGCGGACGTCCGCGTCGCGCCCCACGCATTCGTGGATTCCGTCGCACTCCTGCGCGAAGCGGGCCTCGACCTCGTCTGCCCGTATCCGCGTCAGCTGACGACAGGCGTCGTGGAACGGCTCGTCCAGCCACTGCTGCAGTGGTCGTGGATGAGCACGCTGCCGCTGAGACTCGCCGAACAGTCGTCACGGCCGTCGATGGCTGCGGCCAACGGGCAGCTACTGGTCGTCGACGCAGCCGCGTACCGCCGCGCAGGTGGGCACGCGGCGGTACGCGACGAGGTCATCGAGGACATCGCGCTCCTGCGCGCGCTCAAGCGATCCGGTGGTCGGGGTGTGGTCGCCGAGGGCAGCGACGTGGCCACGTGCCGAATGTACGACGGATGGCGCGAGGTGCGGGCCGGCTACCGCAAATCGCTCTGGTCGGCGTTCGGGTCGACCGCGGGAACTGTCGCCGTGGTCGCGCTGCTGAATCTGCTGTACACAGTGCCGCCGATCGCCGCGTTGTGCGGCTCGCGGATCGGACTGTTGGGGTATCTCGCCGCCGTCACGTCACGTGCGGTGACGGCCGTGCGAACCGGCGGACGTTGCTGGCCCGACGTCCTGGCCCACCCGGTGTCGATCGTCGTATTCACCGTGCTCACCGCGGATTCGGTGATCGCACGGCGGCGGGGTGTGCTGACCTGGAAGGGCCGCGGGCTGTCGGGGTCGGCACGATGAGCGACATCGTGGTCGTCGGCGCCGGGGTCGGCGGCCTCGCCGCGGCGTTGCGACTGCAGGCGGCAGGTCATCAGGTCACGGTGCTCGAGCAGTCCGACGCGGTCGGAGGGAAGCTCGGCGTGCTCCGACACGACGGATTCGTCTTCGACACCGGGCCTTCTCTGGTGACGATGCCGCATCTCCTGGCCGAGTTGCTGGCGGTGGCCGACCGACGAATCGACGATGAGTTGTCGCTGTCGAGGCTCGATGTGGCTGCCCGTTACCGGTTTCCGGACGGCACGATCCTCGACATGCCCGGCAAGCTCGATCGGATCCCCGGCGCGCTCGACGCAGCTCTCGGGCACCGAACCGGCGACCAGTGGTGCAGCTTCCTCGCTCGTGCTCGCGATATCTGGGCGGCATCGCGGGAGCCGTTCCTCGAGTCACCTGTCGGCCCGGGCACACTCATCCGCGCATCCCGACCATCCGACCTCACCACCATCGCACCGTGGTGCACCCTGCGGGACCTGGGCCGACGGTATCTGCACGATCCGCGTCTGACGATGCTGCTCGACCGTTACGCCACGTACAGTGGCTCCGATCCGCGGCGCGCGCCGGCCGCGCTCGCCGCAGTGCCGTGGACCGAGCAGGCGTGGGGTTCCTGGTATGTCGACGGAGGACTCGGCCGGATCGCAGACGTGTTGCGGGACAGTTTCGTTGAGCTCGGGGGAAACCTCGAGCTGGGGGTCGCGGTCGACGAGATCCGAACGGACGCATCGGGGCGTACCTGTGGCGTGAGGCTCGGGGACGGCACCGTGCGGGCCGCCGACCTCGTCGTCGCGAACGCCGACGCCCGCCAGGTGTACGAGAAGCTGCTGTCCGGCCCGGCGGCGGCCCGCGTGGCGGCGCGCACCCGGAAGGCCACACCGTCACTGGCCGGGTTCGTCCTTCTGCTCGCCCTCGACGATCCGCCGTCCGATGTCCCGCATCATCAGGTGCTGTTCGCCGAAGACTACGACGCGGAGTTCGATGCGGTGTTCGGCCGCGGCGGACCGGCGCGTCCCGTACACCGGCCGACGGTGTACATCTCGGCGCCCGACGACCCCGCGATCGTCCCGGGACCGGGAAATGCCTCGTGGTTCGTGCTGGTGAACGCACCCCGGCACGATCCCGCGGGCGGCATGGACTGGGACGAGCCGGGTCTCGCCGAATCGTATGCGGACCACATTCTGCAGGTCATGGCTGACCGCGGACTCGATGTCCGGGGTTCGATCCGTCATCGCATCATCCTGACCCCCGCCGACCTGGAGCGGCGCACGCTCACCCCGGGTGGCTCGATCTACGGTTCGTCGTCCAATGGTGCGCGGGCCGCATTCCTCCGTCCGCGCAACGCATCTCCGATCCCCGGCCTGTATCTCGTGGGCGGTTCGGCTCATCCGGGCGGCGGATTGCCGCTGGTGATGTTGTCGGCGAAGATCGTCGCGGGGCTCATCGGGCCGGCGTAGACCGGGCGGTCAGGTGTGGGACGGCGTCACCGACCGGTCGCCGCGCAACCGCTTGCGAACCAGTTCGGCACTGATCAGACACATCGGTAGACCGATGCCCGGTGTGGTACTCGAGCCCGCGTAGTAGAGGCCGTCCACCTTGCGGGACCGGTTGGTGGCACGGAGAAATGCGCTCTGCCGCAGGGTATGTGCGGGTCCCAAGGCCCCGCCCTGCCACGAGTTGAGGTCGGAGACGAAGTCGGCCGGCCCGACGGTGCGTCGGACCGCGACACGGTCGGCGAGGTCGGGCACACCCGCCCACTCCGCGACCAGAGCCACGGCCCGGTCCGCGATCTCCTCGACCGCCGGGGCGCCGGCGCCGTCGACGCCACCGGAGCCGAGGCCCGGGTCGGCGGGGATCGGCACCAGGATGAAGAGGTTCTCGTCACCATCGGGCGCGACCGACGCGTCCGTCGCCGAGGGTCGGCACACGTACAGCGATGCGGGATCGGGTACCCGGGTCGGCGTTTCGAAGATGGCGTCGAAGTTGGTGTTCCAATCGGCGACGAAGAACAGCGAGTGATGAGCCAGCTCGGGCACCCGACCACGCACACCGAGATAGACCAGCACCGCACCCGGACCGGATGTCGCGTTGTCCCACCACTTCTGGCCGAAGGTCTGCAGCTTCGGCGGCAGCATCGTGGTCTCCACGTGATGGAGATCGGCGGCGCCGATCACCACGTCGGCCGCGATGTCGCGTTCCACACCGGCAGCGTCCCGGACGCGGACGCCGGTCACCGTGTGGCGACGCGAGGCGAAGCGCGATGTTCCTTCCCGCGGCCGGGTGAGAATTCGGGTCGCTGCCGTCGAGCTGTGCACGGCCACGCCGCGATCCACGGCCAACTTCTCCAGCACCTCGGGCAGCCGGACGAATCCCCCGTCGGGGTAGCGGACGCCGTCGGCGAGGTCGAGAGCGCTCATCAGGTGATACATGGCGGGCGCGCGGTCGGGCGAGGCTCCCAGAAACACCGCCGGATAGCCGAGGATCTGTCGAATCCGGTTGTCCCGGAATCGAGATGCGATGAAGGAGTCCAGCGATCGGGTCAGCAGTCCAGCGAGTTGCCCGGCATTGCCGAGGACTTCCCGTCCCGCGAACGCCCCGACCGAGTCGAAGTTGGTGTACAGGAAACGCTCGACCGCGATGTCGTAGGCGCGTCGCGCCGATGCCAGATAGTCGTCGAATTTGTGCCCGGCACCCGGTTCGAGAGACTCGAACAGGTCCCGGTTACGGTCCGCGTCGCCGCTGATGTCGACACTGTGGGCGACACCTTCGAAGAACACGCGATAGCCGGGCTCCAAGCGCAGCAGATCGATGTGTTCGGAGGTGGACGTTCCGAGCATCTCGAAGAAGTGGTCGAAGACCTCCGGCATCAACCACCACGACGGGCCGGTGTCGAACCGGAATCCGTTCGACTCCCACGATCCGGCACGACCGCCGAGACGATCGTTCTTCTCGATCACCTCGACGCGGTGGCCGTCCTCGGCCAACAATGCGGCCGTGGCGAGACCTGCTACGCCACCACCGATCACGACGATTCGTTTTGGTGTGGCACTCATGCCCGTCCCGCCTGACCGGATCGTCGTGAACCGGATCGTCGTGGCAGTCCCCTCCGCAACGCGGCGGTTCCCGCGATCCGCGCCTTCACCGGCCCGGGCACCCGGATCCGCTGCCGGCACGCCACCTCCGGAGGCGTCGCACGCAACCGGTCGGCGAGTTCGGCGAACAGATCGTGGGCCGTGCAGACCGCAACACGAGTCCCACTGGGCAACAGCGGAATCGCCTGCGCCGCACAGTCCAGGTCGCGGTCGATGTCGTCGAGCCAGCCGTGCCACGCCTGCGCCGATGGACGTTCTGGATCGAGTCCGACGAGGTAGCGGCGTCCGAGTTCATTGCTGTCGTCACCGATGTCGCGCAAGAAGTTGATCTTCTGGAAGGCCGCACCGAGTCGCCGGGCGCCGGGCGCAAGCTGGTCATAGCGCGCCTTGCGGTGCGGTTCGTCGGCGAGAAACGCATGCACGCACATCAATCCGACGACCTCTGCGGAGCCGTAGATGTAGGTGGCCAGGCTGTCGGCGTCATGCCCGGCGCGGTCGAGGTCGGTCCGCATCGATGCGAAGAAGGGGGTGGTCAGCGCCGAGTCGATGCCGGTCCGCCGTGCTGTTCGCGCGAACGCGTGCACAACCAGGTTCGTGCTCGAGCCCGACGCCATCGCACTGTGCGTTTCTGCTTCGAGCGCATCGAGCGCCATTCGACGTTGCTCAACCGACTGTCCCGGTCGGGGCGCGTCGACGATCTCGTCGGCGACCCGCACGAGGGCATAGATGTTGTGCACGTCGCGGCGCACCGACGCGGTCAGTAGGCGGGATGCCAGGCCGAACGACGACGAGTACGAGCGGATGACCAGTGCCGCGCTCTGCTCGGCAACGGCGTCGTAATGGCGGTAGGGCAGCGCGGCGTCGGTGTCGGCGGCGCGGTCGGCGGTCGAGGTCATCGCCATCACCCGCCGATCCCGCGATACGGGTCGGAGCCCAGTGCGTGCACCTGATCGACGAACCACGGGCTGAACACCCACGGCGTCCGTCGAGCCGACGCCCAGACATCCTCGATGGGCGCCCAGACGAAGTCCATCACCTCGTCGGGATTCGGGATCGGAGGGCCGACTGGCCGCGCCCGATAGACCGGGCACACTTCGTTCTCCACGACCCCGCCGGCGTCGGTGGCGCGGTACGAGAAGTCGGGCAGGACACACTCGAGACCATTGATCTCGAAGCCCAGTTCCCGCGGAGCGTATCGACGCACCGCGTCCTCGACGGATTCACCGGGCCGCGGATGACCGCAGAAGGAGTTGGTCCAGACCCCCGGCCACGTCCGTTTACCCAGCGCGCGGCGGGTCATCAGAATACGACCGGAATCGTCCACCACATGACAGGAGAATGCCAGGTGAAGTGGGGTGTCGCTGCCGTGCACACTGCCCCGCGGCGCTGTGCCGCGGGGCCTGCGCTCGGCGTCGACGAGCACCACGAGATCATCGGTCATCGGCCGCCCTCCGTTCGCTGCGCAGTGCTGCGGCTGCCGCCGCATACGCACCATTCTTCGTTGCCGCCGGCGAAACGGATGGAGACCGGACCGCGGAACCCGCGGGACCCGCGATCAGTAGAAGTGCTTGCGTCCTCCCACGGCGCGCCCGGTGGCCCCGAGAACCGCGAGGATCGCTCCCACCACGATCAGGATGATGCCGATCGTCCAGAGAATCGGGATGCTGAAGATGAATCCCAGGACGAGCAAAATGATGCCGAGAATGATCACGGCCAACCTCCGTTGGTCGGTGGACGGACTGCTCGACGCTGCTGCAAGCTTTTTCACCGTACTCGCCGCACTGTTCGATCATGTCCGATTTCCCATCTCGTGATCAGCGCGTGTCGGGAGTGAGTTCGACGATCGCGAGCGGGCGCGACGTCTTCTGCTGGTAACCGGCATATCGGCCCTTGTTCACCTCGTCGACGAGGTCGAAACGACGCGCGTAATCCCCGTCATCCGGGAATGTCGGACGGGCGGTGACCGCAACCCGACGGCGCCCGACCTGGATTTCGCAGCGCGGATCGGCGGTGATGTTGCCGAGCCACGCGGGCGGTCGCGGGGAGCCTCCGTTCGATGCCACCACCAGGTATGCATCGCCGTCGACGGCGTAGGTGAGCGCCGACGTGCGCCGCTGCCCGGTACGGCTGCCCGTATGGCGCAGCAACAACGTCGGGTTGCCCATCAGCAACCGATGCCCGACCCAACCGTCTGAGTTTTCGTAGAGCCACTGATGGACCTGCAGGGTGCGGACGAAGAGGCTCGGCATACCGACAGGGTAGAAGCCCCGCCGTCAGGCCGCGCAGCCGTACCGGCCCGGTAGTGGTACCCGAAGTTCTCACATCGGACACAGATTGGTTAGGCTCACCTAATGATTCTGAGCGCCCGTCGCCGGACCCTCGCGGCCGTCACGCTTGCGACAGCCGTGGGTTTCGCCGCAGCCACCGCCGGGCAGGCATTCGCGGTCGATCCGACCACAGTTCGATCCGGATGCGCGTACGTCAACGAGACCGAGCGCGCGCAGAACATCCAGACCTGCTGGGTGTGGTCGGAGTCGATGCAGACGTCTGTCACGGTGAAGGTCCGCCCCTCCGACAAGCAGGCAGGCGAGCCCGAACAGGCCGTCTACTTCCTGGGATCGCTGAGCGACCCGAGCACCAACGGCAGGGGCGATCTGTACAGCACCGAGTACAACCTCGTGGCGATTCCCGATTCCGCGAACACGTGGTCGTCGAACTGGCAGTCGACGCCCGTCGACACCGACGGCAATCCGCTCACCACCTATGAAGGTGGAGAGTTCACTCCACAGTGGGAAACCTTTGTCGGCGAGGAACTCCCGGCGTTCTTGAACGAGAGGTTCGACATCGGCACCTCCGGAAACGCGGTGTCGGGACTGTCGATCTCCGGCGGGCAGGCGATCAACCTGGCGCTGAAGTATCCCGACGTGTTCTCCGTGGCGGTGTCTCGATCCGGGTACTACCAGACGGACAATCTCCTCGGATACCTCGCGGTCCCGTTCATCCTCGCCACACGCCACGGCATCTCCAACGGTTTCGACGCCATGTGGGGCAACCCGTTCCAGGCCGGCAACACATGGGCCGACAACGACGTCGCGTCCCGCCTCGACGAGGCGAAGGCCAACGGCCAGACCATCATCATCTCGACCGGGAACGGTCTGGTCGCCTCGCAGGACGAATGGGACGAGATGATCGCGCAGGGCGGTATCGCCCACGTCGCCATCGGCGTCGTCCTGGAGGTCGCTTCCTTCGCGTCAGCGGTCCTGCTCAATGCGCAGGCAGCAATTTTCGATCTCCCCGTGGAGTTCATCTACACCGATGGTGCGCACACCTGGAACCGGTGGATTCGCACCGACGAGGAAGAGGCCGACCGCCTCGAGGACGCACTCGGCAAGTACGAGCAGGCACCGTCGGCGCCACCTTCGACTGACCCGGAGTCGACGGTTCGCGTCAATCTCTCCGCAACAGACGTTTCCGCGTCCACGAGTTCGGTTGCCGAGCCCTCGGTCGCCCCGACGACGACAACGCAGGCTCCGCCGGAAAGCGCGGCCGAGGCGACGACGCCCGTTCCGGACCCGTCACCGAGTACTGCCACGGCACCCACCGACGAGCCGACCGACGCAACCGAGACACCCAGCGCACCAGAGACTTCCGCGCCTACTTCTGTCGACGACGAGGCGGTCGCCACCACTGACACCGCGACCGTGGACGACGCCGACAGCGTTTCGGGCGACGAGCAGGGCACGACCGCCGACACCTCCGAGTCCCCGGATCCCGCGGCCTCGTCGGAGGACGACGAGTAGCTGTCAGATTTCGGAGAAGTCGCCGTGCCGACCGGCTCCGCCGGCGAATCGTTGTGCGCCGTCGTAGCCGTGCGCCCGCAACGAATCGATCCCGACCTCGATCTCGTGGGCCATCGCGTCCGCCTCGGTCAGACCGTTCTGGAGATATGCCGAGCGCCGGTCGTTGCGCATGCACGTCTGCGGGAACTGGGTGAGCGCTCGCGCCAGCTCCTGCGCGGTGGCCAGGCTCTGGCCGGGTTCGACGATCCGGTTGACGAGTCCGAAATGCTCGGCCTCGGTGGCGTCCACCGGTCTGCCGGTGATGATCATGTCCATGGCACGGCTCATGCCGATGAGCCGTGGTAGGCGTACCGTTCCGCCGTCGATCAACGGGATGCCCCACCGCCGGCAGAAGACACCGAAGACGGCATCCGACGCAGCGACCCGCAGATCGCACCAGATGGCGAGTTCGAGTCCGCCGGCCACCGCGTAACCCTCGACGGCGGCGATGGTCGGTTTGGACAGGTTCATCCGGGTCGGCCCCATCGGGCCGTCGCCGGACGTCACGACCCGGTTCATCCGCGGCGTGCCGGCCGCCTTGAGATCGGCTCCGGCACTGAAGTATCCGCCGCTACCCCACAGCACCGCGACATCCGCGTCAGAATCTTCGTCGAATGCCCGGAACGCGTGCGCGAGTTCCGCGGCCATCTCGCCATCGACCGCGTTGCGCCGTTCCGGACGCATCATGGCGATCGTGGTGACGCGCTCCGCGGTCTCGACGCGGATCGATGTGTATTCACCTGCAGGTGCAGTCATCTCTCGGACTGTATCGGTTCCGCCGCGGGCGCAGACGCCCCCTCACGCCCCCGATGGTTGAGATCCCCTCCGGTGGTTGAGTAGCCTGCGAGCCGCCACCCGTCCGATGGTTGAGTAGCCTGCGAGCCGCCAGGCGAGCACGCGTATCGAAACCATCCGCACCCACAGAGATCTCGATACACCGGCTCGCAAGCTCGCGCGGCTACTCGATCAACAGGGGGCCCGACCCCACACCCCCACCGATGGTTGAGTAGCCTGCGAGCCGCCAGGCGAGCACGCGTATCGAAACCATCTACACCCACGGAGATCTCGATACGCCGGGCTCGCAAGCTCGCGCGGCTACTCGATCAACAGGGGGCGCCCCCCGATGGTTGAGTAGCCTGCGAGCCGCCAGGCGAGCACGCGTATCGAAACCAACTACACCCACGGAGATCTCGATACGCCGGCTCGCAAGCTCGCGCGGCTACTCGATCAACGGAGGGGGCGCGCGGCTACTCGATCAACGGAGGGGGCGCGCGGCTACTCGATCAACGGAGGGGGCGCGCGGCTGCTCGATCACCGGGCCGACCCTAGCTGGTCGCGATGATCTGCGCCGCAATCTGCATCGCCCGATCGATCGGTACCGCGAAACCGATACCGATGTTGCCGGACTCCGCGCCACCGACCGTGGCGATGGCCGTGTTGACGCCGACGACCCGGCCGTCCAGGTCGGCCAGCGGGCCACCGGAGTTGCCGGGATTGATGGAGGCGTCGGTCTGGATCATCGGCTGCCTCGGCCGACCCGGACCGCCGACCCCTGCCGACCGGTCGACCGCGCTGACGATCCCGGCGGTCACCGTGCTCGACAGCCCCAACGGTGATCCGACCGCGATCACGGGTTGCCCGATGCGGAGTCCGGCACTGATCCCGAGATCGGCAGAACGAATTGCCGCACCGGGAATCTCGACGACCGCGATGTCGGTCGCCGGATCACTGCCGAGCACCGTGCCGCCGACGACCCGGCCGTCGGCGAGTTGGACCTCGACCCGATTGTTTCCCGCGATCACATGGTGGTTGGTCATGATGTGCCCGTCGTCGTCGATCGCGAAGCCGGACCCGCGGGCCGCACCGGCACGGATCTGCACCACACTCGGCAGCAGCGTCGTCGAGGCACCCTGTGCGTCAGTCGCGCCGGCCGCGGCCGCCGGCTCCGACGATGCGAACCCGCCCGGTGCATACGCCGAACTCGCGATCAGCCCGGCACCGCCGCCGGCGATGGCGCCCGCCAGCAAACAGCCGACGACGAGCATGGCGGTTCGTCCGGACCGCCGGGCACCGCCACCGACACCCGGCGCACTCGGTTGTCCCCCAGGTACTTCCGGGGGATCGGATGGGACCGGAGCCGAAGCGGGGGCCGACGGGCCGACCTGAATGCGGGTCGGCGGTGGCGCGACCGGACGCGACGGAGGAGTCTGCATCGGCGCCGGGAGATCGACGCCGTGTTGTTCGGATGCCAGGACGTTGTCGAGGGGCAGGAATTCCGGCCCGGCCGGCCGACCCAGATCGAATTGCGAGCGCGTCATGTGTTCGGCCTCAGATCAGGCGGGAGAACCAGCGGAGAGAGAAGGCGGCCGCGATGAGGCCGACCAGCAACGCGACGGCGGCGACGAACGGGGTCACCTCGCGCTGCTCGGTCCGCCACCCGATCGACGACCCGATCTCGCGGTACACGTCCTGCAGCTCGTCGCTGCTTGCGGCCTCATAGCTGCGACCGCCCGTCGCCTCCGACAGATCGGCGAGCGCGGCGGCGTCGACCGGGACCGGGATCGCGTAGAAGCCGTTGTTGAGCGTCCCGTCCTCGCTGCCGTAGGCGATGGTGGACACCGGCACGCCGGCGGCGGCGGCCTCCTGCGCAGCCAGTTCCGGCGACCGGCCGCTGGTGTTGCTCCCGTCGGACAGCAGCACGATGTGCGCCGGCAGCTCCTCCTGACCCGGCCCGACCACGCTGCGAATCTGATCGAGCGAGGTGAGCACACCCTCCCCGATCGCCGTGCGCGAATCGGTGCTGACCGTCTGCAGCGTCCGCCGGGCCTGCGCGTGATCGGTGTCCGGTGGGTGCGCAACGGTGGTGGTGCCGGCGAAGGTGACCACCCCGACGTTGAACGTGTTGGGCAGCTGCTCGATGAACTCCCCCGCCGCGTCGAGCGCAGCCGTCATCCGATCCGGTTCGACGTCCTGTGCCCGCATCGACTCCGAGGTGTCGATCGCGACGACGATCGTGGCGCGTTCATACGGCACCCGCACCGGAAGTTCCGGGCGGGCCACCGCGAGTCCGGTCAGCGCCAGCGCAACCAACAACAGCGCCGCCGGAAGATGTCGTCGCCACTGCGGGCGTTCCGGGATCACCTTGTCCAGCAACGGCAATGCCGCATACCGCACGACGTAGCGCTGCCGCCGACGCAGCATCACCAGGTAGGCGGCCGCCAGCGCGACGACCGGGACGAGGACCAGGAGGCCCAACGGGAACAGGAAAGTCATGTGACGCCCTTCAGCGGGTGTGCTTCAACGGTTGTGTCTGTTGCGCCCGGGATGGCCGACGGTGTGGGCGGTGCGGCGTCGACCGCGGAGGAAGGCGGCCAGGTCGCGCAGCCAGTCGCGACCGGTGTCCACACGAAGATGTTCGGCGCCGGTGCCGATCAGTCCCCGGTGAATGGCCTGCTCGCGTTCCATGGCGGCCGCGGCGTACTTCTCGCGGAGCCCACGATCGGATGTCCACACGTGCCGTTGCCGGCCTGATTCGGGGTCGGCGAGCACCACGGACCCGACGTCGGGAAGTTCGCGTTCACGAGGGTCGGTCACCTCGACGGCGATCACGTCGTGCCGCGCCGCCAGATGTCGAAGCGGTAGCTGCCAATCGAACGGCTCTTCGTGCCGACCGTCGGGGTCGATGAAGTCGGAGATGACGATGCGCAGACCGGTTCGTCGATACCGCCGCGCGAACGCATCGACCGCGTCGGCGAGCGGGGGCGCAGTGCCCTCGCGATGGTCGACCGCGTCGAGCAGTCGCGCGCAGCGGTGCGCGGCGAAGCGCGACCGGTCCGGGCGACCCCAGCTGATGCCGTCGGGCGAGAGCGTCGCGATACCCATCCGGTTGCCCGGGGCGTCGGTGAGTTCGCCGATCGCCCAGACCACCTGCGCGGCCAGGTCCCGCTTCTCGCCGGTGACGGTGCCGAACGCCATGCTCGGCGAGAGGTCGAGCAGCACCCAGGTGTCGAGCTGGTTGTCGGCGCGCGGACGCCAGACGTGCATGTCGACCGAGCGGGCAGTGATGTTCCAGTCGATCCTCCGGACATCGTCGCCGGGCTGGTAGCGCACCACTTCCTCGGGTTCGGAACCCGCACCGAGCCGGGAGCTGTCGTGGTCACCCGGGACGAGGCTGTCCAGCCGTCGCCGCACCGCCAGGTCGAGCGTCCGGAAGGGGTTGTCGGTCACGACGCGGCCTCGGTGGTGTCGTCGCGGGAGGCGATCTGCGGGGCGGCGACCCCGGCGAGGACCTGATCCACCACCCACCGGGGTGGGACGCCGTCGGCGACGGCGTCGAAGGTCAGCACGAGACGATGCGCCAGGACATCTCCGGCGATGTCGCGCACGTCGTCGGGCAGGACGTAATCGCGGCCGCGGATCAGGGCGAGCGCGCGCGAGGCAGCCAGCAGGCCGAGCGAGCCGCGCGGGCTGACGCCGTACTCGAGCATCGGCTCGATGCCCGGAACCCCGTACGCGCCCGGGCTGCGCGTGGCCATCACCAACCGCACGATGTAGTGGGCGACGGCGTGGTGGACGAAGACGTCCTCGGTGGTCTCCTGCAACGCGAGCACGTCGTCGACCGACAGGATCTGCGACGCCCGCGGCGGACGGGTGCCCATCCGCGCGAGGATCTCCATCTCGTCGAGTTCGTTGGGATGGCCGAGGTCGACCTTGATGAGGAACCGGTCGCGCTGTGCCTCCGGCAGGTGATAGACGCCATCGGTCTCGATCGGGTTCTGCGTCGCCAGCACGAGGAACGGGCGGGGCAGGTCGAACGTCGTCCCGCCGATGCTCACCTGACCTTCCGCCATCGCCTCGAGCAGCGCCGACTGCACCTTCGCCGGGGCGCGGTTGATCTCGTCGGCGAGCACCAGGTTGCCGAACACCGGACCGAGTTCGATGTCGAACGACTCGGTCGACGGCCGCCACACCCGCGTGCCCACGATGTCGGCGGGCATCAGATCCGGGGTGAACTGCAGGCGACGGAAGGTCCCACCGACCACCCCAGCCACGGTCCGCACCGCCAGGGTCTTGGCGATGCCGGGGACACCTTCGAGCAGGATGTGGCCCCGAGCCAGGAGTCCGACGAGCAGCCTTTCGAGCATCTCGTCCTGTCCGACGACGACGCGCTTCATCTCGAACAGCGCTCGCTCCAGGATGGCGCCCGACGACGGCGCGGTGATCGTCGACAGGTGCGCCTGGCCGCCGGGGCCGGCTGGGACAGAACGGTGTTCATCGTCTCCGTTGGTCATGGGATCACCCCATCAGGCAGCCCCGAAAACCAGTGAAAGACAGAGCGAAAGTGGACCGAAAGCGCAGTGGCCGGAGGTCCGGCGCGGCGCTACGCTGGGGCGGTATGCGTGTGCTGATCGTCGAGGACGAGGAAGGGCTGGTCAGCGCGCTCCGTATCGCATTGCAACGTGAGGGCTACGCGGTGGATGCGTCGTTGACGTACCGCGGTGCGCGCGAACGGCTGTCGGTCAACGAGTACGACGTGGCGCTGATCGACGTGACCCTGCCCGACGGCGACGGCTTCGAATTGGCCCGTGCCGTCCGCGACGCCCATGCCGACTGTCGTTCCGGACCCGACATGCGCATCGTGATGCTCACCGCGCTGGGCACTCTCCCCGACCGGGTCCGTGGCCTCGACGCCGGTGCCGACGACTACATCGTCAAACCGTTCGCGCTGGCCGAGCTCACCGCCCGGCTGCGGGCCGTGTTGCGTCGTGAGGTGCGGGGCGCCTCGTCGTCGATGCGGGTCGGCGACATCACCATGGACACCGCCCGCCAGTTAGTCCATCGCGGGCGGCGCGAAGTCGACCTCACCCTCAAGGAGTTCGCGGTCCTGCGGTTCCTGATGTCGAGGCCCGACCATGTGGTGTCGGCCGAACAGATCCTCGAACACGTCTGGGACGAGCACGCCGATCCTTTCACGCAGACCGTCCGGGTCACCGTCGGCACGCTGCGTCGCAAACTGACCGTCGACGACGAAGAACAGGTTCTGCACACGGCCATCGGGCGCGGCTATCGGTTGCGCGCCGCAGGTGGCGCGGACTCTCCCGCGGCGCGGAGTTCGTGATCGGTGGCCGGCGTCGGCTCCGCGTGGCGGCTGATCCACACGCTCCGGGTGCGCATGGCGCTGACCACCTCGGCGTGGCTCTTCGCGATCTCGGGGCTCATCCTGCTCGCGCTGTATCTTGCGCTGCAGCACAGCATCGACGCCCGCCCGCTCGACCCGGTGACCGTCCGCAAGTTCCAACGCAAGTCCGACGGCACCCTGATGTACAAGACCGGCGAGACGTTCCAGGCCGCCGACCTCGAGAGTGTTCAGCAGGCCGTCAACCAGTCGACCCTGGACATGCTGCGCAACTACTCGTTGATCGCCCTCGCGGTGATCTCGCTGATCAGCCTGCTGGTGGGATGGTTCGTCGCGGGCCGGATGCTGCGCCCCATCGACGCAATCACCTCCACCGCCAACCGCCTGCGGGCCACCGACCTGTCCCAACGTATCCGCGCCACCGGCCCCGACGACGAATTGCACACCCTCGCTGACACTCTGGACAATCTCCTCGACCGCCTGGACACCGCCTTCCGGGCCGAGCGGGCGCTCGTCGCCGACGTCTCGCACGAGTTACGCAATCCGGTGGCGGTGATCCAGGCCAATGTCGAGGCCGTCCTCGCCGACGACCGCGCGAGTCCACAGGAACGCGCCGACGCCCTGGCCATCGTGTCCCGGCAGACGACGCGGATGAGCCGCCTACTCGACGACCTGCTCGCCACGGCACGACGGCGTTCCGGCTCGTTCGGCGACGAGCGCGTCGACCTGCACGAGTTCGTCACCGACGTCACCGCCGAACACGTCCTGTTGGCCACGGAACGCTCGCTCGATCTGGCCGTCCACGCCTCCCCCGGCCCGGTGATCTATGCCGATCCGGAATCGCTGGCCCGGGCGCTGACGAACCTGCTCGGCAACGCGCTACGGCTCGCACCGGAGGGTTCGGACATCACGATCGCGGCCGGCAGCGTCGAGGGCTGGGCGTGGATCGCCGTCCGGGACGAGGGTCCCGGCATCGCCGAGGCCGACCAGCAGCGAGTGTTCGAACGCTTTCGCCGCGTGGATGATTCGATATCCCCGAGTTCACACCGCGGATCCGGTCTGGGCTTGACGATCGCCCGCCAGATCGTCGAGTCGCACGAGGGGAGACTCGTCCTGCACAGTCGACTCGATGTCGGCAGCACCTTCGTGATCTGGCTGCCCGACCGCGCCGACGCGAGCCGCGGGGTGCGTTCCGGCCAACCGCCGGAACAGGATCCACTCGGGGAGCGGTGATCCCCCGACCCCCGATGGTTGAGTACCCTGCGAGCCGCTCACCCCCCGACGGTTGAGTAGCCTGCGAGCCGCCCCTCCGATGGTTGAGTAGCCTGCGAGCCGCTAGTGTCCTGTCAGATTAGTGCGCCAATTAATTGGGCGTGTCGACTTTTGCCTGATCAGGAACGTGAGAGAATTGATGAAACATACTCTCACGCAAGGGATTATTGTTATGGCATCTCGTGGACG
>NZ_JAZDUE010000028.1:0-37417 GCF_036350515.1 Gordonia prachuapensis | reverse complement strand
GACATACGGGCTCACCAACCGACCATATCCGAGACATTTAGTGCTCGAGATTCCAGACAGCCAACACGCTGACCAGCACCGATAACCAGCCGCCGCCCCGAAATCGGGTCAGGAGGTCCAACTCAGGTCGAACGCTCGACTTTGATCGAGCTGCTGCGCTTGTTCGCACCACTGCCCATGCAGCTCGAAGGCGACGCCTTTGGCTTCATCTACGAAGACTTCCTTTCCAACTTCGCCGCCCAGGAAGGTAAAGGCGGCGGTGAGTATTTCACGCCCTACTCGATCGTGCGGCTGATTGTAGAAATCCTGGAGCCTTTCGCCGGCCGCGTATTCGATCCCGCCTGCGGGTCGGGCGGCATGTTCGTCCAGTGCGCGAAATTCATTGAGCGTCATCACGAATCAGCAACGCGCAAGTTATCTGTCTTTGGCACCGAGAAGACCGAAGACACGGTCCCGTTGGCCAAGATGAACCTCGCGCTGCATGGTCTCTCCGGTGATATCCGCCAGGCCAATAGCTATTACGAAGATCCACACAAGGCTGTCGGCGCCTTCGACTACGTCATGGCCAACCCGCCGTTCAACGTCGACAAAGTGAAGAAGGGTCAGCTTGCTGGCGACAAGCGCTTCATGTTCGGAATCCCCAAGTCCGACAACGCCAACTACCTGTGGATACAGGAGTTCTACGCCGCGCTCGGGAAGAAGGGTCGTGCCGGATTTGTCATGGCGAACTCGGCAGGTGACGCAGGGCACTCCGAGAAGGAGATCCGCAAGCAGATCATCGAATCCGGAGCGGTTGACGTGATGGTCGCGATCAGCTCCAACTTTTTCTACACCGTCACGTTGCCGGTGACCTTGTGGTTTCTGGACAAGGCCAAGGGAGGTACGCCGCGTGAAGACACAGTCCTGTTCGTCGACGCGCGACACACATACCGCCAGATCGACCGCGCCCACCGTGACTTCATGCCCGAGCAGATTGAGTTCCTCGCGAACATCGTTCGGCTCTACCGAGGCGAAGACGTCGATACGGTTGCCGGCAGCGACGTGCTGCTGAAGGAGAACTTCCCCGATGGCAAGTATGTCGACGTCGCCGGACTCTGCAGGATCGCGACGCGGTCTGAGATTGAGGACCAGGGATGGAGCCTTAATCCCGGTCGGTACACGGGCTCTGCAGCGGTGGCCGAGGACGACGAGGACTTTGAAGTCAAGCTCGAAGAACTGTACGAGGAGTTTACTCGGCTTAGCGATGAGGCTGCGGGCCTACAGGCCGTCGTCGACGTGGCCATTCAAGGGGTCCTCGACGCATGACGGAGTGGACGACGGTGGCGCTCAGAGACGTAGCGCAAGTATTCGATGGGCCACACGCGACGCCGCGGAAGACGGATGACGGGCCTTGGTATCTGAGCATCTCCTCGCTGAAACAGGGACGCTTCGACTTCTCAGAGTCAGCGCATTTGAGCGACGTTGATCTGCCCCGGTGGACGAAGCGGGTGATGCCACGGCCGGGAGACACGCTCTTCTCGTACGAGACTCGTCTTGGGGATGCAGCGTACTGGGGACACTCCTGCCAGGCTGCCCTCGGCCGTCGGATGGGCTTGCTCAGACCCGACCCTGAGCGGGTGAACCCGCGGTACCTGTCGTATGCCTATCTCGGTCCGGACTTCCAGTCGACGATTCGAGAGAACACTCTGTCTGGATCGACAGTGGACCGCATTCCTGTCGGGGCGATGCCTAACTGGCCAATCCGTCTCCCTGACCTTGTCAGCCAGAGCGTCATCGCCGAGGTCCTGGGTTCGATCGATGACCTAATCGAAAACAACCGCCGGCGAGTGGAGGTGCTGGAGGAGATGGCGCGGGCCATCTACCGCGAGTGGTTCGTGAAGTTCCAGTATCCCGGCCATGAAGACGTTCCCCTCGTCGACTCCGCCCTCGGCCCAGTACCCCATGAGTGGTCGGTCGCGAATCTCTTCAACGCTGCCGACGTCGGTTTTGGGTGCTCATTCAAGTCTCCTCGGTTCTCGAATTCTGGTCCGTTCCAGGTGATTCGAATTCGCGATATCCCCTCTGGTATCTCGGGGACATTCACCGACGAGGTGGCCGATCCGCGCTATGCCGTCTTTGACGATGACGTCCTCATAGGCATGGATGGTGATTTCCACATGACAGTCTGGACTGGTGAAGACGCTTGGCTAAATCAGCGAGTCACGCGACTTCGACCGAAGCTCGGGTTATCCGCGCTCCATCTATTGCTCGCAATCGAAGGCCAGATCAAAGAGTGGAACCGCGCGATTGTCGGCACCACCGTGGCTCATCTCGGCAAGAAGCATCTCCAACTTGTCACCGTCCTAGTGCCGAATGAAGTGACGCTCGCTCGTGCGTCTGGAGTCTTTGTGCCCATGATGGACGAGCGTCGAACGCTAATCCAATCCAGTCGCCGGCTCGCCGCACTCCGCGACCGCCTCCTTCCTAAGTTGGTCACCGGACAGATCGACGTAGCCTCACTAGATCTGGATGCGCTGGTGGGAGATCGGGTGGCGTGATGATGGCACGGGGTCCGGAGTACGACTACGTCGAGAAGCCCAGCATGGATCTGCTGGATGATCTTGGCTGGACCCCGGTCGATGCTTTCCACGAAACCCTTGGGGATCAAGGCACTTTGGGCCGTGACTCTCAACACGATGTGATACTCGCCCATCGCCTACGCTTTGCGCTGCGCAAGCTCAACCCCGAAGATGTGCCTGACCTAGTGATCGACGAAGCGATCGAGGCGCTGACCAAGGACCGCTTGGTGATGGATCGAGTGCGCGCCAATCGCGAGGTTTACGACCTGCTGCGCGACGGGTATCAAGCCGAGTGGGTAGATGACAATGGCGACAAGCAGATTGCGATCCTGCGCTATGTTGACCTGCGAGACCCGCTGAACAACGATCTACTGGCGGTTCAGCAGATGTGGGTCAAGGGTCCGTTGCACAGTCGCCGCCTGGACGTCGCTCTCTTTGTCAACGGTGTGCCGTTGGTGGTGGTGGAGTTCAAAGAGCCCAATGCGCCGGTCAAGTCCGCCTACGACGACAACCTGACCGACTACCGCGACACTATCCCACAGCTCTTCATGCCCAATTGCTTTGTCCTGCTGTCCAATGGCAGTGAGGCGAAAGTCGGTTCGACGTATGCGCCTTGGGACTTTTTCTCCGACTGGAGGGTGATCGATGCCTTCGGGGCTCGCAGCGAGATCGCGCTGCAGACTGCTCTACAGGGTACTTGCGATCCCACGAAGCTGCTGGACTTGTTCGAGAACTTCGTTTCCTATATGGAACGTCCTGGCGGGCTCATCAAGATCACGGCGCGCTCGCACCAGTACCTGGGCGTCAACGCTGCGATCGAGAATCTCGACCGGGCCCGCGCCGAGCAAGACAAGCGCCTCGGGGTCTTCTGGCATACCCAAGGTTCGGGCAAGAGCCTATCGATGCTGTGGTTCACGCAGAAGGTGTTGCGTCATGTGCGCGGCACGTGGACCTTCGTTATGGTCACGGACCGAAGCGAACTCGATACGCAACTGCATGGGGAGTTCGCGGACGCCGGTGCGATTCCGCCCGAAGCACGAGTACACGCCGACTCCATCGCGCATCTGCGTGAACTGCTTGCAGCCGACCACCGCTACGTCTTCACGCTGATTCAGAAGTTCCAGCCGTCACAGGGTGAACGGCAGATGCCGGTGCTCTCCGACCGCTCGGACGTCATTGTCATCACCGATGAGGCACACCGCAGCCAGTACGACACGCTGGCACTCAACATGCGAACAGCACTCCCGAACGCTTCGATGATGGGCTTCACTGGAACCCCGCTGATCGCTGGGGTAGAGCAGGCCACCCGTCTGCAGTTCGGCGACTACGTCAGTATCTACAACTTCGGCGACGCCATCGAAGACGGCGCCACCGTCCCTCTCTACTACGAAAACCGCATCCCTGAGCTACAACTCACCAATGCAGAATTTGCTGAGGAACTTGATGCGCTGCTGGAGGAAGCGGAGCTCGACGAAGACGCAGAGGGAGCACTGGCACGCCGATTCGGTAAGCAGTACACACTTCTGACTCGCCCTGAACGATTGAAGACCCTCGCCAAAGACCTCGTTTCTCATTTCGTCGGTCGAGGGTTCTCCGGTAAGGCAATGTACGTCGGACTCGACAAGGCTGCCGCAGTGCGAATGTACGGCCTCGTTCAGGAAGCCTGGGACGAGCAGATCAACGATCTGAAGCGGCAGCACGATGCTCTTCCGGAACTGGAACGACCCTGGCTGGCCTCTCGGATCAAGCTGATGGAGACCACGGACATGGCCGTCGTTGTCTCCCAGAGCCAGAATGAGCTGAAGATGCTCGACGACCTCGGCCTCGACATTCGGCCCCACCGCGAGCGCATGAACCGCGAGGATCTTGCCGAGAAGTTCAAGGACCCGAGCGATCCGCTTCGGCTGGTGTTCGTGTGCGCGATGTGGATGACCGGCTTCGACGCCCCAAGTGTGTCGACGATCTACCTCGACCGCCCGATGAAGAACCACACCCTCATGCAGACCATCGCCCGCGCGAACCGCGTCTTTCCGGAGAAGGACAACGGCCTGATCGTCGACTACGTCGGCGTCTTCCGGAACCTGGAGAAGGCCCTTGCCGTCTATGGAGCGGCCAAAGAGGGCGAATCGCCGATCGAGATCATCGACGCTCTCGCGGCCGCACTCGACGCTGCTGTTGCCGAACTGATCAACTTCTGCGCGGCCGTGGGCGTCGATCTGGTTGCGCTGCGTGATGCTGAGGGTTTCGACCACGTGGCTAAGCGGGACTCTGCGATAGAGGCCCTTCTGGTGGACGAGCAGACCCGCAACGACTTCACCGTGAAGGCGCGACAGGTACGGAGACTCTTTAAGGCACTCCTTCCGAACACGAAAGCCGCTGCGCAGCAGCGTAATGTTGCGGCGATTCGTGTTCTTGCGGAGCGCATCCACGAAGTGACTAAACCTCCGACCCCGGACATCGGAACCGTTGCCGACGCCGTCGACGCTCTGCTGGACCGCTCGGTCGGCGCCGAGGAGTACGTCATCCGCGCGGCGGCCGAAGGAAGCGAACCCGACCCGTTAACCGACCTGTCGCAGATCGATTTTGACGGACTTGCCGCAAGGCTGGCCCGCCGTAAGCGGGCCGAGACCGACCGGATGGCTCAGCTCCTTCGGCAGCAAGCCGTGGGCGCAGCATTGCGGAACCCGACGCGGTACGAACTGGTCGAGCGGATTGAGCAGCTGATCGCGGACTACAACGCAGGCAGCGTCAACATCGACGAGTACCTGCGCCGCCTGATCGAGCTTTCCAAAACCCTTACCGCAGAGGAGGAGCGAGCGGTCCGCGAGGACATGACCGAGGAAGAACTAGCGATCTTCGACCTCCTCACCAAACCTAATCCCGTGCTGACAACCGAGGAACGGGAGAGGGTACAGGCAAGCGCCAGGACACTCCTTGAGCACCTGCACGAGAAGCTGGTGCAGGACTGGCGACGCAAGGTCGATGTGATGAACGACGTCAACAGCACCATCCGACGTTTGCTCGACGCGGGTCTCCCCGAGACGCCTTACACCATCGACGTCTTCCGCGAGAAGGTTCAGCTTGTATACGACCACGTTCTCAGCGCATACGGAGATGACGGCGAGAGTGTGTACACCCGTCGCACTGACTTCGGGTTTCCAGACCAGGGCGTAGGGATCGAACCTGCGGGACCGATCGACGTGAACAAGGTTGCTGACGATGTCGTCGCGCGCATACACGCCGATCCGATATTTGCGGCGAATGTTGCTGAGCAGCTGCATGAGCAGCGACCTCGCAGCTGACAGACCGTTAGTCTGATCTGTGACCGGCCGACCCCCGTCGATCACCCGACGAGCAGCCTCCGCCTTGAACTCAGGCGTAAACGACCGACGCGTCCTGGCCATGCTGACATCCTTCCAGCAGGACCCTTCCCCCTGCTATCTCAGGTCAGGAGGTCCAACTCAGGCCTGAGTTGGACCTCCTGACAGATTTTTCGGTGCTCGGCGGATCATCAGTGCTGGTCAGCGGATCTCCGACTTTGGATTTCGAGCACTAAATCCCTCGGACATGACCGTTCCAGGACCCCCGCACGCCTGGAAGGTTGGGGCGGGCCGGGCGTCGAGAGCGGTCGCCAAAGGCAAGAGTGGGAGCGGTCAACGCCTATCAGCACCGAAAATTGTGGCGCAGAACAGGTTCGAGTCGTTCGGTGACGGGATGAGGGTTGGTCGGCTCAGTGAAACCGCCGGCAATTCGATCAAGAATTTGACCAGACCCTCGCCAAGTTCACACCAAAGGCGGCCCCTCCATTGACGCCGACGCCCACCTGCGCCTCTCCGCGCCCGAAACCATCTGGACGACGACGCTGAAGTGATCCTCGCCGTCATCAACGCCAGGCCTGACTTTTATCACTGCGAAGGCCGCGGGTGAACGTTGAGCTTGTGACCTGCGGCGATGGGTGGGTTCGGTGGTGGATTTGCGCACTAACTCGGGGTTCGTAGGCTGCTGATGTGGCGTATGTGCGGACGGTGAAGACGGCGTCGGGTGCAACGGCGGTGCAGATCGTGCACTCGTCGCGGCGCGGGTCGCGCGATATCGAGCATCTCGGATCCGCACATGACTCCGCGGCGGTAGCTGCGTTGAAAGCCGTGGCCGCACAACGCATCGCCGGCGGGCAGGAAGAGCTCGATCTGGGTGTGGGCGTGGCTGCTGGTTCTGGTCCGCTGCCGATCACGTCCTCGCGGATGAGTCACCTGTGCGACGCGGTGATCGGGGTCTACGACGAGTTGGGGTTCGCGACCGCGGCCGACGGTGATCAGGTGTTTCGCGATCTGGTCCTGGCCCGCATCATCGAACCGACCAGCAAACTCGGCTCGCTGCGGGTGCTCGGCGAGGCCGGCATCGACCCGATGTCGTACCCGACGCTGAATCGGCGTCTACCGGTTTACGCCGAGCCCGACTGGCGTCGACGGCTGGCCGCGGCGTGTGCGGCCCATGCGCGGCTGGGACCGGCAAGCCTGCTGCTCTACGACGTGACCACGCTGTATTTCGAGACCGACAAGGCCGACGGGTTCCGCGAACCCGGCTTCTCCAAGGAACGTCGCCTGGAACCGCAGATCACCGTCGGCCTGCTCACCGACGCCTCAGGGTTTCCGCTGCAGATTGAAGCGTTCGAGGGAAACAAAGCCGAGACAGCGACGATGATGCCCACGCTGCGTGCCTTCATGGCCGCCCACCAGCTTGATGACATCACCGTGGTCGCTGATGCCGGGATGATCTCGGCAGCGAAAAAACAGGCCATCGAAGCGGCCGGTCTGTCGTTCATCCTGGGCGAGAAGATCCCCACCGTGCCCTATCTGATTGACAAGTGGCACAACGACAATCCAGATCAGACCCCTCCGGACGGACTGATCCTGACCCAGCCGTACCCGGCCAATGCCAAGACCAGCTTCCGCCGCAGCCAGGTCGTCTACTACGCCTACAGTGCCGATCGCGCCCGACGCAGCCTGCGTGGCATCAACGAGCAAGTCGCCAAAGCCGAGAAGGTCGTGGCCGGCACTCTGTCGGTCAAGCGCAACCGGTTTGTCACCCTCAAAGGCGCCGACAAGAGCGTCAACCGCGACCTCGAAGCCAAGGCGCGTCGGCTGGCCGGATGGAAGGCCTACGCCACCAATATCACCGCTCCGACACCGGAATTCGTGATCGGCTCCTACCACCAGCTGTGGCGGATCGAGAAAAGCTTCCGCATGTCGAAAAGCGACCTCGCCGCACGCCCAATCTTCCACCGCACCCGCGACTCCATCGACGCGCACCTGACCATCGTGTTCGCCGCGCTCGCGGTCACCCGCGTCATCGAAGAACGCTCCGGCTGGTCGATCAAGAAGTTCGTCACCACCGCCCGCCGCTACCGCACCATCGAAATCCAAGCCGGCGAGCACACCATCACCGCCGCCGACCCACTACCCAACGACCTGCACGAAGTCCTCACCGCAATCCGGGGACCGCACTAAATTGATAAAACTTAGGTATCAGCACCGAAAATTGTGGCGCAGAACAGGTTCGAGTCGTTCGGTGACGGGATGAGGGTTGGTCGGCTCAGTGAGACCGCCGGCAATTCGATCAAGAATTTGACCAGACCCTCGCCAAGTTCACACCAAAGGCGGCCCCTCCATTGACGCCGACGCCCACCTGCGCCTCTCCGCGCCCGAAACCATCTGGACGACGACGCTGAAGTGATCCTCGCCGTCATCAACGCCAGGCACTAAGGAGGTCCAACTCAGGTCAGGCCTGACCGCGCGCACCCCGCTCGACGACGACGCCGAAACGATCATCGCCGCCATCACCGCCAGGCACTAAGGAGGTCCAACTCAGGTCAAACTGGGGAAGTTCAGCCCGATCAGGCTGGTCGATCAAGAAGTTCGTCACCACCGCCCGCCGCTACCGGGCCATAACCATCAACGCCGGCTGGCATACCATCAACGCCGCCGACCCCATCCCCGACGACCTGCAACAAGTCATCACCGCAATCCGCGGTGGACACTAAATTGAGCCAGGTCAGGTCACATCGGGAAGGCTGACCCCGGATAGGGATCGTAACTCCGCTACGGCCGCGGAGGCACGGGGACGCTTGCCGGGATGGGTACAGAGGTGGTGACCGTGGTCTGCGTCGTCGGCGGGGAATCAAGGTTCTCCCGCGTATTTGCCGGTAGGGGCCGGGTGACGGCTGCGGCGATCAGTACGCCGACCCCGAGTACCAGCAGCGCGACGTAGAAAGGGGCGATCGACCATGACCGCCAGACAGACCGCTCCGGGACATATGACTGCTTGATCTTCTGCCGCCTCGTCCTTTCCGGCGTGCCGTCCGCCAGCGGCTCGTCAGCATCTGTCGGATCGAGAGTGAACCGAGGGACCATGCGTTCCGCTCGCGCGACAGTGTTGTATAGCTTCCGGAACGCCTTCTCGCTGCGCAGGTAGTTGGCGTCGAGGTACGCGAAGAGGATCACCGCGACAATTCCGAGAAGCGCGAGTGGCCATAGGTGCTGAGTTAGAGCGAAACCGAAGGCTGCTGTCGTGACCGGAAGGAGCCATCCTTTCGCAGACGACGACGCAGCGGACTGTCGCGTAACCACCGCCTGGATGTAGTCGAGGTGCTTGCGTCGGTCCTCGGGCGACAACTCCGGTTGTGCGGGCGGCGGAGTGGACTGGACCGCAGCTATCACGCGACGAAGCGCGTCGTCCTTGCTGGCTTCCGTGTAGTCGGTCTCGGATGGCCAGATCGGTCCAATCGCGTCACCGCCTTTTCGAGGGACCAGGTGCACGTGAAGGTGCGGCACCGTCTGGGTAGCCGCATCGCCGTTAGACTGGATGACGTTGAGTCCCTCCGGCAGGAGCGCGGAGCGTAGTGCCGAGGAGACGAACACTGCTGCGGTCGATAACTCCGCCGATTCCTCCGGTCGCAGTCCCCAGATGTCTTCCACGTGCCGCCTCGGCACCACAAGTACGTGGCCCAAGACGGCGGGTTCCGTCGGGAAGAACGCGACGACGTGCTCGTTCCGGTACACCTCCCGAACGTCTGGATCGTCGCCGGCGACGATGGCGCAGAACGGGCACTGTTCAGAGCTCACGGCAGTCGAGTCTTGGCCTGTCCAACCCAGCTTTCCAGGTTGTTGGACAGGTTCGCGTAGGTGGCCTTGGTGTCGATGTGCCCCCGCCAGTCCGTCTGTGTCGGGTCGAACACGGGAACGCCGTACACACCCGAAGCCTTAGTGAACGGGTCCGCTCCGCGGCTGTCGGCGCCGGAGCTCATCGATGCCAGCCCGTGGATGCGCACACCGACGAGGGGCTTCTTGTCGTCCCACGCCTTCTCGATCTCGTACAGCACCCACGGCCGTGAGGCGGTCTCCTGACCAATCAGAACGACAACGGCGCGTTTGTAGGCCATCTCCTTGTGGATCCAATCCTTGATCGCCTGATCGCCCTGTCGGCGCACCGCCTCCCACTGCTGGGCGCCAAGAAGAGGCTGGCCTTCAAGCGCCCCAATCTGTCGGACGAGTTGCACTCGATGAACGTCGCGCTCGTAGTGGAAGGAGTAGAACACAGTCTTGGTTGCCATCGTTGGCTCCTCTCAAGGCTTCGGCGTCCTGCCGGAAGCACGGCTCGTTGAGGTTAGCTCCGGGGGGTGACAAGAACGGCGAACGCCTAAACAACGGTCGCCCCGTTGAGCGTTTTCCATCTCGTACTCCGGTTCTCCCAGCCAAGCTAAACCTGCTAGCGTAGTTCTTTGCGTAGCGAATCTTCTCGGCTCCCAAGCATGGCCATTCTTGGTCCGATCTTGCCCCGCAGATCGCGAAACGCGTACCACGCGACCGATCTTCTGTACCGAATCAATCAATACGCATCAATGCGCCACATTCTTCACAGATGTTGAAGCGATCAGGCGCCTTTCTCGAATTGGCAAGTACCAAATTACACCTCGAACAGTAGAATTCGCCAGCCTTCACCTGCGGCCGTGCACGCAATGCGGCCAGTTTCTTAGAGAGGCTGTCCGCCAAGTCATCTAGCTGTGGCTCGTGCGGCTGATTAGCCAAAACTTCCCAAGAACCGACATTGTTGTGGAGGTCGAATAGAGCTTGTCCGCCGGGCTCGGAGAAGACTATAGGTATCACATTCTCAGATCCAAATCTGGCATGAAAGTGCTTGCTCTCGAATCTAGTCCACACGCGATTTGGATAATCTGGAGATAAGAAGCAAATAACGAAGCTAGCCTGAGACTTGTAAATAGGCGCGAGATACTCTTCAAGATTAGCGGCCAAGATGCGGTCCTGCTCGTCGTCATCGTAGAATACGCTGATCTCCCGCTCCTTGAGCCTTTGAGAGAGGTACTTGGCCGAATGCCTACGGTCCTTCGCAAACGACAAGGCAAAGTCGTATTTCGCGTCAAACTCAATATTAATAAATCCGACTTGTGCGGCAAACTTATCCCACAATAGGGTCCTCAGGTAAAAGTAAAACTGCGGATCTTCAACGGTAAGAAATTTGTTCCGGGAATCATAGTGAAGTAAATGGCCGAACTCGTCGTCGCTGCGAATATGATCTAGGAGGTGGTCCCCATATACAACGCCCGACACGCTCGATGCGACTTTTGGATGCGTAGCAATCGCGGTAGTAAGTCGTACTGACCATTCGTCAGACTCTGACAACCATCTGAGCAAGTGCAGGTATGGGGCACGACCTTCGGGGTTTAAGCGTGGGCCTGCGGCAAACCTAATAGCTGTGTCAGAGAAGGTCTCCGCGAGGCCGTCCGCAACATTCTCTAGTACGACTTCAAATGGAACGGAAGGAACCTGTCTGGTCTCCGTCTGCTCCAGAATGTCGGACAGCAAGCAGCAACGATACGACAACATCTGTGCTAATTGGAAACTGCCCCTCGACGCATCTACGATTTCTGAAATTGGCAGATCCGCATTCATTACAGCCGAACCCTCACCGACAAGACTAGCTACCTTGCTGTCAGGGTTGCGTCCCAATTTAATAATGTCTACGCGACCAGAGAGGTCTCGACCAAAACTCATTAGAGACTTGCCCGCATCGGTTATTCCTAAGATGACTAGCTGGGTGCTCGTGATACCTTCGTCTGCCAGTACCTTCATTCTGTCGGCGACGCTATGCTGCATCTCTGTCGAAAGACGGTGGTAATCGTCAATTACGACGATGCCGATATTGTCAAGTTCAATGATAGTCTCAAGCAGCTCTCGGTCCGCTTGCTTCCTTGCGCTGAGAAACTCGACCTGCACCTTACTTCTATCAATTTCGACCTCGATCGCCTTTATTAGAGCGGTCGTCTTCCCCACTCCGGTAGGGCCCTCGATCACCACGCAGCGGCCGGGGGTTCTCAACGCAATCTGTAGCGCGCTAAACTCAGCTGGTCTTACGAAAGTATGCTTCGGGATACCCGAAGATGTGAAGACTTCCTCGAGCTTTGGGCGCACCATACCGAGGAGGATAGTGCACCTGGGGTCGATTCGCTACGCCGCTCGGCGCAACGCTTTGCGTACATAGGTCTACGCCCACCCTTTCGGACCGGACCGTGCGCGAGACACAGCCTATCTCGGAGCCGTATAACGTGTGGTGCTAGCGAGATGGCTCATCGGTTGCTCCCGACGAGGATTTTTGCAAATCGTCCGCCAACGTGTCGCAGAACGGTCGATTTGGCGAACAGGTGCAGAAACCACAACGACATCGGAGACGTTTCCGGCTATTACGAAGCTGGCCGGATCGAGGGTACCGTCCGGAAGCCCTTGCGGACACTCTGGGTGCCTAAACTACTATCTTGCACTCACATAGGTACCAGATCTGACTAGCCGGTTTCCGGCCGGAACCTCGAATGGTTGGGGACGGCGGGGTCTGCCTGGCCTTTGACCGGTCGTCACCACTGACGCCCACAAGGAGGGATCGGGTCTCGGGATACCTCGTCGTAATGATAGGGGGTGCACGGTTCCATCGACTCCGACCACGCGAGCACCCGCGCCGACCTACCCCTGCCCCACCCGCTCGAACCGAGCGACATGCATCAGACTTCCCACTGCTCCGGGATAGCGCCGCAGGGTGAGGCGAACACGAACCCATTCCCCGTCGGCGCCCAGCAGCTCCACGTCGATCGGGATCTCCATCGCGTCGTCGCCGGCCATCAACGCTTCACGTGCCCGGAGGAACTCCCCGAAGTCCGAGGGGTTGACCAGGTTTCCGGGGATCGATGAATGGCTGTGTTCCACAGCGGATTCCGCGATGTAGCGCGGGCGCGGTGAGATCCAGTACATCAAGACCGGAACCAGATCCGATGGGTCCGTCGGGCTGGTGCGGTAGGCCACCAGGACCGTGCTGGGGCCGTCGTCGGGGTGTCCGAGCTTCAGCGCCGCGAGCGGGGCGATCTGCGGTTCCTCGGTGTCGGTGACGTCGTGGAACATGCCGCGGACCTCTTTGCCGTCCGGGCCGGCGTTGCTGCGGGCGACTCCGCGCCACGCCATCAGGTGCGAATCGTCGTGCAAGACGGTCAGACGTCCCTGGAAATGCGTACGCGAACCGTCGTTCATGCACAGTTCGGCCAGCTCGTTCAGCGCGTCGAACTGCACCACCTTGCGCAGGAACTGGCCGGGATCCCGGGTGTCGCCGAACCCATCTGGGCTGATCGACGACATCATGTACGACTCCAGGGTGTGCCGGGCCACCAGCGAATCGACGTCCCAATTGACCGACGCGATGGCCCGTGCTGGAGCGGGGGTTTCGTCTGCCGGCCCGATCCAGGTCTTGATGCCGTAGACGTCACCCTCGAAGCCCAACACGGGCCGCATCACCACCCGCCGCGGCCCCATCCGGCCGGAGACGATCTGGTCGAGTTCATCGCCGGTTGCGCGGACCTGTGCGACGAGTTCGTCGATACCGGTGATGCCGTCGGAGCGCTGTACGGTGCGCAGCGACGCCCAGTCTCGCTGGTGGCCGTCCGTGAACACGATCGACGCCGACGGTTCGGGACAGAACGTCTCGATCAGATACCAGGGCATCCCGTCACCGCCGGGGAGTCGCGACGATGGTGAACGGCTCCGGTCGCAAGGTGGCCCGTTCCCGCATGGACAGTGCCGCAGCGGGATCGGCCAGCTGCAGCCGGAACCGCGAGATGAGCGCACCGAGCAGCAGCGTCGTCTCGTGCAGCGCGAACTGGCGTCCGATGCAGGAGCGTGGCCCGGTTCCCCACGGCGCGAAGTACTTCTCCGAGCTGGCGGTGAGCCGCTCGCCGACGAACCGGTCTGCCCGGAAGGTGTGGGCGTCGTCGCCCCACACCTCCGGATCCCGTTGCGCGGCAAGGGACAGGACGAACACGCCCCGGCCGGCGGGTATGCGGTAGCCGCCCAGGTCCTGGTCGGTCCGCGCGACCCGGAAGAACCCCGGCGCCGGCGGCCACAGGCGGAGGCATTCGTTGATGAAGGCCTTGACGCGACGGAGTTTGACGACCTCGTCGTAGCTGAACTCGGGGCCGCCGGCCAGTTCGGTGGCAGCGAGGTCGTCGGCCACGTCCGGATTCGCGGCGAGTTCGTACAGGGCGACTTCCATCAGGGCCGCCGTGGTCTCGTGGCCGGCGGCGAGGAAGGTCAGCACCTGATCGCGCACGTTGTCCAGCGGCAGGGTGGCACCGGTCTCGGGGTCGGGAGTGCTCAGCATGAGCCCGAGCAGGTCGGTGGTGTCGACATCGCCCGCCCGCTGGCGGTCCTCGATGATGGTTTCCACGTATCGGCGGGCGGTCGCGACGTCGCGGTGGCGGCCGGGCGCACTGAGCATCTCTCGGATCGGCCCGATGACGGGTAGATCGTTGGTCGACTCGCTCGCCCAGGTCAGCGCGCGGCCGAGCGCCCCGAGGAACTCCTCGGTTCCCGTCACCGCCTGACCGGTGTCGCCCAGCAGGCCCATCCGTTGGGAGAACCCGGCTCGGCCGATCACCTCGAGGGTGGCGGCGGTCATGTCCTGGTGGACATCGACCGTCGGGGTCTTCGCCCATTGGGCCGACAGGTCGGCTGCGACGCTGGACATCGCGTCGTGGTAAGCCCGCATGGCGGCCTGGGAGAAACCCGGTGTGAGGATGCGCCGCGCCTGACCCCACAGCGGGTCCTTCGTCTTGGCGGTGAACAGACCGGCGCCCGCCACCTCCCGCAGCTTCGCCAGGGGCCCGACCAGGGCGCGGCCCCAGTTCCGTTCGTCGAGGGTCTGGCTGGCGAGTTTCGCGCCGCCGACCACGATGAGCCGCTCACCCAGCAGCAGGCGTTGAAAGATCGGTCCCAGTTCGCGGGTCAATTCGGTCTCGTGCTGGGTGGGCTTGTGGCGATCGACCGAGGTCACGTCGCCGAGGACGGGGATGCGCCCGGCAGGGTGTGGCAGTTCGCTGAGCTGCTTTGTCGTCACGACAGCACAGTGTTCCAGACGGCGAGGACGGACTCAGGTCGCGGACGCCTCCCTCGACGCCGTTCGGCCGCGACAGGGGCGCGCCCGGCAAGATGACGTCACGTCCCGCTGCTAGCATCGACCGCACAACGCGCGCCTCTCGAGGTGGATGTTCCCGCGGCTCCGGATGTCCGAGCCCGGTCGCGAAACAGGGTCCTGACACGGGCCGGCCCATCTTCGGCCGGCTTGATCGGGCATGTTTTTGCGAGGTGGCAGCGTGGTGATCTATACATCGTCGGTCGACGAGGTGGCCCGGATGAGGCTGCGTCTCGGCTCGGCCGCCAGATGGATGGACTCCGACGAACGTCCCGACAGCGAACTGTTGGCTGCGCATGTCGCCGGCGACCGGAGCGCATTCGGCACCTTGATCCGACGTCACGAACGCTATCTGTGGGCGGTGGCCCGCCGAACGACGGGCGATCCTGATGACGCTGCCGATGCGATGCAGAATGCCCTGTTCAGTGCCCATCGCAACGCGCATCGTTTCCGTGGAGACGCGCAGGTTCGGACGTGGTTGCATCGGCTGGTCGTCAACGCGGGTCTCGACCGGCTGCGCCGGCGCGGGCGGGTGACGATGCCGCTGCCCAGCGGGGACATGCCCGCGCCGTCGTCGGGCATCGATCACGACGACCGCATCGACATCTCCAGCGCGTTGGCCGCGTTGCCTGCGCATCAGCGGGCCGCGATCGTTGCGGTCGACATCGAAGGCCTCAGCGTCGCCGACGCCGCCGATCGGCTCGGAGTCGCCCCGGGAACCATCAAGAGCCGCTGTGCACGCGGCCGCGCGGCGTTGGCGGTCACGCTGGGTCATCTGCGCTCGGCCTGAGATCCGACACATTTCTGGCCGCACCTACAGCTTCTGGCCGCAGTTGCGGTCCCAAGCCGGAACCCGCAACTGCGGCCAGAACTGGTGGTCGCCTACACCAGCGACGCGTACACGATGTAGTTGTCCTCGGTGGGCTGCCCGTCCTCGACGAAGCAGGTGACCAGGATCAGCCGACCCGGGACGGCGGCCCAGACCTCGTCGTAGTGATCGAGATTCCACTTGTCGTAGGTGGCGGTCGCGTCGACGCGGTAGGTGCGTGACCCGGTGGTGGTGTCGAGCCGGATCTGCGCGCCCGGCTCCACTTGTTGCAGTGGCGCGAACACGCCGTCGCCGTTGTGAATCGCGTGTCCGGCGAGATAGACGGTGTCGGCAGAACCCGGCTTACCCCGCTCGGTCCACCACCACGCGTCGTGTTCGGTCGGCGGGTCGATCTCCCCGGTGTCGTCGACGATGGGCTTGACGGCCGCATCGACGCGGACCGACGGAACGACAAGCCGGACCGGATCGCCGACCGGAGCGGTCCGGGCCTGCGACGGTTCGGTGCTGCCGGACAACACCTGCGCCGGCTTCACCGGTTCCTCCGACGTCCCCCCGCACGCGGTGAGCATCAGTACCGCACCGGCCAGGGCGAGCAGGGCCGCGACACCCGACGTGAATCTGCTTGTGCGCATTGCTTTCTCCCGTCAGTTCAGCGGTGGGGTGTCAACGGTTGGGCCGACGGACGACGGCGACCGCGGTGCCGCCGACGATGACGAGCGAGATCGCCCCGCCCAGCAGCGCGGCCTGCGCGACCGACTTCTCGTCGCCGGTGTCGAAGGTGGGCCGGTCGGTGGTGATGACCACGGGTGCGGGCTTCTCCTCGGTGATGGTCACCGGCGGTGTGGTGGTCGTGGGCGGAGGCGGGGTGCAATCGCCTTCCTCCTCGCAGTCGGGCTTCGGGCACTCCTCGACCTCGTCGTCGCACGGCGGCGGGCACTCGTCCTCACCCTCCTCGCACGGCGTCGGGCAGGTACCGGTCTCCTCGCAGGGCGGTTCGGGATCGGTCGGGTTGGAGCCGAAGCCGTCCGGGCCGTCCCAACCGCCTCCGGGCTCGTCGACCGGCGGCAGTAGGCCGCCCGGTCCGTCGAACCCGGGCTCCTCCTCACCAGCCGGCGGCAGGAAGCCATCGATCTCCGGATCGGGCTCGGGCAGCGGGACGATCTCGTCCTCGGGACCGACGGGCGGGGTGATCGGGCCGATGCCGAGACCCGGCTGGAAGTCCTCCGCGGGGCTCTCGGCGAACGCGACGCCGGCGCCCGGTGCGGCCAGTGCGGCGGCGATCGCCGCGCCGATGATGATCCGTCGTGTGGTGGTGAGGGTGGTGTTCATGGCTGGCTCCTGTGGTGTCCGAGGCCGAGGTGTTTCGGCCTTCGGGTGTAGGAGTCAGCCGCAGCTCACGCTGCAACACTTTCTGCGAAGGAAATCTGAACTTCGATGAAAGACCAGTTCAGACGGCTGAGTGATCAGCGGATGATCGGGCCGCACGCAGGCACGCACGTTGGTGTGCCGGGCTCCGCGACGGCCGGAGGGACGGCCGCCGGGGGGACCGGCACCACCGCGGGGTCGGGGTCGGGAACCTGTCGCGGATCGACGGGTGATTCGCCCGGAGGCTCGGCGGGAGGCGGCGGTTCGACCGGGGGCGGCGGCTCGACCGGCACGCGCGGTTCGACGACCGACGGCTCCGGCGGGATCGTGGGCCGCTGCGGCAGCGACGGCCGCTCTGGGCTCGGCGGCTCGGTCGGCGCCTCCTGCTCCGGCACGACCGGACTCACCGGTGGCGGCACAAACGCCGGTGCCGTCGCCGAGGGCATCTGCGAAGTGCGCGGCGTGGTCGCCACGGTCGGCGCATCGTCGACGACGGGCGTCGGCTCCACCTCCGACTCCGCCTGCATCACCACCGCGGCGACGATGGACCCGGCCACCAGCAGGGCGATCACCGCGGCGGTCACCCACATCCACCAACGATGCCCACGTCGATGCGCGGCCGGGTAGTCCCATGCGGGCCTGCCGTCGATCGACGTCGGTGACACCAGGTCCGGGCCGGCCGGCTCACCGCTCGCATCCACCGGTTCCGGCGCAATGGCCGATACATTCGCGGCCGCGGCCTGCGCCTCCCCGGCCTGCTGCGAATAAGCCACCAACACCGGCTCGGTATCGTCGATCACCCTGTTGCGCAGAATGATCGGCGCGGCGATGATCGGCAGCGCCACCAGGATGGCGGCCGGTGTGAACCGACGCCGGCGCTCCCCGCTGCACGCCTCACAGCTGTCGACATGCTTCGCGATCCGCTTGCGCCACAACGGCGTGAACGTTCCGTCCCATGCCGCGAGGATCTCGGTGAGCTCGTCGCAGCCGTCCCCGCCGGCGCGAGCCACCAACAGCGTGCCGAGGCTGCGCTCCAACGCTTTTCGACTGCGCGAGGTCAGCGCGGTCACGTGTGAGGGCTTCACACCCAGCACGGCGGCGATCTCCGCGTTGTCGAGATCATGCCGCAGACTCAGTTCGACGACCTCGCGGTCCTTCGGCGACAGACCGTCGAGGGCCGCGTGCACGAGTTCGCGTATCTCCTGACGGTGCAGGTCGTCGTCGGGGTCGTCCCCCACTGCGGTGTCATGCCAGTCCTCGAACGCGGTCTCGCGTTTCGCACCGCGCAGGGTGCGCAGACATTCGGACCTGACGATCGCGTACAGCCACGGCCGTAGCCGGCTCGGGTCGCGGAGTTGGCCGATGCGTGCGACGGCCACCAGGAAACTGTCGTGCGTGATGTCGGCGGCCCGCTCCCGACTACGCACCATCGAGTACGCGAACGTGTGCAGCGCCGAACCGTACCGGTCGTAGACGGCGCCGAGCGCGGCCATGTCGCCGGTCCGCAACGCCGCGACGATCGCCGCATCGTCGTGGCCGGCGCCTCCCGCCTCGAGTGGAACGGACATCGCGTCTCCCTGGGTCGCAATCCGTGCAGTCAACCTGATGGAGTCGCGAACGCGGCCGGTTGCAACACTTCTTCGCGGGCCGAGGTTCGAACCCACGCGAACGGCCCGCTGATCTGCGAATTCCCGAGTAAGTGTAGTTCAGATCACACCACGCGACGACGTCTGGGTACTTCGGTCGGACGACAGAACGGCGCATCGAATTCACTTGAACCTGAACCCGGATTCAAGTACCGTCGGCCGCAAGTCACTGACGACGAACCTGCTGGGAGACGCAATGCACCTCGATGGCACCGTGGCGATCGTGACCGGCGCGGGCGGCGGCATCGGTGCCGCCATCGCAACCGAACTCACCAGCCGCGGCGGGCGGGTCGTCATCACCGATCTCGTCGCCGACGGCCTCGACACGGTGGCCGCCGAGATCGAGACGACCGCCCCCGACTCCATCGCCACGATCGTCGGCGACGCCGCCTCGCCCGACCACATCGACCGCTCGATCGCACTCGCTGAGTCGCGTTTCGGACCAGTCGACCTCTACTTCGCCAACGCCGGTATCAGCGGCGCACCCGGCTTGGCAGCGACCGACGACGAGTGGTCGCAGGTCATCGACGTCAACCTGATGGGTCATATCCGCGCGGCCCGGCGCCTGGTACCGAAGTGGGTGCAACGCGGCGGCGGATACTTCGTGTCGACAGCGTCGGCGGCCGGACTACTCACCCAACTCGGCTCGGCCACGTACTCGGTTACCAAGCATGCCGCGGTCGGTTTCGCCGAGTGGTTGAACGTCACCTACGGCGACCGGGGCGTGCGGGCGAGCTGCCTGTGCCCGATGGGCGTGGACACGAAACTTCTCCGGCCCGACGACACCCCCACCGACGACGAAGCACTCCTCATGCAGCGCGCCGTCGAGACCGCCGGCCGGGTGCTGACACCCGCCGAGGTCGCCGGCGTCGTCATGGACGCCATCGACGACGAACGCTTCCTCATCCTCCCCCACCCGGAAGTCCTGGAGATGTACCGGCACAAGGGCGCCGACTACGACCGATGGCTCAAAGGCATGCGCCGCTACCAGCAGAGCCTGATCTCGTGAACCGCGGGAACCGACCGACAATCAACAAGGAGAGCCCGATGGATCTGTTCACCCCGTCCGAACGCGCCGAGAAGTACCGCACGCAGCTCCTCGAATTCATGGACGCGCACATCTATCCGAACGAGTCGGTCTACGCCCAGCAGATGGCCGAGTCCGACAACCCGCACGCCACCCCGCCGATCCTGCTGGAGCTCAAGCAGAAGGCCAAGGACGCGGGCCTGTGGAATCTCTTCCATCCGCATCCCGAATGGGGGCCGGGACTGTCGAACCTCGAATACGCGCCGCTCGCCGAGATCATGGGCCGCGTCGGTTTCGCCTCGGAGGTCTTCAACTGCAACGCCCCCGACACCGGCAACATCGAGGTGTTCACCCTGTTCGGCAACGACGAGCACAAGCAGCGCTACCTCCAGCCCCTGCTCGACGGCGAGATCGCCTCCGCGTTCGCGATGACCGAGCCCGACGTCGCGAGCTCGGATGCCACCAACGTCGAGATGTCGATGGTCCGGGACGGCGACGAATACGTGCTCAACGGACGAAAGTGGTTCGCCTCCAACGTGATGCGCCCCGACTGCAAGGTGCTGATCGTGATGGGCAAGACCGATCCGTCCGCACCCATCCACCGGCAGCAGTCGATGATGGTGGTCCCGACCGACGCCCCCGGGCTGACCATCGTCCGCAACCTCCCCGTGTTCGGCTACGTCGACCGGGAAGGCCACGGCGAACTGATCTTCGACGACGTGCGGGTGCCCGTCGCCGACGTCCTCAAGGGCGAGGGCGAGGGATTCGCGATCAGCCAGGCCCGGCTCGGACCCGGCCGCATCCATCACTGCATGCGTGTCATCGGGGTGGCCGAGCGGGCGCTGGAACTGATGTGTGCCCGGGCGTCCACCCGCGTCACGTTCGGCAAACCGATCGCCGAGCGTTCGAACATCCAGGACTGGATCGCCGAGGCCCGCATCGACATCGAGATGGTCCGGCTGCTCACGCTCAAGGCCGCCCACATGATGGACACGGTCGGCAACAAGGAGGCTGCAACCGAGATCGCGGCCATCAAGGTCGCCGCCCCCAACATCGCGCTGAAGATCATCGACCGCGCCATCCAGGTACACGGCGGCGGCGGCGTCACCGACGACTTCCCCCTCGCGATGGCCTACGCGCACATCCGGACGCTGCGGCTCGCCGACGGCCCGGACGAGGTGCACAAGCGGGCCATCGCCCGACGCGAGCTGCGTCCCTATCGGGATGCCGCAGCCGCGGCGAAGGAGGCAGGCGCGTCGGATCGGACCCTCATCTCGCGATGACCCGACCGCTGACCGCACGGGGAGAACGCACCCGGGCCGGGTTGGTCGTCGCGGCGCGGACGGTGTTCGAACGGGACGGGTTCACCGATGCCCGCCTCACCGACATCACCGCCGAGGCCGGCTGCGCGACCGGGTCGTTCTACACCTATTTCGACTCCAAGGAGGACATCCTCGACGCCGTGCTGGCCGCGGCACAGGAGGAGATGCTGCATCCCGGTCTGCACCACGGCGAGACCGGAAGAAGTGAGGCGGATCCGATCGCCACCATCGAGGCCGCCAACCGGGCCTACTTCGAGGCCTATCGGCGCAATGCCCGGTTGATGATGGTGCGCGAACAGGTCGTCGGCGTCAGTCCGGAGTTCCGGGCGAAACGACTGCAGCGCGGGCAGGTCTTCGTCGAGCGGAACGCCAAGAGCATCAAGGAACTACAGGACGCCGGGCGCGCCGACCCCGACCTCGATCCGCTGCACGCGGCGGGCGCGCTGTCTGGGATGGTGTCGCGGATGGCGTACCAGGCGTTCGGGGTCGCCGACACCGACGATCTGGAAACGCTGGTATTCACTGCCACCCGGTTGTGGGTGAATGCGCTCGGTCTTCGCGGTGGAATTCGGCCGGAGCGCGAACAATAGCTCTCCTCACACACGCTCAGCCCACCCAGCACTGAACGGGCGCTGATCGGGGGGGACCTGAAATCAGCGTCCGAATGCTTGGGTGGGCTGAGCGAAGGGCCTCAGAAGAACACTTCCATGGCGAGGTCCCACAATCCACCGATGAAGTCCCAGAAGATTCCGATCATTTCTTGACACACCTCCCTTCGGTTCTCGTCCCGACCTCGACAAAGCAGGTCACACACCGCTTTCCAGCGGAATGGACGTCCGACCGGAGTCGGAAACCCGGGGATCGCCGTGGTCTCGACGATCATCATGAGGGTTGTCGGCGTGGGTTCTGAAAGCGTTACACCACACCGTAGGGTTTGGTTCTGACCAGAGTCTACGGTGCCGCGATGGCCGTCGTGCAAGGTTCACGAAGGAAATACGTCTAATGGATGACCAATTGCGCCAACGGAATCCATTCTCGAATTGAGAACCATTGTTTTCACAATTCTGTGGGAAACGGACTGCGCCTTTACTCGAAGTAGCGCCGCGGGACGTCGACCAGCATCGACTCGATGTCCTTGTCGCTCACCCCACGTTCCCGCAGCGCCGGCAACACGTCCTCACTGATGTGTCGGTAGTTCCACTTGGGCACAGCGGCCAGCTTGGCGTCGTGGTCGAACCAGTCGATGAAGCACGACGCATCGTGCGCGAGACCCATCCGGTCGGCGTATCCGCGTTCACACAACGCGACGACGGTGTTGATGCGGTCCTCGAAGGGCAGCAGCACGTCGAGCCCGAAGCGGTCCATGCCGAGGATCGATCCGGCGTCGGCCAGCTGCATGAGGTAGTCGAGATCGGTGGTGTCGCCCGAGTGCCCGATGACGACCTTGGTCAGGTCGACTCCTTCTTCCTTGAGTACTTGCTGGGCCACCACGCCGGACTGCGTGGCCGGATTCGTGTGGACGGTGATCGGTGCACCGGTCTGCACATGCGCCTGCCCGACCGCCCGCATCACCCGCTCCACCCCGGGCGTGAGGCCCTGGACCTCGATGGCGCATTTGAGGAAGGCGGCCTTCACGCCGGTGTCGGCGATCTGGTCGGTGAGATCCCGGACGAACAAGTCGACGAGAGGCTCGGGGACGTCGAACAAGAGACCCGGTCCGGTGTAGTGGAACTGGAACGGGATGTCGTTGTAGGTGTAGAGACCGGTCGCGACGACGAGGTTCAGGTCGATCTGCTCGGCGATGCGCTGTATTCGTGGGATGTACCGACCAAGCCCGAGCACGGTCGGGTCCAGGATGGTGTCGACCCCCAGCCCCTTCAACTCCCGCAGATCCCGAACCGCCTCGGCGATCTTCTCCTCCTCGTCCCAGTCGTACTGGTAGTTCTCGCGGAACTCCTCGCCGAGGACGAAGACGTGTTCGTGGATGAGCACGCTTCCCAGGTCGGCGGAGTCGACCGGGCCGGTGACGGTGTTGACGGTGCTCATCGATTCTTCCCAACTGTCGGATTGTGATGTGGATCACTCTCGAACGCTAAGGGAGGGTGCTGTCCAGTTCAAGCGAATCCGGCAGACCGCGCGGACCGGAGGATCGTTGCATGATGGAGCCATGTCGACCGCGCAATCGCTGGGCGTCACCACCGACACCGGGAACAGTGCCGCTCCGCGGGAGAACGTGATCCTGATCCACTGCCACGACGTCGGCCGGCATCTCGCCTGCTACGGCGCCACCGGCGTGGAGAGTCCGCATCTCGACTCGCTCGCCGCGAACGGAATCCGGTTCACCGCAGCCCACGCCACCGCACCCCTGTGTTCGCCGGCGCGCGGGTCGATCTTCACCGGCCGCTATCCACACAGCAACGGTCTCATCGGGCTCGCGCATCACGGCTTCGAATACCGCGACGGCGTCCGAACTCTGCCTGGTCTGCTCGGTGATGTCGGCTACCGGACCGCGCTGTTCGGGATGCAGCACGAGAGTGCGGACCCCGGCGATCTCGGTTTCGACACCGTCGACGTCGCCGACACGTCGTGCGACCCCGTCGTCGAACGTGCCGGGGCGTGGCTCGCCGACCACGTCCACGTCTCTGACGAACGCCCGTTCTTCCTCACCGCCGGCTTCTTCGAGGCCCATCGTCCCTACCCGTCGGATCAGTACCCGCCCGCCGACCCGGCCACCGTCACCGTCCCCGGCTTCCTGCCCGACTCCGCGGACGTGCGCGACGACCTCGCCGCGCTGCAGGGCAGCATCGCGCGTGCCGACGCTGCGGTCGGGCGCCTCCTCGACGTCGTCACCGATCTCGGGCTCGACGAGTCGACCTGGATCATCTTCTTCACCGACCACGGACTCGCGTTTCCGCGGGCCAAATCGACGCTGTACGAGACGGGTACCGGGATCGCGCTGATCGCCCGCCCACCACGCCGCCGAAACGTCCTGCCGCACACCTACGACGACCTGTTCTCCGGAGTCGACCTCACGCCCACGATCCTCGACCTGCTCTCCGTGCCGGTGCCCGACCGGATCGACGGGGTCTCGCACGCCGAGCCGCTCCTCACCGAGGTCGAAACACCAGCCCGCACCGAGGTTTTCACCGAGAAGACCTACCATGACGCCTTCGACCCGATCCGAGCCGTTCGCACCCAGGAGTTCAGCTACATCGAGAACTTCACCGACCGGCCGACACTGCTCCTCCCACTCGACATCGCCGACAGTGCGTCAGCGCGGGCGGTGGACCACACCGCGGCCGACGCACCCCGACCGCGGTACGAGCTCTATGACCTGCTCGACGATCCCGGGGAGCGCACCAACCTCGCCGACGACCCAACCCACGCCGAGACCCGTCGCCTGCTCGCGGCGACGTTGGAGGACTGGCGATCGCGCACCGGCGACCTGATCCCGGAGGAGCACGAGGGCAACGCGGTGGCCGAGGGCTTCCGGGCCCGGTAGTCGTCGCATGGAACTACTGCTCATCCGGCATGCCCTGCCCCTACGGTTGTCCGATCCGGCGGGCGCCGACCCGGAACTCACCCCGGAGGGTGAGGACCAGGCGAAACGCCTGGCGGCTGCGCTGGCCGACGGCCGCTACGGCACGGTGGACACGGTGGTCAGCAGCTCCTCACGCCGAGCGGTGGCGACGGCATCCGCGGCCGCCGCGGCGCTCGCGGTGGAGATCGAACTCGACGACCGGCTCGTCGAGGTCAGCCACGGCTGGACCACCTACGGGATCGCCCACACCTACCCCGACCGGGCGACGCTGCTCCGCGACATGAACGCGGGGAGGCTCGGCGACAACACCTTCGACCTCGACGCGTTCCGCGCCCGGGTCGTGACGGGAATCGAGTCGCTGGTTTCCGAGGCAGACCGCCTCGTCGCCGTCGTGTGCCACGGTGGTGTGATCAACGCATATCTGTCGCACGTCATCGGCGCCGAGAAGATGTTCTTCGCCGAGCCCTACTACACGTCGGTGTCCCGTGTCCTGGCGTTGCCCGACGGATACCGACAAGTGCTGTCCATCAACGAGATCGACCATCTGCGCTGACCACCATCAGGCAGTTCGGGCTCAGCTCACCCCGGGCTCGGCGGCGATGGTCAGCCAGATCGTCCGGGACAGCGCGGCCACGACGCGATCGTCGGAGGTCACGTCGGCACCCGAACCGAGAATGTGCTGGGTGATGCTGCGTTCCACCATCCAGGTCACCGCGGCCACCGATTCGTCGGTCACCGCCGAGTCGATCCGCCCCGACTCGCGCCACCGCTGCACCCGCCCGCACGCGAAGTCGATGAACCGGTGAATGCGGCCGAACCAGAACTCCGCGACCTCCGCGTCATAGGCCGCGGCCTCACCCAACGCCCGCATCAGCGGCCAGTGCTTGCGGAACTCGGCCACCATCGCGCCGATCGCCCGTTCCACCCCGCCGGCACCGGCATCGAGTGACGCGTCGTCGGCGAACCATGATGTCGGGGCGGCGAAGAACTCTGCGGATGCGACGTCGGCGACCTGGATCAGCACCTGACTCTTGTTCGGGAAGTACTGGTAGAAGTTGGTCCGCGACAGACCGGACTGTTCGGCGATCCGCTGCACCGGGAGCTCGGTGAACCGCTCACCCGTGCCGAGCAGATCCTCCACCGCCCCGAGTACCCGCTCGGTCACCTCCGCCCGGCGCTGCATGGCGTGCCCCGCTTGCGATCTGGTCACCGAACCCATGCGGCCGATGCTACGCCACCCTTGACACCCCGTGTGTGCAGGCATAACGTAACTCTGACACCGTGTCGGACTGCATGTCGGGGATCGGTCGGAGGGAGCGTGGATGGGCTCAGCCGTCGAGCAGTTCGACGCGGTCATCGTCGGTGCACGGATTGCGGGATCGGCCACCGCGATCGCCCTCGCCGAGCGGGGTCTCCACGTGCTCGCGATCGATTCCGCACGATTCCCGTCCGACACCTTGTCCACGCACCTGCTGTGGCCGACGACGATGGCCGAGATCCAGACGCTTGGCGCACTGCCGGCCGTCGAGGCCATCGGCGCGCCGCGGATGCCCCTCGCCGAAGCCATCCTCGACGACATCGGATGGCGCACCACCTATTCGCCGGTCGCCGGCATCGACTTCGCGATGTGCGTGCGCCGAACCCACCTCGACGACGCGCTGGTCCGGACTGCACGTTCCGCAGGGGCCGAGATCCGCGAACGTTGCACGGCCACCGACCTCATCCGTATCGACGGACGAATCGGCGGCATCCGCTACACCGACGACGACGGCAATAGCCACGACGTTCGGGCGCCGATCGTGATCGGGGCGGACGGGCGTAAGAGTTTCGTGGCGCGGCAGGTGGGCGCCGACGCGCCGACCCTGGTCGCACCGAGTGGCCGGGTCTGCTTCTACGCCTACTGGTCGGACTCGCGAACCGATCTGCGGCACATCGCATCCCAATGGCGGGTCGGTCAGTTGCTGGGTACCGCGTTCCCCTGTGACGGCGGCGATCTGCTGTGTCTGTTGCAGCCGCCGGTGGAACTGGCGCCGGAGTTCAAAGGTCGTAAGGCTCACGACGCGTACCTCGAAGGCGTGGCCGCGTTGCCCGGGCTGGCACGACGACTCGACGACTGCGAACTCACGTCACGGGTGCGTGCCTGCACCGGCATCGAATCGTACTTCCGGCGTTCGAGCGGCCCCGGTTGGGCTTTGCCCGGCGACGCCGGCCATTTCAAGGATCCGGTGACCGCGCAGGGAATCCGCGACGGACTGCGCTACGGCCGGCTGCTCGGCGAAGCGCTCGCACCGGTGTTGGGCGCCCGGACCGGAGTCGACCCCGCTGCGGTGGACCGTGCGACCGCCGCATGGGCCGACCAGCGTGAACGCGACTGCATCGACGTCTACCACTGGACCAACTTCCTCGCGTCGGGCCTACCGCCGTCGCCGTTGGAATACGAGTTGTACCGCCAGGCGCGGGAAGCACCCGACTATGCGGCAGTGCTCTCCGACATCTACAACCGCGTCCAACCACCGGCCTCGATGATGCCGGTGACGACGTTGGCCGGCTCGGTCGTCAGGGCCCTGCGCCGCCCCGACGTGACGCTGCGTGACGTCGCCGGCGACCTCCGGTTCCAGCAGAAGCGGATGCTCGCCGACTGGCTGGAGAAGCGGCGGTTCCTGCGCGGTCGTACGAAAGACAAAGGCGCTCCGGCTATCTCAGTCACCGAACCGGAAACCCTCTCGCTGGTCGACTGACCCTTCCCTCGTTGGTCGAGTAGTCCGAGGCGCCCCCCTTCGTTGGTCGGGTAGTCCGAGGCGCGCCCCCCTTCGTTGGTCGGGTAGTCCGAGGCGCGCCCCCCTTCGTTGGTCGAGTAGTCCGAGGCGCCCCCCTCTCGTTGGTCGAGTAGTCCGAGGCGCTAGCCGAGGACGTATCGAGACCTCCTGCGGCGCGCGAGGTCTCGATACACCCTCGGCTAGCGCCTCGGGTTACTCGACCAGCGGGAGAAGGTGTGTCTCCGGCTACTCGAACACCGAAAGAAGAGACGTCTCGGGCTACTCGACCAGCGGAAGGAAGAAGCGGAAGTTGAGGCGCCTCGGGTTACTCGACCAACGACAAGGTAAGGCGCCTCGGGTTACTCGACCAACGGAAGGGGGCGGCCCATGTTAATGAAACCCGCTCCGCAATTATTCTCCCGGAAACCAGCACGCAATAGATCGGGCGTGAACTGAATGTCGTAGCCGCCCGACGGCCACACACCACGATCCTCGGATCGAATCCTCCTGTGAGGCAGCGTCGCCTCGACTTCCATCCTGATGTCGACGGCCCGACCCGTCGCGCCCCATTCTAGGAGACCACGTGTCCTCTTTCGACGAGACCATCACCGAGAACATCGCCACGTCGCTCGGTGAGATCCCGCACCCCTCGCTGCCGAAGGGCTCGAACATCTACGGCGGAACCAAGATCTTCCCCGACTATCAGGCCGAGGACGGCGAAACCTACTTCACCCTGGTGCACGGTATCGCCCATGAATCGTCGGTCTCCTTTGTCGCCGTCCTGCAGGCCACCCGCGCCCTGCGCAAGGGATTCGAATCCGCGATCTACTTCTACGGTCCCGGAGCCATCAATTGTCTTGCCACACGTGGCTTTCCGAAGACCGGCGACTCCGGATTCCCGGGCGAGCAGAACATCAACGACTCCCTGGAGACCTTCATCTCCGAAGGTGGCACCGTGTTCTGCTGCCGCTTCGGGCTCGCGCTGCACGGCGGCCGCGAGGAGGACCTCATCGAAGGCGTGATCCCCGCCCACCCGCTCGACGTGCAGGACGCCATCATCCACTACGCGCGCAAGGGCGCGATCATCAACTCCACCTACATGGTGTGACCGACCGCGAGGCAATCTCATGACCACCATCGCTGCGGTCGCGGCCAACTTCACCCGCGACCTCGAGCAGAACTACGAGACGATCGCCGACTACGTGGCGCAGGCCCGCGAACGCGGCGTCGACTTCCTGGTGTTCCCGGAGGCGGCCATCGGCGGCTACCTGTCGTCGCTCGGCAACCACGGCGACACCGTCAAGAACACCACCCGTTCCATGCCCCCGGCCATCAGCTTGGACGGACCGGAAATCGCACGCGTGCAATCGATCATCGGTGACCTGGTCATCGCGATCGGATTCTGCGAACTCGCCGACGATGGCGAGACCCGTTATAACGCCGCCGCCGTCCTCGACGGCACCCAGATCTACGGCAGCTACCGGAAGGTACATCAGCCGCTGGGGGAGAACATGTCGTATTCGTCGGGCACCGACTACGGCGTGTTCGACACCCCGGTCGGCCGTGTGGGACTCCAGATCTGTTACGACAAGGCCTTTCCCGAGGCCGCACGGGTGATGGCACTTGACGGCGCGGAGATCATCGCGAGCCTCTCTGCATGGCCGGCGGCACGGACCGCCACCGCAGAGAACCTGCAGGAGGACCGCTGGACCTATCGGTTCAATCTCTTCGACACCGCACGGGCTCTCGACAACCAGGTCTTCTGGATCGCCTCGAACCAGGCCGGCACCTTCGGATCGCTGCGCTACGTCGGCAACGCCAAGATCGTCGATCCCGGCGGCAACATCCTCGACACCACCCTGCTCGACAGCGGGATGGCCGTCGCCGACGTCGATATCGCGGGCACCTTCACCGCCATGCGCGCCGGCATGTTCCACCTGCGGGACCGCCGGCCCGATGCGTACGGGGTCCTCACCGAACTCGACGCGACCGGCACCGCCGGATGGCGGGACCTGTCCCATGCCTGAGATGACCGTCACCGTGCGGTGGCCCGATGGCCAAGTGCAGGAATGTTATTCGCCGAGCCTCGTCATGCACGACCACCTCGACGTCGGCGGCACCTACGCCGTCGACGACTTCACCACCCGCGCCACCACCGCGCTGGCGGAGGCCGCCGAACGGGTGCGGGCGAAGTTCGGATTCGCCTGCACCTCGGCGGCCGCCACCGCCGACGACATCACCCGTGCCGCACAACGTTACGACGCCGACGCGCGTGTCGAGGTACTGCGCATGCACCCGCCACTTCCCACCCCATCCCCACTGGAGACACCATGAGCGCCAACGCTCATCACCCCGTCGTGATCGTCGGCGCCGGCCAGGCCGGCCTCTCGGTCAGCTGGTACCTCGGACGCGCCGGCGTCGACCATCTCGTCGTCGAATCCACAACACCCACCCACGCCTGGGCCGACTCACGCTGGGACAACTTCACTCTCGTCACCCCCAACTGGCACTGTCGTCTGCCGGGATACACCTACGACGGTCCCGATCCCGACGGTTTCATGACCCGCGACGAAGTCGTCGCATGGTTGCACGGCTGGCTCGACACCTTCACACCGCCAGTCCGGTCACACACCACGGTGACTCGGCTCCGCCAGATCGGCGACAGCGGTTTCGAGCTGACCCTCACCGGCTCGGATGGCGTCGACACCGTCACCTGTGATCAGGTCGTCGTCGCCACCGGCGGCTATCCGTTGCCGATCATCCCGCCGTACGCGTCATCGATAGACCCGGCGGTCAGCCAGATCCACTCGGAGCAGTACTTCAACCCCGAGCAACTGCCCGACGGTGCGGTGCTGGTGGTCGGGTCCGGTCAGTCGGGAACGCAGATCGCCGAAGACCTGCACCTCGCCGGACGGCAGGTCCACCTGGCCATCGGCAACGCGCCACGAGTGGCCCGCTTCTACCGCGGGCGGGACTGCATGACCTGGCTCGCCGACATGGGGCTCTACGACACCCCCACCCAGGAGTACCCGGGAGGCAAAGCGGCACAGGAGAAGACCAACCACTACGTGACCGGCCGCGACGGCGGCCGCGACGTCGACCTGCGCCAGTTCGCATCCGAGGGGATGAGTCTCTACGGAACCCTGGTCGACGGCAAGGACTCGACCCTGCGGTTCGCACCCACACTGACCGCCGCCCTCGACAAAGCCGACTCGGTGTACAACTCGATCTGCGCCGACATCGACCGGCACATCGAGAGGAACGGGATCGACGCACCACCGCCGTCACGCTACGAGGCCGTGTGGTCGCCGCCGACCGACCCCACCGAACTCGACCTCCAAGGCGCAGGCATCACCAGCATCGTCTGGGCCATCGGCTTCCGCCCCGACTACCGATGGATCGAGGCGAGCGCCTTCGACGGGGCAGGACGGCCCATGCAAACCCGCGGCATCACCCAGGTACCCGGACTGAGCTTCGTCGGACTGCCGTGGATGCACACATGGGGATCGGGCCGCTTCCTGGGCATCGACCGCGACGCCCGCCACATCGCCGACACCATCGTCGAGACACTCGGCCAGACGCAGCCGCGTCTCGCCGCGGTGCGGTAGGCGATGGCATGACCCGCCAACCGATCTCGGCTGTCTTCGCGGACCGGGCCCGCACCGAGCCGAACGCGATCATTGTCCGCGACGCCACCAGCACCGCGACGGCCGCGGAGATCGACAACCGCGCCACCCGGGTCGCTCGGCTGCTCGACGCTCGTGGTGTCCGCCGCGACGACCGGGTGGTGGTCTCACTTCCGAACGACATCTCGTTCGTGGTCGCGTGCGTCGCCATCTGGCGGGTGGGCGCCACCCCGATGCCGCTCTCACCCGATCTCGCCGTCGACGAACGCGCCGCACTCGAGGATCTCGGCCGCCCAAGCGCTGCATTCGGCCCCCGCCCGCACCGGTTCGACGTCGCCTGGATCGCCGAAGCGCAAGCCGAGGGGCTCTCCGATGCCCCGATGCCGGAGCGGTGGGCGCACAGCTGGAAGGCGCCGACCTCGTCGGGGAGTACCGGCCGGCCGAAGGTGATCGCCAGTACGGCACCGGCACTGGTCAATCCGGCGGCGCCCATCGCGCCGTTCGTGCCGCAGCACGCAAACCAACTCGTGACATCTCCTTTGTGGCATTCGACGGCGTTCACCTACGCCTTCCGCGGGCTCACCGCAGGACATCGCCTGGTCATCGAGCCGAGGTTCGACGAACACCGCTTCCTCGACGCCGTCGAACGCCATCGGATCACCTGGGCAGTGCTGGCACCGCCATCCATCCGCCGACTCCTACGGCTACCGCAGGAGGTGCGCGACCGCCACGACGTGAGCTCGCTGGAATCCGTCCTCCATCTCGGGGGCCGGTGCCCTGTCCCGGACAAACACGCGCTGATCGAGTGGCTCGGTCCGCATCGAGTCACCGAGGTATACGCCGGCAGTGAGTCGAACGGTCTCACCATGATTCGCGGTGACGAGTGGCTCCGGCACCCGGGGTCCGTCGGCCGGGGGGTCGGTGGCACCGAGATCCGCGTAGGGGCCGGCCCCGGCGCCCTGACGGCGTCCGGAACGGGCACCATCTGGATGCGCCGCGGCACCACCAGCACCTACACCTACCTGGGCGCCCGGACGCTGCGGACCGCCGACGGCTGGGACACGTTGGGCGACATCGGGTCTCTCACCGACGACGGATACCTGTACGTCCACGACCGCGCCGCCGATTCGATCCACCGTCACGGCACGCCGGTCTACCCCGCCGACATCGAGCAGACCTTCGAGCGGCATCCGGACGTGCGTGGTGCCGTCGCGGTCGGAGCGTCGAACGGTGTCGGCGGGACGTCCATCACCGTTCACGTCGACATCGCCGATGCCGCCATCACCCTCGACGAGCTGAAGCACTTCGCCGCACAACACCTCACCGGCGCCGACCGCCCGGACCGGATCTGCCTGTCCCACCGCCCCCTCCGCAACGACGCGGGAAAGATCCGCCGACGCGCCCTCATCGGCTGCGGCCACGAGCCGTCGGCATCCCTGCAAGTGAACGGAGCACGCACGTGACCGTCTCCACCCGCGTGGACCTCGCCCTCCTCGGCATCCGGGGCACCCCGCCCGTCAACCGCACCGGCGGCGCCGGACCCACCGACGACGGCCATCTGCTGATCGACGGCCGGAGTGCCGCGATCCCGCGTAACCCGAACAGCCCGTTCGTATTCGACGGACACCGCGTGATGTATGACGGTGTCGACGCCGGTCTGCAGATCGAGTCGATCGCCCGGCCGAGGTTCTACGACCTCACCACCGACGACGGCGTGCCGTTCGAGAAGATCGCCAAACTGCACGGCGCCGATGTCCTGGCCACCACGGTCGTACAGACCTGCATCCGATACCGCGAAGACCAGCGCTGCCGATTCTGCTCCATCGAGGAGTCCCTGCGATCCGGGTCGACGGTCGCGGTCAAGAAGCCCACGGACCTCGCCGCCGTCGCCCGCGCCGCCGTCGACCTCGACGGCATCACCCAGATGGTCATGACCACCGGCACGTCGGCCGGAACAGACCGGGGTGCCAAACATCTCGCCCGCTGTGTCCGTGCGGTCAAGGCGGCGGTGCCAAACCTGCCGATCCAGGTGCAATGCGAACCGCCGGCGGATCTGGCCACCATCACCGACCTGCGTGACGCCGGCGCCGACGCCATCGGTATCCACGTCGAATCCCTCGACGACGACGTCCGCCGCCGTTGGATGCCCGGCAAATCCACGGTGCCTCTCGACGAGTACCGCGCCGCGTGGCGCGAGGCGGTGCGGGTGTTCGGTCGCAACCAGGTGTCGACCTATCTACTGGTCGGGCTCGGCGAGGATCCCGACGAGATGATCTCGGGTGCCAAGGAACTCGCCGACATGGGTGTCTACCCGTTCATCGTGCCGTTCCGCCCACACGCCGGGACCCTCGCGGTCGATGTCGACGCCGCCTCCGCCCCTGACGCCGCCATCGTGGAGAAGGTCAGCCGGGAGGTCGCCGCGCACCTGCACCTGATCGGCATGTCCGGCGCGGAGCAGCGCGCCGGGTGCGCTGCATGCGGAGCGTGCAGTGTCCTGCAGAACGTGGGAGGGTGACGCGATGCTCGACGGCACCACGATCCCCGCGCCGGCCGTGCCACGTACGGGTGACCTGTCCATACTGTCCGGCAGCCGCACAAAGAGGCAGGCGCCCTTCATCATTCGTATCGCCGATGAGCCCCCTGCACTTGCGGCTTATCACCAACTGCGGCATGCCGAGTTCGTCGAGCGGCAGGCTCTGTTCCCGCGCACCGACCGAGACGACACCGACGACGATCCCCGTACCGTCGTGCTGGTGGCGACGGCCCCGGACGGTTCGGTGGTCGGCGGTGTCCGTCTCGCACCGCGCACCGACGACGACATCGGCTGGTGGTCCGGCAGCCGCCTCGTCGTGGTCGACTCCGCCAATGCCGCAGGTGTCGGCGCGGCGCTGGTCCGTGCTGCCTGCGCGCATGCGGAATCACACGGCGTCCTGCGATTCGACGCGACCGTGCAGGACCGGTACGTACCGATGTTCCGGCGACTCGGCTGGCAGGATCGCGGGTGCGGACCCACGGTTTCCGGGCGCGCGCACCGCGAGATGCTGTGGCCGATTCACCGCATTCAGGCCACCGCCGACGCAACCAAGTCGATGCTCGCCGACGTCCTCGCGCCTTTGACACAACAGTCAGGTGGCCTCGGACCCAATGGTTTCCGCGGCGACGACGGGGTGCCCGTCCCGGACTCGCAGGTCATCGCGGCATGCGACGCCATCGTCCCCGCGATGGTCGAACGGGACCCAGAATGGGCCGGGTGGTGCTCGGTCCTGGTCAACATCAACGACCTCACCGCCATGGGCGCCACACCCCTCGGATTGCTGGACGCCGTCGCGGCCCCCACCCGGTCGCACCTCACCCGCATCATCCGCGGCGTCGCCGCGGCCGCCGAGGCGTGGCGGACCCCGGTCCTCGGCGGGCACACACAGGTCGGCGTGCACGCGTCGTTGTCGGTCACCGCACTGGGCCGCACCGACCAACCGGTGGCAGCGGGCGGTGGACGTCCCGGCGACGCCGTGTCGCTGATCGCCGATCTCGGCGGTGCGTGGCGGCCCGGATACCACGGACGGCAATGGGACAGCACCAGTTTCCGATCAGGCGACGAGCTCGCCGACATGGCCGGAACCGTCGGCAGAGTGCGTCCGGCCGCGGCGAAGGATGTCAGCATGGCAGGTATCGCCGGCACGCTCGGCATGCTGGCCGAGGCGTCGGGCACCGGAGCCGAACTCGACGTCGCGTCGGTCCCGCGTCCGGTCGACGCCGACATGGGCAACTGGCTCACCTGCTTTCCCGGCTACGCCATGCTGGTCGCCGACCGTGAGCCGGTTGACGTGGGGCGCGGACCCACCACCGCTGCGCCATGCGGACGCCTCACCCCCGACCCGGGCGTGCGGCTGCGCTGGCCGGACGGCGCGGTGACCGTCGCCGTCGCGTCCACGGTCACCGGACTGGGTGCCGCGTGAGTAGAGTCCGATGACATGACCACCGTCACGCTCGGCGCCCTCGCGGCGCACTTCGGACGAGACGTGGAGCGCGGTGTGTCCAAGGCGGTGGGCATCATCGACGCCGCCCGCCGCGACGGCGTCGATCTGCTGGTGTTTCCCGATGCCTCGATCGGCGGATACATCGGTGACCTGCGCCGACCCGATCCCGACGAGCTGCCGCCGACGCTGGAGCCCGACGGACCCGAGCTTGCGGCGATCGCGGCCGCGGCCGGCCCGATGACCGTGTGTATCGGGTATACCGAAGCGGCAGAGGGAAAGCGGTACAACACCGCAGTGTGCCTGTCCGGTGACGGAGTGCTCGGAACCCACCGTAAGGTGCATCAGCCGGCGGGGGAGTCACTCGCCTACGCGGCGGGGGAGTCGTTCTGCGCCTTCGACACTCCCGTCGGGAAGCTCGGCATGTTGATCGACTACGACAAGACGTTTCCCGAATCCGCCCGCACTCTCGCGCTCGACGGCGCGCGCATCATCGCCGCGCTCAACGCGTGGCCGGCCAGCGTCACCGACCGCGCCGCACGACTCCCCGCCGACCGGCAGTCCCGGCTCTTCGACCTCTACGATTGCGCCCGCGCCGCCGAGAACCAGGTGTTCGTGGTGTCGTCGAACCTCACCGGCGTCACCGGTTCGCTGCGGTTCCTGGGGCAGGCCAAGGTCGTCGGGCCGGGCGGCGACATCCTCGCGAACACCCGATCCAAGGGCGGACTCGCCAAGGCCGACGTGGACGTCTACGCCGAGATCACCCGCGCCCGAAGGGTCCTCAACCATCTGGCCGAACTGAAGACCGACACCTACCAGTCGAGGCGATGACAATGCGTATCGCCCTGCTCACCTACTCCACCAAACCGCGCGGCGGGGTCGTGCATACGCTCAACCTGGCCGAGGCCCTCGCCCGGCACGGCGCCGACGTCACCGTGTGGAGTCTGGCCCGCGGCGGGGACGCGGGATTCTTCCGAGAAATCGATCCCGCTGTCACCCAACGCCTTGTCCCGTTCCCCGACCTCCCGGACGAGTCGATCACCGACCGCATCGTCCGGTCCATCGCCGCGATGCGTACCGTGTTCGACTCCGCCGACTACGACATCGTGCACGCGCAGGACTGCATCAGCGCCAACGCCGTCGGAACCTGCATCCGGACCATCCATCACCTCGATCAGTTCACCACGCCGATCCTCGTGGAGTGTCATGAGAAGGCCGTCGTCGACCCCTATGCGCGGATCTGTGTGTCCCGCGCCGTCGCCGACGAGGTGCGCGCCGGGTGGGGACTCACACCCACCGTCATCCCGAACGGGGTTGACTACCAACGCTTTCACGATGCCGCCGGTTTAGGAGCTGCGCACCTACGCAGACAGTGGCGCGAACGGCTCGGCCCGTACGTTCTCGCCGTCGGCGGCATCGAACCTCGCAAGGGCAGCATCGATCTGCTCGAGGCATTCGCCCGGATGCGTACGCAGGCACCGGATCTGTCGCTGGTATTCGCCGGCGGTGAGACCCTGTTCGACTACCGCGACTACCGGGCTGAATTCGAGCGGCGCCAAGCCGAACTCGGCGTCGAACCTATCGTGCTCGGGCCCGTCGCCGACGACACGCTCCCGTCGCTGGTCGCCGCCTGCGACGTCTTCGCGTTCCCGTCCACCAAAGAGGGATTCGGGCTGGCCGCGATGGAGGCCCTCGCCGCCGGACGCCCCGTCGTCGCACGAGAATTGCCGATCCTGCGAGAAGTGTTGGGAGACACGGTCACCTACGCCGCCGACGTCGACGCCCTCGCCGACGAGCTACTCGCCGCCCGCACCCCAGACCCGTCTCGTCGCGAGGCCGGCCAGGCCCTCGCCCGCTCCCTCACCTGGGACGCCGCCGCCCGCGCCCACCTCGACTTCTACGCCGACCATCCCCACCCCTTCCACCCGCTGGTCGAGTAGTCCGAGGCGCTCCCTTCCCCGTTGGTCGAGTAGTCCGAGGCGCTAGCCGAGGACGTATCGAGACCCACCCCCTACCGCTGGTCGAGTAGTCCGAGGCGCTAGCCGAGGACGTATCGAGACCTCTTGGCGCTCTGGAGTCTCGATACACCCTCGGCTAGCGCCTCGGGTTACTCGACCAACGAGGGACCCTCGGCTAGTGTCCTGCGCCGTTAATTCGTTGAATAAGTCTGCCGATGGAGCCGAGGATGTCTTCGGCGGTTTTGGTCCAGATGAATGGTTTGGGGTTGGCGTTCCATCCGGCGATCCAGTTCTTG
>NZ_JAZDUE010000027.1:0-44121 GCF_036350515.1 Gordonia prachuapensis | reverse complement strand
GACATCAAGAACTGGATCGCCGGATGGAACGCCAACCCCAAACCATTCATCTGGACCAAAACCGCCGAAGACATCCTCGGCTCCATCGGCAGACTTATTCAACGAATTAACGGCGCAGGACACTAGGCGAGGGCGTATCGAAACCACCCCGCGCCCTCACTCCAGCGGACGCGCCCCCAACTCCGACTTGAGCAATTCCAAAGCCACCTGGTCGGGGTCGAGGCGTCGTTCCGGCGGCCCGGACCGCGCGTCCTCGACCATCTCGTCCCGCTCGGCGTCGGTCAGTTCCTCATCCGCCCGCGGCGGCTCGGGCTCCTCGGGCTCCGGGACGGACTCCGGTGTCGGTGCGGGGGCGGCCGACTGATCTCGGCCTCGGCTCGGCCGCGCGTAGGTGGGGCGCTTCGGCGCCGGCTGCGACGTCGGTCGATCTGCTCGTTCCCGCGCCGCAGCAGGTTGTCCACCACCGGCAGGACCGGTGGAGTGCACGCACCGGGCGTCGGCCGATGGTCCGAACACCTCCTGCACGGCGGCGCGGAGGTTGCCGGCGTGCTCGTTGCTCAGTCGGCCCACCAGCATTTCGGTCGCGTGCCCGAAGACGATGGTGGTGCCGTCAACACCCGCGATCGACGCTCCGGAGAGCATCACCTCCAGCACCGGGGTGATGCCACGGGCCGCCGCTCGGATGTCCGACCATCGCGCCTCGACGTCCGCCACGGTCAGTCCGGAATCCTGTTGCGGAGCAGCATCTTTTGCGTCCGCGACGACCGGTTCGACGACGTCCGGAGGCGGCGGCATCTCCTCGTCGGCAGGTTCGTCGGGCAATGGGATATCGTCGTCCACCGGCGACGACGATGGCCGAGCGGGAGGCCGGGGGCTGGTGGGATTGGGCGGAATCGGTTGGGATGCAGCCGGTTGCGGCGCCGCGGGCGGTGGGGACACGGGCGCCGACGACGCAGGCTGCGGCGTGGCCGGCGGTCCTGCTGGTTCGACGGGCTGCGGCTCGTCGTTCTCCGTCGTTTCCGGAGGCGCGACAGGTGGTGGTGGTTCAACGGATTCGACCGGTGCGGGCGGTTCCGGAGTCGCGACGGGCGCGGCGACGGGTTCCGGTTCTGGCCGCCGGGTTTCGGTGGCGGACGTTTCGGTGGCAGACTTTTCGGTGGCGGCCGCATCAGGAGCGGCCGGCGCCGCCTGTTCAGCCCGCGCCGCCGCTTCTTCGGCCGCCTTGCGTTGCGACGGACGCACATACTTCGGGGCCGGCTCCGGTTCGGAGCCCCCGCCTGCCGGACCACCCGCGGTGGCCGGGCCGGAAGCCCCACCGGGGCCGGCGATTCCGGATTCGAGTCGCTCCACCCGCTGCAGCAGGGCGATGTCCTCGCCGGAGGCCGCGGGCAGCAACATCCGGGCACACATCACCTCGAGCAGCAACCGCGGCGACGTGGTGCCCCGCATCTCCCCCAGCGCAGCGTGCACCGTCTCGGCGAAGCGGGTCAGCGACGCCGGGCCGAGCATCTCGATCTGCCGCTGCATCCGGCCGAGCTGATCCCCCGGCGCCTCCACCAGGCCGCGGTCGGCAGCGTCCGGAACAGCTTGCAACAGAATGAGATCCCGGAGCCGTTCGAGCAGGTCCACGGCGAATCGGCGGGGATCGTGGCCGGCGTCGACGACCTTCTCCACCGTGCCGAACAGCTGCGAGCCGTCGGCCTCGGCGAGCGCGTCGATCGCCTCGTCGATCAGCGCGATGTCGGTGACACCGAGCAGGGCGAGGGCACGATCGTAGGTGACGCCGTCGGAGCCGGCACCGGCGAGCAGCTGGTCGAGGATACTCAGCGAGTCGCGGGGCGATCCGCCGCCTGCCCGGATCACCAGCGGGTAGACATCCTGCGCGACAACCACATTCTCGCGGGCGCAGATCCGCTCCAGCAGGCCACGCATCACCGGCGGTGCGAGCAGCCGGAACGGATAGTGGTGAGTCCGCGAACGGATCGTCGGCAGCACTTTCTCGGGTTCGGTGGTCGCGAACACGAAGATCAGGTGCTCGGGCGGTTCTTCGACGATCTTCAGCAGCGCGTTGAAGCCCGCATTGGTGACCATGTGCGCCTCGTCGACGATGAACACGCGATAGCGCGACTCGGACGGGGCGTAGAAGGCGCGGTCACGGAGTTCGCGGGTGTCGTCGACGCCGCCGTGGCTGGCCGCGTCGAGCTCGATCACGTCGAGGTTGCCCGGTCCGCCGGGAGCCAGCGCCACACAGGAGTCGCATTCGCCGCAGGGCGTCGACGTCGGGCCGTGCACACAGTTGAGCGACCGGGCCAGGATCCGCGCCGACGACGTCTTGCCGCACCCGCGCGGCCCGGAGAAGAGGTACGCGTGGTTGATGCGCCCGGCGTCGAGCGCCCGGCTCAACGGTTCGGTGACGTGCTCCTGACCCACGACTTCGGCGAAGGAGGCCGGGCGATAGGTGCGATACAGAGCCACGCGTCGAGAGTACCGGCGGTCGCCGACACCCGGGCGTGCTCCCCCACAGGCTCAGGCGACCGCAGTTCCGCTGCAGATCAGCGGTGGACGCGGGACCGGACCACGGGTCACCGAGCGCATCGTGACGCGGATCGGGCCGCTGGCACGAAGGTCGTCGATGCGGTAGCCGGGGAGATCGTCGAGGCTCGGCTGCCAGCGCCGATGGAAGGTCTCGGTGTGGCCGGTCGGGAAATGCAGCACGGTCACCCACGTGTCGGTGGTGTACGAGAAGAAGCTTTTGCCCACACCCCAGATACTGAACGATCCGGGTCGTCGCGGGTCGGTACGGACCGTCGCGCCCCCGTTGAGTGGGATGTCCACGAAGTGCGGACTGAGCCCCCAGCAGTTCTGGCCGACGGGCTGCGTCCGCACCGCGGCCTGGGCAGGCGCGGCCGCGCCGGTCGACACACCCACCGCGACAGCCGCCGTCGTCAGGGCCACCGCCACGCTGCGACGTCCCATGTGCGGTGCTCCTCACTCCCCCGCACGCCGTCCCCTCACCGAGTGTGCCGCGCCGATCCCGCTTCGGGCGACCCGCTCGATCCGCTTGTTTCTCGTTCGTGATCGCCTCGCAGCACAACGATCGTCGCGATCGACGTCCCCAGGAAGATCACGTTGTACGGGTAATAGGTGAACCATTGCAGCCACTCGATGCCGTGTTTGAAGAACAGCCCGACCAGATAGCCCTCGGTCACCGTCCGGTTCACGAACCAGAACGGATACGCCAGGTACGTGCGCCACGACAGCGCGATCAGGAACAACGCGATCAGACCGGCGGCGATGAGTCCGTATCGGAGGACGCCGCGGCCCGGCGTGCTCAGCAGATGGAGTCCGATCACGGCGAGGGGCACGAACCACACCCAGTGGTGTCCCCACGACATCGGCGAGACGGCGCACGCGGTCATCCCCACGATGGTGACCGCGAGGAGTTCCTGGCCGTGCCGGTGCGCCAGCACGGCGGCGTACATGCCGATGGCCACCGATCCGAGTGCGAGCGCCAGCCAGAGCAGTGTGTTCGGGTCGTCGGAGTTCAACAGGTTGGCGAGCAGCCCGCGTACCGACTGGTTACCGGGCGTCTGTGGGGCGCCGACCCGGTCGGAATCGAACAACGTGCCCGTCCAGTACGCCCACGACTCCCTCGGCAGCACCGCAAAGCCGATGATCATCGTCGCCAGGAACCCGCCGAGGACTCCGACGAAGGACCGCCATTGCCGCAGCAGCGCCAGGTAGACCAGGAAGATCAGTGGCGTCAGCTTGATGCCCGCGGTGATCCCGGTGCCCACCCCGCGCAGTCGAGCACCGTCGGGCCGGGTGAGGTCGGCGACGATGATCAGCATCAGGAACACGTTGATCTGCCCGTACCAGACGGTGGTGCGTACCGGTTCGAACAGCAGGACGACGGCGACCAGCGACAGCGCGATCACCCGCAGCGGCCACGACGCAACCCGACCGAGGCTCTTGAAGCTGAGCATGATGACCAGGTAGAGGGCGACGAAGATGCCCGCCGACCAGATGATCCGTGCGGTCTCGAACGACACCCAGGTGAAGGGCGTGAACAGCAGGATCGAGATCGGCGCGTAGGTGTAGTCCATCTGACCGAGCAGCTTGGCGTCGTAGAGGCTGTCGCCGTCGAGGACGGTCTGCGCACCCGACAGGTACACGTCGAGGTCGAGTTGGTTGTCGAACAGCCCCCAGAACGGGGTGCTGTACGGGACGATCACGTCCTGCAGCCACAGCGCGAGAAGACCGATGAGCACGGAGCCGACGGCGATCAATGTCGGCCGGTGGTGCTTCACTCCTCGCTGGTCTTCACGTGCATCGCGGTGCCGTCATGATCCGCCGGGTCAGGATTCGCGGGATCCGAGCAACGTCTCCGATGCGGCCAGCAGCACGCAGGTCGCGACCCCGTCCATGGCCGTGCGGAGGTCGTCGGTGGTCGGGAAGGTGGGAGCCAGCCGGATGTTGCGATCGAGCGGATCGTTCTTGTACGGGTAGGTGGACCCTGCGGCGGTCAGTGCGATGCCCGCTTCTTTCGCCAGCTCGATGACCCGCCGCGCGGTGCCGTCGATGACGTCGAGGCTGATGAAGTAGCCGCCTTCCGGCTGCGACCACGCGGCGACCTTGGAGTCGCCGAGCCGGTCGTCGAGGATGTCGAGGACCAGGCGGAACTTGGGGGCGAGGATCTCGCGGTGCTTGGCCATGTGCGCGCGCACGCCGTCGGCGTCGCCGAAGAACTTCACGTGGCGCAGCTGGTTGATCTTGTCGGGTCCGATGGTCTTGAACGAGAGGTGCCGTTTGAACCAGTCGAGGTTCTCCGTCGACGACCCGAAGAACGAGACGCCGGCACCGGCGAAGGTGATCTTCGACGTCGAGCCGAGCACGAACACCCGGTTCGGGTTGCCCGCGGCAGCCGCCATCTCCAGGACGGGCAGCGGGGTCGGCGCCTCGTCGACCAGCGTGTGCACCGCGTAAGCGTTGTCCCAGTAGATGCGGAAATCGTCGGCGGCGGGCATCTCCAGCAGACCGCGGGTGACCTCTTCGGTGAAGGTGACGCCGGTGGGGTTGGAGTAGGTCGGCACCGCCCACATGCCCTTGATGGACGGGTCCTTCGCGGTGAGCGCGGCGCACGCGTCCACGTCGGGCCCGGTGGGCAGCATCGGCACCGGGATCATCTCGATGCCATAGGTCTCGGTGATCGAGAAGTGGCGGTCGTAGCCGGGGGCCGGGCAGAGGAACTTGATGGGATCCGCGTTCCACGGCTTGGCCGAGTCGACGGTGCCGCTGAGCAGGGCGAACACCGTGAGGTCGTGCATCAGCTCGAGGCTGGAGTTGCCGAACGCGATGAGATTGGCCGGGTCGACGGCGAGCAGCTCGCCGAAGATCTGCCGGATCTCGGGCAGTCCGACGATGCCGCCGTAGTTGCGGGTGTCGGTGCCGGCCGAGTCGCGGTAGTCGTCGCCGGGCAGCGACAGGAGCGCGTTCGACAGGTCGAGTTGCTCGGGCGCCGGCTTGCCGCGGGTGAGGTCGAGTTGCAGTCCGGCCGCGCACAGGGCGTCGTACAGCTTTCGCAGGTCGGACTGGGTTTCGCGAAGTTGGTCGGCACTCATCGAGTGGTAATTCAACGCGGGGACCTCTCCGTGACACCGGCATCGATCGGGCGGCGCCTCAGGTGTTTGGTTGAGAAATCTGGGGACCCCGCGCACCCGAGAGAGCCCGTTGACCCTTGCTGCCTTCCGGCCCTGGGGGAGTTCACAGGATGCACGCCGCGCGGGATCCGCCGACCAGTGTAACCGCAGCGTCCCGTCACCCGACAAACCGGTCGGCGGCGGGCGCCACAGCACTGCCGATCGCAGAAACCTCACCCGTCGCCGCAGACCTCTGTCGCGCGGAGGGTCGCTGGACACAGGTGGGGTCGTTGTGGTCGACACCGCCCATTTTGGGTTGAGCGGCCCTCGACCGCTACCATCTCGAGTTGGAGGATTCGCCTAGTGGCCTATGGCGCTCGCCTGGAACGCGGGTTGGGTTAACAGCCCTCAGGGGTTCGAATCCCCTATCCTCCGCCACACGATCCGTGGATGCTCTCCCTCGAGAGCTCCACGGATTCGTCGTCAGTGGCCGAGTAGTTTGGGTTCATGACCTACGTAGTGCTGGGCGCGACCGGTGGTCAGGGCGGCGCCGTCGTCGCCGAACTCCTCGAGGCGGACCTTCCCGTCCGCGCCGTGGTGCGTGATCGGAACTCCAAACGCGCGGAAGAGCTCGCGACCCGAGGTGTCGAGCTGGTCGTCGCCGACATGGCTTCCGGTGAGGGATTGGTCGACGCATTCGTGCAGGCGTCGGGACTCTTCGCGTTCACGACGCCGTTCGAGACCGGCGTCGAGGCGGAACTGACCCAGGGCGCCGCGATCCTCGACGCCGCCCGTCTCGCACACGTCCCCTACCTGGTGTTCTCATCGGTGGCCAGCGCCGACCGCGGCACCGGCGTGCCTCATTTCGAGAGCAAGTACCGCGTCGAGCAGGCCCTGGCCGACAGCGGCATCCCGCACACCGTCGTCGGGCCGACGTACTTCTACGACAACCTGCTCGGCGGCGCCGACGCCCTGTCGGCGGGCGTGATGCCGATCGCGATGCCCGCCGACAAAACGCTGCAGCAGTTGTCGCGGCGAGATCTGGGGCGCTTTGTCGTCGAGCTGTTCAAGGACCCAGCCACATTCGCGGGCGAGCGGATCGACGTCGCATCCGACGCGGTGACCCCCGATCAGATGGCCGCCACCCTGTCGTCACTCCTCGCCAAGGACGTGCACGCCGAAAGCTTTGACCCCGAACGTATCTCGTCACCGGACATGAGTGCGATGTTCGGGTTCCTCGGCCGCGAGGGCTATAGCGTCGACATCCCGGCGTTGCACAGCCGCTTCCCCGACGTCCGATGGCAGTCGTTCGCCGAGTGGGCAGCGGTGCAGTTGGCGGCGTGAGCCGTCGGCCGTGCTCGACGAAACGTGGAGGACCGTGCGCACATTCACCTCGGACGGATTGACGTTCCCGGTCACCGTCCACGGCCCGGACACCGGCGAGCCGATCGTCCTCCTGCACGGCTTCCCCCAGGATTCGACATCGTGGGCCGCGACGGCCGGCCTCCTCGCCGAGGCCGGGCACCGCGTGCTCGTGCCGGACCTCCGCGGTTACTCGCCCGGCGCGTGCCCGCCCGAGCGGTCCGCATACGGGATTCACCGTCTCGTCGGGGATGTGATCGCTCTTCTGGATTCGGCGGCACTCGACGACGCGCACGTCGTCGGCCACGACTGGGGCGGATCTCTGGTCTGGACGATGCGGAGGACTCATCCGCACCGAATGCGGTCGGCGGTGGTCGTGTCGACGCCGCATCCGGCCGCACTGGCATGGGGATGGTTGCACAGCGGACAGCTCCTGCGCAGTTGGTACATGGGCGCGATAGCGCTGCCCGTGGTGCCGGAACTCGTCATGCGGCACGGCGTCGCACGCTTTCTGGCGAAGACGGGTCTTCCGGTCGACCGGGCGCGGCACTATCAGAACTTGATGAATACCGATGGCGTCGCAACCGGCGCCCTCAACTGGTACCGACAGATGCTGGTCGAGCAGGTTCGCCGGCCGGTCCGTCCCGCTCCTCCGGCTGACGCCTCGATGCCTCCCACCATGTACATCTGGGGACGGGAGGATCCGTTCTTCAGTCCGTCCGTCACCGAGCGCACGTCGCGCGTCGTCGACGACGTCGAACTCGCGGAGTTGGACGGCGGCCATTGGCTGCCCGAGACCCACCCGACGGAGCTGGCGGAGCTGATCGGCCGGCGGGTGCGCGACACGTAAGTGTGTGCGAGCTCGCCGTCAGTTCACCGGAAACCGCAGGTCCATCGGCGCAGCCGGCCCGAGGGACAGCACCGCGAGCGCTTCGGGACCAATACCGGGCCGGAACCTGACCTGTGCGCCCAGAACGTCGCGGCCGCTGCCGATCTGCCGTAGGTCGACGTCGGCGATGTCGACACGGCGCATCGCGTCGGTGCCGTTCATGTTCGTGGTGGACGTTCGCATACTCAGCACGCCCTGCCCGTCGACGACGCGGATCACCGGGTCGGCGAGCGCGATCTCGGCGAGGTGGAAGCGGCTGAATGCGACGACGGTTCCGCGGTACCGCAACACACCGCTGCCAGCGGTGACCGACTCGTCGACGAGATCGAACGTCATCCGCCCGGCGTCGTCGATGTCGGCACCGTCGGTGCCGTAGATGCCGCCCTGCACATCGTCGGTGATCGTCCGATGGAAGCCGGGCGAGTAGCCCCAGAGCAGGTTGCGGGGCGCGGGCACGGGAGTGTTCGGGCCGGGCTCGGCCGAATAGTCGACCGGTACCGACAGTTCCTGTGCGGCGTTGGTAGCCCCGGCGGCGCCGTAGGTGTAGACGCCGTAGCGCGCACCCGCCGGGATGTCGGCAGGGGTGCCGGCCTGTAGGCGAGCGGTGAAGGCGCCGTCGCGTTCGAGCGGCACCCACTGCTGACGGATGGTGCGTCGCATGTCGAATGGCACGTCGGGCACCTGCGCCAACGCGTCCGCCGACAATGCCCACTGGACACCGAGTCGATCGGTGGCACGCGCGGATTCCGGGGCACCGGCCGACGGTTTCCAGTCCGGGGCGAACGCGCCGAAGGCGATGAACGTCCCGTGCGGCACACCGGGCGGGACCGGCAGCGGCAGTCCATCCCGATTCGCGTTCGGATCGAATCCTCGGCCCCTGACCACGAGTTCGTCACCCGGGTGGACGGTCGTGTCGCCGAGCGGCGTGACGCCGTCGGCGAGAAAGACGTCGATATGCGGCCGGAATGTCGGCGCCGCGGAAGCCGACGCCGACAGTGTCGCCGATGCCACGACTGCCGTGCAGGCAGCCATGAGCAGGACCAGGAACCGAAACGAGCGAGCCATGTAGGGCACCCTAACTGCGCACGATTCCGAGCGGGAGGGACTTTCGGCCTGAATGTTTTGGACAAGACCGGGGGGTTTCTGTAATCGCCCCGGCCTCTGGTTCAACTAGCGAGTTACAGCATCGCGTGAACGTGGCCACCAGATTATCAGCCGGGCACGCTCGGGCACGAATCGATCAATGGGAAGGTAGTGGAGTGCTGTTCCCGACGCTGACCCCCGCCGCACCCGACCTCGCCGACGCCATCACCATCGGCGACGACCGACTCTCCCGCGAAGATCTCGTCGGCGCGGCGACGGCGGTGGCCGAGCGGATCGGGGGTGCGCACACTCTCGCCGTCCTCGCGCGGCCGAGCACCGACACGGTGCTGGCACTGGTGGGATGCCTCATCGCCGGTGTTGCCGCCGTGCCCGTTCCGCCGGATTCCGGGGCCCGCGAACTCGAGCACATCCTGTCCGACTCTGGGGCACAGGCGTGGCTCGGCGCCGCGCCGGACGAGCCGACGCTGCCGGTGATCCCGGTGCGCCGCTACGCCCGCTCGTGGCATCGGCATCCGGAGCCGCCGGAGTCATCGACCGCGTTGATCCTCTACACATCCGGTACCACCGGCCTGCCCAAGGGGGTACCGATCACGCGGCGGGCCATCGCCGCCGGGCTCGACGCACTCGCCGACGCGTGGCAATGGACTGCCGACGACACTCTGGCACATGGCCTTCCGCTGTTCCATGTACACGGACTGATCCTCGGGGTGTTGGGGCCGCTGCGTCGCGGGGGTCGCCTGGTTCACACGGTGCGGCCGACTCCGGAGAACTATGCCGCCGCAATGGATCGTGGTGCGACAATGTATTTCGGTGTTCCGACGGTGTGGACGCGGATGGCCGCCGATTCCGCGTCCGCGCAACGCCTGTCATCGGCACGGCTGCTGGTGTCCGGTAGCGCGCCGCTACCGGTTCCGGTCTTCGAGAGCATCCGTTCCCTGACCGGCCACGAGATCGTCGAACGCTATGGCATGACCGAGACGATGATCACGGTCAGCACCCGCGCCGACGGTGAGCGTCGGCCGGGTTGGGTCGGCCTCCCGCTGCGCGGCGTCGAAACCCGTATCCGCGAGGGCGACACCGACCTCCCGCACGACGGCGAGACGGTCGGCGATCTGCACGTGCGTGGCCCGATGATGGCGTCGGGTTACCTGAACCAACCCGAGAAGTCGGCTGAATCATGGCTCACCGACGGATTTTTCGCCACCGGCGACGTCGCCGTCATCGATCCCGACGGGATGCACCGCATCGTCGGACGTCGCGCGACCGACCTGATCAAGTCCGGCGGCTACCGCATCGGCGCGGGCGAGATCGAGACCGTCCTCCTCGGCCATCCGGCCGTCGACGAGGTCGCGGTGATCGGCGTGCCCGACGACGACCTCGGCCAACGGATCGTCGCCTACGTCGTCGGCGGCAGCACGTCCGAGACCGAATTGATCGAACACGTCACCACCGAACTGTCACACCACAAGCGCCCCCGGGAGATCCGCTTCGTCGACGCCCTCCCCCGCAATGCGATGGGCAAGGTACAGAAGAAGCTGCTCCACTGAGCATTCTGTACCCCAACGTAGTTCGTCCCCCAGGTCTCGCTTCATCCGCCGGCTGCAGCAGGGGGAGGAAGCGAGACCCGGGGGAGGAACGGGGACGGGGCGGGTCGGGGCTCAGCCGACGACCGACGGCTCCGGAAAACCACCCGCGTGCAACACCGACGACGGCAACCGCCGGCCGAAAAGGTCCTCGAGCCAGTGGCCCGCCTCGCGGAGCCGGTCGGTGTCCAACCCGTGCCCGACACCGGTGCGATCGAGGGCATAGGCAAGGTCGTCGGTGGCGATGTTTCCGGTCGCGTTCGGGGCGAACGGGCAGCCGCCGATGCCGCCGAGGCTGGCGTCGAGCACGGTGACTCCCGACTCGACCGCGGCCAGGGCGTTGCCGATCCCACACGCACGCGTGTCGTGGAAGTGCGCGCGCAGCGCAACTCCCGACGGAATCAGCGCGGCCGCGACGGCGAAGCGTTCGCGGACGTCGGCCGGAACCGCGACACCGATGGTGTCGGCGAGGGACAGCTCGGTGGGCGGCTCCACCATGACCCCTTCGAGCACAGACCGCAGCCGGTCGACGGACACCTCGCCCTCGAACGGGCAGCCGAACGCCACCGCGATCGTCAGGTTCGCGGTCACGCCGGCGTCGCGCGCCGTCCGCGCGATCCGATGCCAGATGGCCACGCCACCGTCGACGTCGGTGCCCTGATTGCGGTTGCTGAAGGTGTCGGTGCAGTGAACCACGGCGTTGATCTCGCTGACCCCGGCCGACAGTGCGCGGTCGAGCCCACGTTCGTTGAGCACCAGGGCGCTGTAGGTGACGCCGTCGACGTCCGGCAGCCCGCGCACCACGTCCTCGGCGTCGGCCATAGCCGGCACCTTCTTGGGGTGGACGAAGCTGGTGACCTCGACGTTGCGTGCGCCGAACCCCACCGCGCGACCCACGAGTTCGAGCTTCTGGTCGGTCGACAACGACACCTTTTCGTTCTGCAGACCGTCGCGCGGCGCGACCTCGACGATCGTGACCTGCCGATCGGCCATGGTGTCGACACTCATGACCTCACCCTAGCGAGTCGGTTCTCTCCCGCACCGCCATCGGTGAGGGCATAAATTGTGGACATGCAGATCGTGCGCTCCGGCGCCCGCCGCCGGATCGGGATCGTCGTGTTCGACGGCGTGAAGATGCTCGACTTCACCGGGCCCGCGGAGGTGTTCGTCGAGGCCAACCAGTTCGGCGGCGACTACGAGGTCGTCATCATGTCTCCCTCGGGCGGTGATGTGGCGACGTCGGTGGGGGTGCGGGTCAGCACCGATCCGGTGAACGGCTCGGGCCGGTTCGACACCGTGATGATCGCCGGCAGCGAGATCGCGCCGCCGTTGTTCGTGACACCGGAGTTGATCGCCGCCGTATCCGACCTCGCCGGACGCACCCGCCGCCTCGCGTCGGTGTGCACCGGTTCGTTTGTGCTCGCCCAGGCCGGGCTACTGGACGGCCGGTCGGCGACGACGCATTGGAAGTTCACCGCCGACCTGGCGCACCGCTTCCCCGCGGTCCGGGTGGACTCCGACGCGATCTACGTTCGCGACGGTGACGTCTACAGTTCGGCCGGCGTGGTGGCCGGGATCGACCTGAGCCTGTCGCTCGTCGAAGAGGACTACGGCGCCGAGGTGGCACGGCGGACCGCTCAAGGGCTCCTCGTCTACATGCAGCGCGGCGGCGGTCAGTCGCAGTTCTCGTCGTCGCTCAGCGGGCCGCCGCCACGCACCAGCCTGGTCCGCCGGGCAACCGATCATGTTCACGCGAATCTCCATCTGCCGCACACGGTTGCGAGCATCGCGGAGCATGTGAACGTCAGTGCGAGGCAACTGACCAGACTTTTCCGAGACGAACTCGGCACCACTCCGGCCGGCTTCGTCGCCGAGGCCCGGTTCGCGATGGCCCGCGACAAACTGCACGCCGGTTTCACCGTGACCGCCGCCGCCCACGCGGCCGGCTACGGCAGCGCGGAGGTGATGCGCCGGGCGTTCGTCACCCGGATCGGCATCTCCCCCCGCAAGTACCAGCGCCGGTTCTCCTCCACCCGGGCTGCCGCCGGATGAGGTGAGCACCAGCAGAGATGTCGCAAATGGGGGTGTTTGTGGCGCATCAAGTGGGACCGCAGAGCGAGCACGGCGCGCAGACTGACAGTGCTGGTCACCTCGTCATCACTCTGCGAAGGAGCACCCCATGCCCACCATCACCACCTCCGACGGCGTCGACATCTTCTACAAGGACTGGGGTTCCGGTCAGCCGATCGTGTTCAGCCACGGATGGCCGCTGTCGTCCGACGACTGGGACGCGCAGATGATGTTCTTCCTGGAGCACGGTTATCGAGTGGTGGCCCATGACCGTCGCGGTCACGGGCGGTCCGCTCAGGTCGCCGACGGTCACGACATGGACCACTACGCCGACGACATGCGTGCGGTCGTCGAGCATCTGGATCTGACCGACGCCATCCACGTCGGCCATTCCACCGGCGGTGGCGAGATCGCCCGCTACCTCGCCCGGCACGGCGTCGACCGCGCCGCCAAGGCGGTCCTCATCAGCGCGGTGCCGCCCATCATGGTCAAGACCGACAGCAACCCCGACGGACTGCCCAAGGAGGTCTTCGACGACATCCAGACGCAGGTCGCGCAGCGTCGAGCGGACTTCTTCTGGGAGTTCGCCGCCGGACCGTTCTACGGCTACAACCGCGACGGCGCCGAGCCGTCGCAGGGTGTCATCGCCAACTGGTGGCGCCAGGGAATGATGGGCGGCGCCAAGGCGCACTACGACGGTGTGGTCGCGTTCTCGCAGACCGACTTCACCCCCGACCTGGAGAAGATCGAGATCCCGGTCCTGGTGCTGCACGGCGAGGACGATCAGGTGGTGCCCTACCAAGACGCCGGAGTCCGCTCGGCCGAGTTCTTGCCGAACGGCACACTCAAGACCTACCCCGGCTACCCTCACGGTATGCCGACCACCGAGGCCGCAACCATCAACGCGGACATCCTCGAGTTCATCAAGGGCTGATGGCCATCGAGGTTCGCCCGGCGACCCGCTTCGCCGACGTCCGCGCGGTCGTCGGGCCCAAGAGTCCCGACGCCAACGTCTGCTGGTGCCTGAGTTATCGGATTCCGAACAAGCTCAATCAGCAGCTCGCCCGCCAGGAACGCGGCGAGTATGTGCGGAAGTTGGTGCGGCGCAAGCCCGCGCCGGGCGTCCTCGCCTACGACGGTGACGAGGTGGTCGGTTGGGCGGCGGTGGCACCGCGCGCCGACACCTCGTTCGCCGGCAACCGCAAGATCCCCCACGTCGACGATCTCGATGTCTGGTCCGTGTGGTGTATCAGGGTCCGTCCCGGCCACCGCAAACAGGGCATCTCCCACGCCCTGCTGGCCGGCGCTGTCGACTTCGCCCGCGACCACGGCGCCCCCGCGATCGAGGGCTACCCGGTCGACAACAAAGGCGAGAAGGTCGACCTGACGATGGCCTACGTCGGCACGCGGAAGTTGTTCGAGGACGGCGGCTTCGAGTGGGCTGCCGACACGACGTCGGTGCTCAACCGGTTTCCGCGGGTGCTGATGCGGCGCGATCTCGGTTAGCCGGCGAGCGCGGTGGTCGTCGGAGTGCCCGCTGGCCGGCGAAGTAGGTCCACGATCCGGGACCAACTGTCGTCGCCGTGTTCGCGTGCGACTGCCGTGCTCGCCAGGTCGTACATGAGCGCGGGAAGACGTTCGTCGAGCCCGGCGTCCCGCGTGGCGGCGACGATGTGTCCGAGCGCAGCGGCCTCCATGGCGATGCTGTCCTCGATGCCCGGATGCTGTCCGGCATCGACGTCGGCGGCCAGTCCCTCGAAGGTCGCCGGGAGGATGTCCAGCATCTCCTTGGCCTTCGGCACGAAATCGGTTGCGCTGGTGCCGGTTGCGGTGACCATCGCAGCCGCGTGCAGGAAAGCCGTCATCGCGGTGAAGAAGATCTCCAGCATGGCGGTGTCGAAAGTCGATGCCAGGCCGGGATCGTCACCGACGTACTCCGAACGCGGCGCAAAGGTCTGCAGCACCGCGCGGTGACGGTCGACGAGGTGTCGGGGGCCGCTGTAGAGCACCAGCGCACCCGGCGTCCCGATCACCGGCGTGGGCACCATGATCGCGCCCGGAAGCACGTCGATCCCCTGCTGCTCGGCCCATCGGGCGGTCTCCCGAGCGTCGTCCGGCGTCGACGAGGCGAGGACGACGACCGTGGTGTCGGCGAACGCCGACGCCGGGATGGTCTGCAGGAGGTCTCGCGTGGACTGGTGATCACGAAGACACGTGATGACCAGTCGCGCTTCTCGCACAACGGTTTTCAGGTCGTCTCCGACGGCGGCACCGTCGTCGGCGAGGGGCTCCGCTTTGGCGCGGGTACGGTTCCACACCGTGAGCGGAACGGACGCGGCGAGCATGGCACCGGCGAGGGCCGTCCCCATCGGGCCGAGCCCTATCAATGCGGTCTGATCGAGCTGAGCTGGTGTCGATGTCGTCATGTTTCCATGGTCGACGCGTACCGCCGCGACGACAAGTACCCACTATATTGTGGGGTACTTACCTTGAGGTGGGTGTCACGACCAGGACGGGTCACCCGCGAAGAGGACGTAAGGAGGACACATGCCGGAGTTCATCTGTGGTCTCGATGCGGCGGTGGCGGTGATCGGCGGCAAGTGGAAGCCTCTGATCCTGTGGGCCCTGAGCGTGGAGCCGCGCCGCACCGGCGAACTGCGGCGTGAGCTCGAGGGAATCTCGGAAAAGGTTCTCACTCAGCAGCTCCGGGAACTGGAACGGGATGGCATCATCAACCGGGAGGTGCATCAGGAGGTGCCCCCGAAGGTGGTGTACAGCCTCACGCCGATGGGGGTGACCCTGGACCGGGCGATGGCGTCGCTCGGCGATTGGGGCGAACAGCACATGGCGGCGATCAGCGCGGCGCGGAGGACGTAGTCGGCGGTATGTCGACTCAGACGAGTTCCGACAGTGCACAGGCGGGCACGTGAATCCAGCCCTCACGCAACGCGATCGGCCGATCCCCGTCGTCGGGGAGAGTGGTGCGCCCCAGCGCCGCGGCGCGCGCGATGAACGCGGTGACGACGGCGTCGAATGCGTTGTCGTCGGTGACGAGCAGCTCGCGGTGTCCGGCGACGTCGAACCAGGGTGCACGCTCGGCGAGGTCCCGATACGACGCCGCGAGCACGGACCGTCGTGCCGGACCCTTGTAGCCGCGGTGGGTGAGGTCCCAGTGTCGAAGTGCCGCAGCCGGGTACGCCTCCACGGCCCGGCCGTCGACGCGATCCGACACACCGAGGTCGGCCAGCAGGCCGACACACCGGAACGCGACGTGCGCGATCTGATCTGCGGACACGCTCAGCGGGTTCCCCAGCTTCGCAGACATGACGTGGCGGTCGGTCCGGCGGTAGGCCAGTGGTCGGCGCTGCTCGATGTCGTCGAGGTGGCGTCCCGGTCGGAGCTGTCCGCGATGTTGGGCGACGACGAGGTCGACGAAGTCGTCGGGCCAGCCGAACGGTGCGTCGATCCCGATCCGGTCGGCCCCTGCGGTCAGGTCGAGGATCCGCGCGTCGTCGGCGGGCATCACGAGATCCGTCAGCCGCGCTGCACCGGTCGACCAGTCGACCACGGCAACGGCTGTCCGCGCCGGGGACGCCGCGAGATCGATTCCGACAGTGCGCATTTCACCTGCCCTTCCCCGGCCCTGAGGAGCGAGCTTGCGAGCGTCCCCCGGCCCCTGAGGAGCGAGCTTGCGAGCGTCACGAAGGGAGCAGGTGGTCAGAACTTCCCGTCGAGGAACTCGGCGTAGGCCGGCAGGTCGAGCTGACCGTGTCCGGACAACCCGATCACCACGACCTCCTCTTTGTCACTGTTCGCGACGTGTGCGGCGCACGCGGCGATCGCATGCGTCGACTCCGGGGCCGGCACGATGCCCTGGGTCCGCGCGAACTGCACACCCGCGCTGAACGCGTCGTGCTGGCTGATGGCGACTCCCTCGACCAGTCCGAGTTCGACGGTGTGGCTGAGCGCCGGCGCCATGCCGTGATAGCGCAGTCCGCCCGCGTGGATCGGGTCGGGCACGAAATCCATTCCCAGCGTGTGCATCTTGAGCAGTGGCGTCAGGCCGGCGACGTCGCCGTGATCGTAGCGGTATTCGCCCTGGGTGATCGACGGGCACGCGGCGGGTTCGGCCGCGACGATTCGCGGGTTCGACCGGCCGTGGATCTTCTCCCGCAGGAATGGGAAGGACAGCCCGGCGAGGTTGGAACCACCTCCGGCGCAACCGAACACCACGTCAGCGCCACTCTCGACCTCGTTGAGCTGGGCGACCGCCTCCTGCCCGATCACGCTCTGGTGCAACACCACGTGGTTGAGGACACTGCCGAGGGCATAGCGCGCCTCGGGGTCGGCCGCCGCCACCTCGACGGCCTCGCTGACCGCCATGCCCAGACTGCCGGTGGTGTTCGGGTCCTTGGCGAGCATCGCACGTCCCGACTCCGTCAGGTCCGACGGCGACGGATGCAGCGTGCCGCCGTAGGTGCGGATCAGGTGGCCGCGGTAGGGCTTGGAGTCGTAGGACGCCCGGACCTGCCACACCTCGATGTCGATGCCGAACTGGGCGCCGGCGAATGCCAGCGCACTGCCCCATTGGCCGGCGCCGGTCTCGGTGGTCAGCTTCCGCACGCCGTCGACGCTGTTGTAGTAGGCCTGCGCGACGGCGGAGTTGGTCTTGTGGCTGCCGACCGGGCTGACACCCTCGTACTTGACGTAGATGTGCGCCTTGGTGTTGAGCGCCTCCTCGAACCGGCGGGCGCGGATCAGCGGCGACGGCCGCCACATGCGGTAGATCTCGCGGACCGGTTCGGGGATCTCGATGTAGGGCTCGGTCGACACCTCCTGGGCGATGAGCCCGCCCGGGAACAGCGCGACCAGGTCGTCCGGACCGACCGGTTCCTTGGTTCCCGAGTGCAGATGGGGCGGGATCGGGGTCTCGAGTTCGGCCGCGAGGTTGTACCAGTGCGTGGGCACCCCCACGGTGACCAGCTCGGGGTTGGTGGCGTCCACGTTCATCGTCATGGGGCCACGATAGCGGCCGCCCCCTACGACCTCCGCCGCGCCGCCGACGTAGCTTCCTCCGCTTGTTCGAGCTCGTCGATCAGGGTTCGGGCGTCGTGGGGTCCGCGATGGCGGTGTCCGTTGAGGAAGAAGGTCGGGGTGCCGCGGGCGCCACTGGCGAACGCGCTCTGTTCGTCGGCGGCGATGACCGTCGCGATCTCCTCGCTCTCCAGGTCCGCGACGAACTGGTTCACGTCCAATTCGAGGCGTTCGGCGTAGACGATCAGGTGCTCGGCCTCGAGTTCGGCCTGGTTGGCGAACAGCACGTCGTGCATCTCCCAGAACTTGCCCTGCCGGGCCGCCGCCTCTGCCGCGGTCGCGGCGAGCATCGCGTGCGGGTGGTAGTCGAGCAGCGGTAGGTGACGCACGATGTAGCGGACGCGGTCCCCGAAGTGCGCGTGCACGTCGTTCCACATGCCGGTGGTGCGGGCGCAGAACGGGCATTCGAAATCCAGGAACTCCACCACGGTCAGCGGCGCGTCGACCGGGCCGCGGATGTGGTCGACGACGAGGTCCACCGGCGGATCCAGCGTCACCGGCAGGTCGGCCGACGTCTCACCCCATTTCACCCGGGCACGGGTGAAGATCAGCCAGCCCAACAACGTCGCGCCCACCATGGCGGTGAGCACACCGACGGTCGCCTTGGCGGCGTCGTCGCCGTCGGTGAATGCCAGCCCGACGATGAGCAGGGAGACGGTGAAGCCGATTCCGGACAGCGCCGCGCCGCCGAGGATGCTGCCCGGCCCGACGCCGTCGGGCAGCTTGCCCAGGCCGGCTCGGATCGCCAGCCACGTTCCCAAGGCGATGCCGACGAGCTTGCCGAAGACCAGCCCGATCACCACACCCCAGGTGATCGATGACGTGAACGCCTCCGCCAGCACACCGCCGCCCAGGTCGATCCCGGCGTTGGCCAGCGCGAACACGGGCACGACGAACAGCGACACCGGGGCGCGCAGCACATCGTGCAGGCGTTCGTTGACCGAGATCGACCGGGCGAGGCCGCGGCGCGCAGTCCGTGCGACGGTGGCCTCCGGCGACTGCCAGTAGGCGCGGAACAGGGTTTTGGCCCGTTCCACGTGACCGCGTTCGGTCGGTCGCGCGGGTACCAGCAGGCCCGCGGCCATGCCGGCCAGCGACGGGTGGACGCCGGAGTCGAGGGTGGCCACCCAGACGATGATGACGAGCAGCACGTACGGGGTGCTGCGCCATTCGGACGTTCTCGAGAGCAGCCACAATCCGATCAGTCCGGCGAGGGCGACGAGCAACGGAACGATCTTGAGGTCCTCGGTGTAGACGACGCCGATGATCGAGACGGCGAGGAAGTCGTCGACGACGGTGAGCGTCAGCAGGAAGATCCGCAACTGATTGGACATCCGCGGGCCGACGATCGCGAGGGCGCCGAGCAGGAAGGCGGTGTCGGTGCCGACCACCACACCCCATCCGTCGACGGCATCGCGGCCGGCGATCGCGAGGTAGACGAGCGCGGGCACGATCACCCCGGCCACGCCGGCGGCCATCGGCACCATCGCGCGACGTCGGTCGCGCAGGGACCCGACGGCGAATTCCTGCCGCACCTCGAGTCCGATGACGAAGAAGAACAGGACCATCAGGCCGTCGTTGACCCAGTGATGCAGTTCCATCTCGTAGTCGTGCTCGCCGAACACCACACCGAGGTGGGTGTGCCACAACTCTTCGTACGAGTCACCCATCGGCGAGTTCGCCCAGAGCAGCGCGACCATCGTCACGGCGACCAACAGCGCGGCGCTCCCGGATTCGGTGCGCAGCCACTCGCCCATCCGTCGGGCCTTCACCACCACCTCGGCCGCTCCTCTCGAGTGCGACCGACCGGCGGTCACATCCGAGATAGAACGTTAAACCGTCGGCGGGGGCGGTGCGCTGCTACGACCAGGTCCAGTCCTGTATCTCCGGCAGGTCCTCGAAATGCTCACGCACATACTCGCGGTGGCGCGCGAGTTGCTCACGGCAGTACGCCGTGAGGTCGTCGCTGCGCTCGGGTACCCGCCGCGCTCGACGCAACGCTTCGAGCACCAGGTGGTAGCGGCTCATCTTGTTCAGCACGACCATGTCGAACGGCGTGGTGGTGGTGCCCTGCTCGGAGAACCCGCGGACATGGAACCGGCCGGCGTCGGGCCGGCCGTGCAGCAGCTGGTGCACGGCTCGTGGGTAGCCGTGGAACGCGAACACCACGTCGCCGTCGCCAGTGAACAGGTCGGCGAAGTCGTCGTCGGTCATGCCGTGCGGGTGGTCGGTCTGCGGGAGCAACGCCATCAGGTCCATCACGTTGACGACCCGGACACGCAGGTAGGGCACCCACTCCCGCAACAACTGGGCTGCGGCGAGGATCTCCTGGGTCGGCACGTCACCGGCGCCGACGAGCACGATGTCCGGATCGTCGGCCGAGTCCCCCTCCGTACCGGCCCATTCCCAGATCGATGCCCCGGCCGCCGCCTGTTCACCCGCTTCGTCCAGCGAGAGGTACTGCAGGTGCGGCTGTTTGTCGACGACGATCAGGTTCACGTGGTCGCGGCTACGGAAGCAGTGCTCAGCGATGGACAGCAACGAATTGGAATCCGCCGGCAACCAGATCCGCACCACGTCGGACGCCAGCGGCATCACCGCATCGATCAGCCCCGGTCCCTGATGGGAGAAGCCGTTGTGGTCGTTGCGCCAGCAGGTGGAGGTCAGCAGGATGTTCAGCGACGCCACCGGTGCACGCCAGTCCAGTGGTCCGGCATGCTGCAGCCACTTCGTGTGCTGGACGACCATCGACGCGCTGATCATCGCGAACGCCTCGTAACTCGCGAAGAGGCCGTGACGCCCGGTCAGCAGGTAGCCCTCCAGCCAGCCCTGGCAGAGATGTTCGCTGAGTACCTCCATGACGCGGCCGGACGCCGAGAGGTTGTCGTCGAACTCCGTCGTCGGCAGCTGCCAGCAGCGGTCCGTGGTGTCGAACACGGCGTCCAGTTTGTTGCTGGCCGTCTCGTCGGGGCTGAACAGCCGGAAAGTACCGCCGTAGTCCGGGCTGGAATTCTCGGAGTAGATGTCGCGCATGTAGTCACCGAGCACCGTGGTGGTGGGATGCACTGTCGCGCCGGGCTTGTCGACGTCGACGGCGTACCGGGACAGCGGTGGAAGATGCAGGGGCGCGAGCAGTCGGCCGCCGTTGGCGTAGGGGGTGGCACCGAGCCGTCGATCACCCTCCGGCGCCAGTCTGGTGACGTCGTCGATGATCGCACCGGCGTCGTCGAACAGCTCCTCGGGACGGTAGGATCGCAGCCACGTCTCCAGCTGCCACAGATGCTCGGCATTGTCGCGCACCCCCGAGAGCGGAACCTGGTGCGCCCGATGGGTGCCCTCGATACGTTGACCGTCGACCTCGTGCGGGCCGGTCCATCCCTTGGGTGTGCGCAACACGATGGCGGGCCAGCGTGTCCCGGCAGTGGACTCGCCACCGCGGGCGGCTGTCTGGATCTCGCGAATCGTGCTGTGCGAGTGGTCGAGTGCCGCTTTCAGGTCCGCGAACACCTCGCGTGGATCGTCGCCTTCGACGAACACCGGCTCCCAGCCCTGTCCACCGAGGTAGTCCGTGATGTCGTCGTCGGAGCTCCGTCCGAATACGGTGGGACCTGCGATCTTGGCTTCGTTGAGATGCAGTATCGGTAGCACGGCACCGTCGCGGACGGCATTGAGGAAGGCCGGGAGCTTCCATGACCCGGCGAGCGGCCCGGTTTCGGCCTCCCCGTCCCCGATGACGCAGGCGACCACCAGGTCGGGATGGTCGAACGCGGCGCCCGCGGCGTGCGCCAGGGCGTAGCCGAGTTCGCCGCCCTCGTGGATGCTGCCCGGTGTCTGCACGCTGACGTGACTGGGAATGCCTCCCGGGGTGGAGAACTGGCGGCAGAGGCGACGCACACCGCGGGCATCTCGAGTCACGTGCGGGTAGATCTCGGTGTAGGTGCCTTCCAGGTAGACGTTGGCGACCAGAGCCGGACCGCCGTGCCCCGGGCCGGTGATGTAGAGCCAGTCCGAGTCGGTTTCGCGGATCACCCGGTTGAGCACGGTGTAGATCGCGGACAGTCCCGGACCTGTTCCCCAATGTCCGAGCAGGCGGGGTTTGATGTGGTCCGGGGTCAGTGGTTCACGCAGTAAGACGTTGTCCTGCAGATAGATCTGAGCTGCGGTGAGATAGTTGGCGGCGTCCCACCAGCGCAGATCCTCGGACACCTCGGCGTCGGTGTAGGTGGTGTCGGCGGTTCGGGCTCCGGTCATGGCGTTCCCTTCGGTGGCGTTGCGGGCGTCGTCGTCTGATCGACGCGGGCATCGGGTGTCACCCCGATAGTCGGTACTCCTGCCTCGGTCGTCCCGTGGTGCCGTACTGCAACGACATGGCGAGCCGTCCCGTCGACACGAGGTGTGCGAGGTGCCGACGCGCGGTGGCGGGTGACACCCCGACCGCCGACGACACCTGATCGGCGAACAGCGGCCCCTCGGATTCGGAGAACAGCTCCAGGATGCGCTGCTCGGTGTGCGAGCCGGTCTCCGCCCGATCCGATCCCCGCCCACCGAATCGCAACGCCGACAACGCCGAATCGACGGCATGCTGGTCGACGACGTCGGCGGCGAGCACACGCCGGTACTGCGCATATCCGGCGAGCCTGCGGGCGAGTTCGGTGTCGTCGAACGGTTTGATCATGTAGGCCAGCGCACCGGCACGCATCGCGGCCCGCACGGCACCGGCGTCGGTTTCGGCGCCGACGATGAAAGTGTCACACGGCAGTTCACCGACCAGATCGATGCCGGATCCGTCCGGCAGGTACACGTCGAGCAGGACGAGGTCGATGTCGCTGCCGTGATTGGCCAGCGCCGAACGAGCCGCCGCGATGCTGCCGGCCCGGTCGAGGACTCGAAAGCCCCGCACGGCGTCGACGATGCCGGCGTGCAGTGCGGCGACCCGGAAGTCGTCGTCGACGATCAGGACACCCAACTCGTCGGTCCCCGACTCGACGATCACGGTGCCTCACCTTCCGATACATCCATCACCCCGGGCAGGCGTGCCACCAGCACCGCGCCCGCGTCGTCGCCTCCCGGGTCGGCGACCCAGATGTCCCCACCGATGCGTCGGGCGAGTTGTCGCGACAGCGCCAGACCCATACCCCGTCCGCCGGGCACGGTGGGATCGGACTTGGTGGTGACGCCCTCATCGAAGATCTGGTCCGGATCGTCGAACGCGATTCCCGGTCCCGAGTCGGCGACGCTGATCAGCAGGTCGTCACCGTCGGTGATCACTTCGACCTCGACGGACGCGGGTCGATCGGGACCGGCGTGGTCGGTCCGGTCGGCGGCGACGGGGGCACATGCGTCGATGGCATTGTCGACGAGGTTACCCACAACGGTGGTCGCCATAACCGGGTCGCGCAGGCTGCCCTGCACCCAGGTCTGGTCCCCGAGTGTCAGTGTTGTGGCGCGTTCGCGCGCGTGTGCGGCCTTGGCGTCGAGGAACGACTGCAGATGCGGCTCACCGATGTTGTCGAGCCCGTCGAGCAGCGCACCCTTCGGCCCGCCGCCGCCCAGTTCGTCCAGGTACTCGAGGGCTTCGCCGGTGTGGCCGCGCCGCAGCAGACCTGCGAGAACGTGCATGCGGTTGGCGGTCTCGTGGCGGTGTGCGCGCAGCGCGGTACTCATCGCCCGGATCGAGTCGACCTCACGGGTCAGGCGCTCCACGTCGGTGCGGTCGACCACCGAGAGCACCATGCCGAGGTCGCGGCCGTCGGCTTCGACGGTGTGCGAGCTGACCAATACCACCCGCTCTCCGATGCCCGCGGCGATCGGATCGGCGGTCGGCCGGGCGAGGACACCGCGGATACGCGGGCTGAGATCGAGGTCGTCGACGCGGGCGCCGATCGGGTCGGAGAGGTCGAGGAGGCGGCGGGCGGTGTCGTTGGCGACCCGCACGACACCGTCGCTGTCGACCGCGAGCACACCGTCGGCGATCGAGTGCAGCACCGCGCCCTGCTCACGCACCAGTTCGGTGAGCTCGTCGGGTTCCAGACCAAGCGTCAGCCGCCGCCAGCGGCGGGCAAGCAGCACCGAGCCGAGCGCACCGACCCCCAGTGCGGCTGCCGCGATGATGCCCGTCGCGACGACGTCGCGGCGTGTCTCGGTGGCCAGACGTTCGGTGGATACCCCGACGCTGACGAATCCGACGACCTGCCCGTCGTCGACCACCGGGACCTTGGCCCGCACCGATTCCCCCAGCGTGCCGCGGTCGGTGGTGACCTCCTCCGCGCCGGCCAACGCGGCGGACGGATCGGTCGACACCGGGTCGCCTAGCTGGTCGTCTTCGGGATGCGCCAGGCGGAGTCCGGCCGTGTCGCCGATGACCACGAACAAGGCGCCGGTGCGGTCGCGGACCGCGTTCGCCTCGGCCTGGAGTGGCCCGGCCACGAGCTCGGCCGGATCGAGGCCACTGCCCTGCCGGGCCGCCACCTCGTCGACGACCGTCGCGTCCGCGGCCACGGATTGTGCGATGGCGAGCGCACGCTGCGCGTATTCGTCGCGGACGCGGTCGTCGGCGCCGGAGATCACCAGCCCGAATCCGACGGCGAGGCTGACCGCGATGACCGCGAGTTGCAGGAGGAGTACCTGCGTTCGCAAGCGCATACGGTCAGCCTATTCGCCGGTGCGGTGCGTCAGATCAGAACGGGATCGCGCCGATCAGACAGCCGACACCCAGCATCACCAGCGAGACGGCGGCCGCCCGCCACAGCACCTTCTTGTGGTGATCGGCCAGTCCGACCCCGGCCAGCGCGACGAGCAGCAGGATCGCCGGGACCAGCGGGCTCTGCATGTGGAACGGCTGTCCGGTGATGGATGCCCGGGCCATCTCGGCGGGATCGATGCCGTAGCGGGTCGCGGTCTCCGACAGCACCGGCAGCACACCGAAGTAGAAGGCGTCGTTGCTCATCAGGAAGGTCAGCGGGATCGACAGGACTCCGATGACCACGGCCATGTGCGGGCCCATCCAGTCGGGGATGCCGGAGGCCAGCCATTGGGCGATGGCGTCGACCATGCCGGTGCCGCTGAACACGCCGGTCAGGACCGCCGCCGCGAGCACCATCGCCACCACGGAGACGATGCTCGACGAGTGCCGGGTGATGGCCTCCTGCTGATCCTTGAGGTGCGGGAAGTTGACGGCCAACGCGATTCCGGCGGCGATCATGAACAGCACCGGGATGGAGACGATGTCGAGGCCGAGGACGGCCAGCAGGCCGATGGTCAGGCCGGCGTTCACCCAGAACAGTTTGGGCCGCAGTGTTTTCCGATTCGGGTCGAGGATGCCGGTGAATGCGGAGGTGGCCGGGTCGTCGTCGTTGGCGTCGCCGGCGGCCGGGAGGTCGCGCGTGGACGGACCGGAGTTATCGGGCCCGTCGGCGGAACCGCCTGTGGCCGAGGAGCTCCCGCCGAAGCGGCGGCTGCGGGGCGGGACGTCGGTGCCCGATCCGCCGGCCGCCACCAACACCTCGTCGCGGGGCATCAGCAACGATTCCTTGATCTCGATCTGTCCGATGCGGCGACGTTCCAGCACACCGAGGTGGAAGGCGAACAGCAGGACCACCACCAGGCCCGCGGCGAGCGCCGGAACCATCGGCAGGAAGACCGAGTTGGTGTCGAGGCCGAGTGCGCTGGCCGCGCGGGCGGTGGGGCCGCCCCACGGCAGGATGTTCATGGTGCCGTTGGCGAGGCCGGCGACGACGGTCAGGACAACCGGGCTCACACCGAGTTTCAGGTACAGCGGCAGCATCGCGGCGGTGGTGACGATGAACGTCGTCGAGCCGTCGCCGTCGAGGGAGATCAGCATCGCGAGCACTGCGGTACCGACGACCAGCCGGGCCGGGTCCTTGCCCACCGCGCGCACGATGACCCGGATGATCGGGTCGAAGAGGCCGACGTCGATCATGATCCCGAAGAAGATGATCGCGAAGAACAGCATCGCCGCGGTCGGGGCGAGGTCTTCGACGCCGTCGATGATCATGTCGCTGATGTCGAGACCGGCGCCCGCGAACAGACCGAACGCCACCGGCACTAGGATGAGGGCGACCACCGGTGTCGCCCGTTTCGTGATGATCAGGAACATGAAGGTGGCCACCATTCCGAGGCCGAGTGCTACCAACATTGCCGTGCTCTTTCTGCGTGGGGGACGGCCCGGGGTGCGCCGCAGTCGGGGCGTATCGGCCGTTACAGAGGCAGTCTTCGGGTAACCGGCGTCACAGTCACTGTTGTGCTCATAAGTCGCCTTTTGCGCGTTTTGCGCAGGGGGTGTCCCCCACGTGATCTCGATACGGCTCCTCGCTGCCGCTCGTCACCTACTCGATCACCGAAAAGGGAAAGCCCGCACCCATAACCGCTGATCGAGTAGCGGGCGAGCGCCAGCGAGAACGCGTATCGAGATCCCCTACACCGCACCAGATCTCGATACGGCTCCTCGCTGCCGCTCGTCACCTACTCGATCACCGAAAGAGGAAGCCCGGACCCATTTCCGCGTATCGAGATCCCCTGCACCGTGCGAGATCTCGATCAGCGGTTGGGGCGGGTCAGTCCGGCAGCATCGGCGCGTCGTCTCCATGGTGGCGGCCGACGAGGACCGCCCTGGTCACCGCGTCGCGACCGAAACGGTTGCGCAGTGCGTCCATCGCGATGTCGAGGTCGGCGGCGTGGTCGGATTCGAACGGCAGGCTCAGCTGCACGCTGTCGCGGTCGTCGAGGTTGGTGAGCGACAACCCGATGAGCGTGCACCCCTGGTCCCGGATCAGCGGCATCGCGTCGTCGAGCAGACCGCGGGCCACGGCCATGACGATGTCGGTGCGGTCGGTCGGTTCGAGGAACGACCGCGACCGGGTGGCACGGCTGAAGTCGTCGAACCTCAGCCGCAGAACCACGGTCCGGCACACGCGTTCGGCGCCACGCAAACGCTTGCCGAGACGTTCGACGATCGCGACCAGCGTCGCCTCGATGTCGGCCTCGTTCTTCGGACGACGGCCCAGGGCACGCTGCGATCCGATCGATCGACGCCGACGTCCGGTCTCCACCCGCCGCGGGTCACGGGCCATCGACAGCGCGTACAGATGGCGGCCGGAACCGCCGCCGAGCAGGCCGCACAGGGAGTGTTCACCGAACGACGCGAGGTCCCCGACCGTGCGGATGCCCGCGTCGGCGAGCTTGGCCTCCGTGACGGCGCCGACTCCCCACAGCCGCCGCACCGGCAACGGATGCAGGAAGTCGATCTCGGTACCGGGCGCCACTTCCAGCAGCCCGTCGGGCTTGGCGACCGCACTGGCGACCTTGGCGAGGAACTTGGTGCGGGCGATGCCGACCGTGATGGGCAACCCCACCTCGGTGGCGACCCGCTGCCGCAGGCGTGCGCCTATCTGGACCGGCGACCCACTGATCCGGCCGAGCCCGCCGACGTCCATGAATGCCTCGTCGACGGAGATGCCCTCGACGACGGGCGTGATGTCGTCGAAGATCTCGAACACCGCCCGGCTGGCCTCCATGTAGGCGTCGAAACGGGGCCGCACCTCGATGGCATCGGGGCACAACGCCCGAGCTTCCCGGCCGGGCATCGGAGTGCGCACGCCGCGCGCCTTCGCTTCGTAGCTGGCCGCGAGCACCACTCCGCCGCCGACGATGACCGGCCGACCGCGCAGCCGGGGATCGTCGCGCTGCTCCACCGACGCATAGAAGGAGTCCAGGTCGGCATGCAGGATCGTCGCCTCCGACCTCTCCTTACGCTCGATGCGCATAGAACATATGTTCGCATGGACCTCCGACAAGTACGGTCGAAGGCATGGGTGAGCACACAGATTTTGACGGCGCGGCCGAGTGGGACGAGCGCTACAGCAGTTCCGATCGTCTGTGGACCGCGGACGTCAACCCGGCGTTGATCGCAGAGATCTCCGACGTCGCGCCCGGCACCGCCCTCGACGTCGGCTCCGGCGAAGGCGCCGACGCCCGCTGGCTCGCCGACCGCGGATGGCAGGTGCTCGCGATCGACATCTCGCAGGTGGCCATCGACCGCGCCCGTGAGATGGACCCGCGCGAGTCGACCACCTGGCTACAGGCCGACCTCACCACCGACGCGATCCCGGGCCGCGACTTCGGGCTGGTGTCGTTGCAGTACTTCCCGGTGCCTCGGTCCGACGAGGCCACGATGCGCCGCATCCTCGACGCGGTCGGGCCGGGCGGACGGCTGCTCGTCGTGTCCCATGAGGCCGAGGGCATCCGGGCACATGGTCGCAACCCGGACGACTACTTCCAGCCCGCCGACGTCGCGGCGCTGCTCGGCGGCGGCTGGACGGTGCTCACCGACGAGACCCGCGAACGCGGTGTGGCCGCGGGCGGCGGCGCCCACACACACGACGTGGTGCTGCACGCCCAGCGCGACGCCTGAGCGCTATACCCCGTACCGCTTGTCCAGCAGGCGAATACGGCCGCCGACTACGGCCCGGTCCGGATCGCCGGACGGCAGCCGGTGTTCGAGCCGGCGCCACGCGACCAGGTCGTCTCGGCCATGCGCCGACGACGTCCACTTGCGCAGCGCCGCGACGTCACCGTCGGCGATGATGCGCGACCGGAGATCCTCCCGGATCTCCTCGAACAACTCCACCACCCCCGGCGCCGACGACTCGGCCAGCAACCCGCCGCGCCCCAGAACGTCGACAGCAGCCGTCAACTCGGACCCCGCCCCCACCTGCTTCCGCAGTTCGGACACATCGGAAGACATCTGCACGGTCAGCCGATACGGACGAGACGCAACCACGTCGGTACCCAGGTCCCTTCGCAGCCGGGAGATCTCGGCTCGCACGGTGACCGGGTCGATCCCGTCTTCGGCGAGCAGCAGGGCCAGTTGTTCGGTGTTGAGACCCTCGGGATAGGCCTCCAGGAGCAGCAGGATCTCGGCGTGACGTCGCGAGAGACCACGAGCCGAGTCGCCCGCCCGACGCCAGGTGTACGACGAGCCACCCAGCACGGACAGCTGCGCGTCCACGGACCTGGAGAACGTCAACGGATCACTCAGATCAACTGCACGAGAACGCAATTCCCGCTCCACTGCGGCCACCACCGACCGGACCGCGGCCAGCGCGAACGGAGCGGCGACCTCACGCCCACCGGTCACATCGACCACGCCGATGACGTGGCCGGTCGTCGGATCGTGCACCGGGGCCGCGGCACAACTCCACTGCTGCACCGGTCCGGCGAAATGCTCCGGCCCCACCACCTGCACGCCGCGGTCGACGGCGAGCGCCAGCCCCGGAGCGTTCGTCCCGACGACGTCCTCGCTCCACATCGAGCCCTCGACGAAGTTGATGTCGGCGGCCTTGTCGCGCGCCGCGGTGGCCCCCTCCACCCAGAGCAGCCGACCCACCTGATCGGTGAGCGCGACCACCACACCGGTGTCCGCGATGTCGTCGAGCATGAGCGACTGCACCAGCGGGCGGACGGCGGTGATGGGATGCGCGGCGCGGTACTCGGCGAACTCGGTCGCGGTCATCGACACGGCGTCGGGCACCGCGACACCGGGGTCGACGCCTCGTTCGAGCGACCGTGCCCAGGAGTCCCGCACCAGCGACCGGACGGAATCCCCCGGCGGGGTGACGCCGGACAGGAAATCCTCATAGGCCTGCCGAACACGCGAGGACGACGACACGATATCGCTCATCGGTCCTCCGTCGTGTGACTCATGTGCCCGGTACGTGTGCGTGCCGCGCCTGGTGTGATCGGAGCAACACGACCCCCGTCCAGCAACCCTAGCGCGCCGCTTCTACCGCTACGCGAATCGCGCCGCGAACTGGCCAGGGGTCATCCCGGTGACCGTCCGGAAGTCGCGCACCAGATGTGCCTCGTCGGCGTAGCCCAGTTCGGCGGCGATCAGCGCGAGCGTGGTGTCGGCCGACCGCAGACGCCCGGCGGCCTCCTGCAGCCGCCGCCGCTGGATCAGCCACTTCGGGGTGAGGCCGAGACGCCGGTGGGTGAGGCGCTGCAGGGTTCGTTCGGTGACGTGGAATCGATCGCAGATCTGCGTCACCGACGTCACCGACGGGTCGCTCTCGACGAACTCGACGATGCCGTTGACCAGCCTTCCGTCGTCATCGACGGGCAGGTATCCGCGCATCCACGTCTCCACCAGGTCGGTCGCCGCGCGCTGATTCGACTCGTCGAGCGGATCGGCCGACATGACCGCCCGGATGTGCTCGGTGAGTACGGCACCCGCGGTACCCGCCACCTCCGGCAAGGTCCCGAAACGGTCGGTCCAGTCGGCGACCGGGCCGCCGGTGATCAGACCGCCTGCCGCCGGCGCGAGCATGGTGCCGATCGCCCAGCCCCGCCCCGTCAAGATCGTCTCCGACAGCCCGGTGACCACACCGTAGAACCGCGCATAGTCGGCGGTCACCACCACGAGACACACCGGGTACTGCAGCACCCGCTGGGGAGCCTCGGCACCCGCCGGAACCGACCACACCGGCACCCAGAACCGCCGGATCAGGTCGGTCAGGTCGGGGGTCGGCGCCCACCGGCCGATGGCGAACGACGTGTCGGCCGGATCGACGAGGTGGGCCCGTTCCACGTCGTCGAGCCGGTCGCCTGCTTGCCCGGTTGATCTGTCGGATTTCATCAATCCCCGCTCCGGTCGGTCTCGCTACGTTTCCATCATGACCACTTCATCTGACACCGCACCCGCTATGAACACCGACGTGAACGATCGGTACCGCTCGTTGGCCGGCGGCTTCGGCACCGTCCTCGACGCAGCACCGGCCGACCGCTGGTCGGCGCCATCCCCGTGTGACGGCTGGACCGCACGCGACGTCGTCGCCCACGTCATCGACACCCAGCGCGAATTCTTCACGACACACGGGGTAGACCTCGGTCCCCGACCCGGTCTCGACGACCCGGCCGCCGCGTGGCGGACACACGCCGACGTCGTCACCGACCGACTCGCCGATCCCGCGGTCGTCGCCACGCCCTTCGACGGCCACTTCGGACCCACCACCGTCGGCGAGACCCTCATGCGGTTCTACGGCTTCGACATGGTGGCGCACCGGTGGGATGTGGCGACCGCCGTCGGCAACGACGTCCGGTTCACCGACGACGAACTGTCGCTGATGGAGACCGCCGCCGACGGATTCGGCCCGGCGCTCTACGGAGAAGGCGTGTGCAAGTCCGGCGTCGAGGTCCCCGCCGATGCGGACCGGCAGACGCGACTGCTGGCCAAGCTCGGCCGGTCGGCGTGACCGGCAGCTGGTCGTGAATCCCTAGGGAATCCACCCGTTGCGCCGCGGATAGCGGGCCCGCAACAGGCTGTACAGGGAGGTGCTCACCAGCAGCACCGCACCGGTGATCAGTGCCGGCCACAGGAAGTCGTTGTCCATCGAGTCACGGACGGAGACGACCGCCCAACCGATCGCGAGCAGCACGAGGGCGATCGTCGCCAACATGCGGACCACGAGGACGAGGGTGGTCAGCACCGCCCACACCACTTCGCGTCCCCGGTCGGCCATGGCGACAGGGTAACGGCTGCGGAGTGCTCGACGCCGTGCCGACAGTGGCGGACAATGGCGGAATGAAAACGATCCTGAACGTGATCTGGCTGTTGCTGTGTGGGTTGTGGATGGCGATCGGCTACGTGGTGGCCGGGATCATCTGCTGCATTCTGATCATCACCATCCCGTTCGGGATCGCCTCGTTCCGGATGGCGAACTACGCGCTGTGGCCGTTCGGCCGCACCGTTGTCCGCAAGCCGACGGCGGGCGCGATGTCCCTGATCGGCAACGTCATCTGGCTGATCGTCGCCGGGATCTGGCTCGCCATCGGACACATCGTCACCGGACTTGCGATGTGCATCACCATCATCGGCATCCCGCTCGGAATCGCCAGCTTCAAGATGGTGCCGGTGTCGTTGCTCCCGCTCGGCGCGAAGATCGTGTCCACCGATCAGGACATCGTGTCCGGCGGTGCGCCGGTCCAGCGCGCCACCTATTGACGACACCATGAACAGACCGGTCGGTTCTGCGTCACATCACAGCCGCGCCGACCCATCCGAACGGGGTGCGGTACCGAACACCGGTCATGAGCCACACTTCGCCCCGTTCGATCGCGGTGATCGGCAGCGGTGTCGCCGGACTGACCGCCGCGCACCTGCTCTCCGCCGAGAACACGGTGACCCTGTTCGAGGCCGACGACCGTCTCGGCGGCCACGCCCACACCCACGACGTGACGATGCCCGACGGGCAGGTGATCGGCGTGGACACCGGCTTCATCGTCCACAACGACCGCACCTATCCCACGCTGCTGCGCATCTTCGACGAACTGGATGTCGCGACCCAGGACACCGACATGTCGATGTCGGTGCGTTCGGAGGTCAACGGACTGGAGTACGCAGGCGCGCTCGGAGTCGGCGGACTGTTCCCCACCGCCCGCAATCTCACCCGCGGCCGCTACCTCTGGATGCTGCGCGAGGTGACCCGCTTCCACCGCAGCGCCCGCCGACTGCTCGACACCCCCGACTCCGACGAACCGTTGTCGGAGTTCGTCGCCCGGGAACGTTTCTCCCGGTATTTCGTCGACAACTTCCTCCTGCCGCTGGTGGCCGCCGTGTGGTCCTGTGACGCCGACCGCGCCGCCGACTATCCGGCGCGATACCTCTTCACCTTCCTCGAGCACCACGGGATGCTGTCGGTGTTCGGTTCGCCGACCTGGCGGACGGTGGTGGGCGGTTCGGCCCGCTACGTGGAGAAGATCGCCGACCGCGTGGTCGGCTCCGGCGGATCGATCCGCCGCGCCTCCCCGGTGCGGGCCGTCACCCCCGGCGACGCAGGCGTGCAGATCACGACCGGCACTGCGGGCAGCGAAACCTTCGACGCGGCCGTCATCGCGACCCACCCGCACCAGGCGCTCACCATGCTCACCGATCCCACCCCCGCACAATCGCGCGCACTGTCAGACATTTCGTACTCGGCGAAACACGCGGTGCTACACACCGACACCTCCCTGCTGCCGCGCGCACGGCGCGCCCGGGCATCGTGGAACTACCAGATCCGTACCGACGGTTCCGATGTCGCCGTCACCTACGACCTCACCCGGCTGATGCGACTGTCCACCGAGCACCCTCGGATGCTCGTGACCATGGGCCGCACCGACCTGGTCGACCCGAGTTCCATCATCGACGAGATGACCTACGAGCATCCCGTATACACCACTGAATCCGTTGCGGCACAGGCACTACTACCGGACGCCAACACCGACCGGATCGTCTTCGCCGGCGCCTACCACGGTTGGGGATTCCACGAGGACGGCGCACTCGCCGGGGCTCGGGCCGCGCAGCACCTGGGTGTCGCGTGGCCGGCCACCGAACCGGCCGTCCCACACGAGGTGGCGGTATGACCGGCACACCGTCCACCACTCTTCGGCGCATGACCACGCCGACCGGCCGCGACGACGTCGCCGTCCCGGCAGTGGTGCACACCCGCATCCGGCATGTCCGCACCTCGCCCGTCCGGCACGCCTTCACCCACCGCAGCGCATCCTGGCTGATCGACGTCGACCACCCGGCGCGGGTGCCGCTGCCACTGCGACCGTTCGCGAGGTTCCGTGCGGCCGACCACTTTCCACAGGCGGTACACCCTCATGACACGCTGCGCAGTCGGCTCGACGACCAGCTCGCGGCCGCCGGGGTCGACGCACCATCCGGCCGCGTCGTCGCACTCCTGTCGCCGCGTGTCGCGGGCCATGTGTTCAACCCGCTCAGCGTGTTCTGGTGCCACGACTCGGGCGGGTCGCTGTCCTGCGTGGTCGCCGAGGTGCACAACACCTACGGCGAACGCCACTGCTACGTGGTGATCCCGGATGCCCGCGGTGATGCGGTGGTGCCCAAGGAGTTCTACGTGTCGCCGTTCAACGAGGTGGACGGCACCTACCGTCTCCACGTGCCGCCACCTTCGGCCGACGGCGCGGTGGCCGTGTCGGTCACTCTCGAACGTGACGGCCAGGACCCGTTCACCGCATCGGTCTCCGGCCGCGCTCGACCGGCCACCACGGCTGCGATCATCCGCACCCAGCTCGCCGCTCCCCTCGCCCCGCTGGTCGTGTCCGCGCGCATTCGGATGCACGGAATCCGGTTGTGGTTCAAGCGACTTCCGGTCGTCACCCGACCCGAGCACCGTAATTCCCTCACCATCGCCGGATGCTCGGCATCCGCCACAGACTCCCGGAAGGACGACGATGAACGTTCCGCTTCGTGACATCTCCGGCCATCCCGCCGACGACCACGACGACACCACCCCGGTCCTGACACCCGCGGAGGCCGAGCGCTGGCCTGACGTCGCGCAGCCGCCACGCGGCCGGTCCGCCGCCATCCGCAGTGCTGCAGCGGCCCGCCTGTTCCGTCACGCCCTCCGCGGTGTCGATGTCCGGGTCGAGTTCCCGGACGGAAAGGTGGTCGGCCATCATGGCGACCGTGTGCTGCCACGCATGATCGTCCGGCACCCGGAAGATTTCGCGCGCCGGATCGGCGCAGGCGGCCTCATCGGGTTCGGTGAGTCCTACATGGCCGGCGACTGGACCACGGACGACCTGGTCGGCGTACTGACCCCGTTCGCCACCCGGGTCGCCCGACTGGTGCCCCGCCCGCTGCAGGCACTACGCCATGTTGCTCTGCCGAAACACCCGTCGTCGGAGGACAACTCGACGTCGAATACGCGACGCAACATCGCTCGGCACTACGACCTGTCGAATGACCTGTTCGCGGTGTTCCTCGACGAGACGATGACCTACTCGAGCGCGCTCTTCGCCGACCTCCAGCCCGGCACGCGGGCGCCCTGGTCGGATCTGGCGGACGCGCAGCGCCGCAAGGTCGACCGCCTGCTCGATGCCGCAGGCGTCGGTCCTGGCACGCGACTACTCGAGATCGGTACCGGCTGGGGCGAGTTGTGCCTGCGCGCCGCGGCACGCGGTGCGACGGTCCGGTCGGTCACCCTGTCGTCGGAGCAGCAGACGCTGGCCCGTGAGCGGGTGGCGCAGGCTGGTTTCGCCGACCGGGTGCAGATCGATCTGTGCGACTACCGCCAGGTCGAGGGAACCTACGACGCGGTCGTGTCGGTGGAGATGATCGAGGCCGTCGGCGAGAAGTACTGGCCGGTGTACTTCCAGACCATCGATCGCGTGCTGGCACCCGGCGGGCGGGTCGCCATCCAGGCGATCACGATGCCCCATGACCGGATGGTCGCCTCGCGCAGCACCTACACCTGGGTGCACAAGTACATCTTCCCCGGCGGCCAGCTGACGTCCTTGAAGGCGCTCGATGCGGTGACCCGCCGCCGGACATCGCTGCGGATGACCGAACGGCGGGCGATGGGTGCGCACTACGCCGAGACGCTGCGGTTGTGGCGCGAACGGTTCACCGCACGCCGCGACGACGTCGCCGCGCTGGGATTCGACAACACCTTCCGCCGGATGTGGGAGTTCTACCTCGCCTACTCCGAGGCGGGTTTCCGGGCTGGGTATCTGGACGTCCACCAGTTGGTCTTCACCCGCGACGACCTCGAGGACGGTGACCGGCGATGATGTCCGGCACGTCTGCGTGGGCGGCGTTCGCGGTCATCGCGGTTTCCTCCCTGCTGTTCCTCGTCGTACTGCACGGCGTGACGATGGCGATCGGGCATCGCATCGGCCGCTACAACGTGGTCGACGTGGCGTGGGGACTCGGGTTCGTCGGGATCGCCTGGCTCGCACTGATCCTGGGTCCCGGTGATGCCACTCGCCGGTGGCTGTTCGCCGTCATCGTCACCGTGTGGGGATTGCGGTTGAGCTGGCATATGTACCAGAAGTCGGCAGGCAAGGGCGAGGACCCCCGCTACACGGAGTTGCTGGAACGGTCCGGCGGGTCCGATCTGGTCACCGTGGCACGCAAGATCTTTGGTACCCAGGGCATCTCGCAGTGGTTCGTGTCGCTGCCGATTCAGGTGTCGGCGGTGTCCGACGCCACCACCGGTCTCTGGTGGATCGTTCTGGTCGCCGGGATCGCGCTGTGGGTGCTGGGATTCGCCTTCGAAGCGATCGGGGACGCCCAGTTGCGTCGGTTCAAGGCGGACCCCGCCAACAAGGGGAAGATCATGGACCGCGGCTTGTGGTCGTGGACGAGGCATCCGAACTACTTCGGTGACTCCAGCATCTGGTGGGGCATCTGGCTCATCGCGGCCAGCAGCTGGCCCGGGGTGCTGACCGTGTTGTCGCCCGTCGCGATGACGTACTTCCTCGTCTACGCCACCGGCGCCCGCCTGCTCGAGGAGTCCATGAGCAAGCGGCCCGGTTACCCCGAGTATCAGCAACGCACCTCCTACTTCCTGCCGCTGCCCCCGCGGTCGAAGAAGGCGTCGACGCCATGATGCTGCTCGCGCCGGGACGCGTGCGCGAGCCCAAGTCGTTGAGGGCCGGGCGCCCGCCGGTTAGGCTGATCGACGATGACGACCGAGTGCTCGCGGTGACCGCAGATCCCGCATCCGAGGTGGCCGCGCTGCCGGCTCTGCTCGATCGGATCGCGACCGGCGACTCCGAGGCCTTTGCACGCTTCTACGACCTGACCAGCGACCGTGTCTACGGGATGGTGCTGCGGGTCTTGCGTGATCCCGGCTTCAGCGAAGAGACCACGCAGGAGGTGTTCCTGCAGGTCTGGCGCTCGGCGCAGGCGTTCGATCCGAAGGCCGGCAGTGCGCTGTCGTGGCTGATCACGCTGGCCCATCGCCGCGCGGTGGACCGGGTCCGCTCAGAATCGGCCGCATCCCGCCGCGACGTCACCTACGGACTCGAGAGCATGCGGTCGACATTCGACGAGGTGACCGAGGCGGTGGAATCTCGCGAGGTCACCCGTGAGGTCGTCGGCTGCCTCGACACGCTCAGCGAGGTGCAACGTCAGTCGGTGGACCTCGCCTACTATCACGGCCTGTCCTACCGGGAGGTCGCCGAACGTCTCACGGTGGCGTTGCCGACCGTGAAGTCGCGTATCCGTGACGGATTGAAGCGGCTACGTCAGTGTCTGGGGGATCGTCATGTCTGACGACGAACTCCTCGATCTCGCGCCGGCCGTCGGACTCGACGCCGTGCACGGCACCGAGCTCGACGAGGTGACCCAGCGGCTCGACTCCGCCTCCCTCGAGGTTCGGGACGCTTTCCACCGCGAGGTGACGGCAACCCGCGAGGCGATGGCGAATGTCAGCCATGTGACCGCGATGGCACCGCCGCAGACGCTGCGTGACCGCGTACTCGCCGCGGCGCGCGCCGAGGCCGCAGCACCCACCGACGAGACACCGGTCCCTCCCGCACCCGAGTCACCTGCCGAGTCGCCGTCGGCGACTGTGATCCCACTCCAGCGTCGGCGTCGCATCCTCTACGCGGCGGCCGCCGCCGTCGTCGCGGTGGCGATCGGTGCGATCGGCTGGGTCATCGGAGTCGCGTCCAGCTCCGACGACGCCCCGACCCCGACCGCCGAGCAGGTGTTCGCCGCCGGCGACGTGCGCTCGACGTCCGGCGATGTGGCAACCGGACGTGCGACGGTGACGTACTCGCCGTCCGCCGACGCCGGGGTTCTCGTCATGAACGACGTCCCACCGCCGCAGCCCGGAACCGTGTATCAGATGTGGCTCGTGGGGCCGACCGGCGAGACGTCGGCCGGCACCATGACCGACGAGGACGTCGCCCCGTCGACCACCGCCGTCATCGAGGGGCTCGGGGATGCGACCGCCCTCGCGTTCACAGTGGAGCCCCCCGGCGGATCCACCGCACCCACCGGCCCGTTCGTCGCCGAACTCCCATTCAGCTGACAACCCGGTCCCTCCGAGCCGGCTCCCCTACCGCTGATCGAGTAGCCCGAGCCGCTAGGCGAGGGCGTATCGAGATCCCCGGTCCCTGAGGAGCTCGCGAGGAACGAGCGAGCGTCACGAAGGGCCCTCTACGGCAACAACCCTCGAATCGTCTCGATCGAATCCGCCTCGCCAGCCGTCTTGTCGGGCCGGTATCGCACCACCCGTGCGAACCGCAGCGCCACCCCGCCGGGATAGCGGGAACTGCGTTGTACCCCATCGAGTTCGATCTCCACCACGATCCTGGGGTGCAGGTACACCGTGTACGAGTCACGGTGGCTCTCGTGTCGGGGGAACTCGTCGGTCTGCCACTGCAGCAACTTGTCGGTGAGGCCTTTGAACGTCTTGCCCACCATGATCGGCGGTCCGCCGTCGGGGTCACGGGCGCCGAGGTGCAGGTTGGACAGGAAACCGGTGCGGCGACCCGAGCCCCACTCCGCGCCGAGCACCACAAGGTCGAAGGTGTGCACGGGTTTGACCTTCTGCCACGCCTTTCCGCGACGGCCGGCCGCATACGGTCCGTCGAGCGACTTGACCATGACGCCTTCGTGACCGGCGGCGAGCGCCGCGTCGAGGTGCTGTTCGGCTTGTTCGACGGTCGGGTTGACGACCGACGGTATCCGCAATTCTGGCGCCAACGACGTCAACGCATTCAACCGCTCGCGCAATGGCCGGTCGATGAGGTCGACGCCGTCGAGATGCAGGCAGTCGAAGAAGAAGGGACGCAGCAGACCCGACGGATCGTCGTCGAGCTCACCCGCGGATCCGAAGCGACTCATGGTGTCCTGAAACGGACGCGGCCGCCCGTCAGCGTCGAGGGTGAGGGTCTCGCCGTCGAGGATGACGGTCCGACAGGGTAATTCGCGGACCACCGCGACGAGGTCGGGTACCGCTGAGGTGATGTCGCGGAGACTGCGCGTGTAGACCGATACGTCATCGTCGCGGCGATGCACCTGCACCCGCGCGCCGTCGAGTTTGAAGTCCACCACCAGATCCGGCCCCAATGTCGTCACCGCGTCAGCGAGCGACTCGGCCGGTGTCGCCAACATCGGAGCCACGGCCCGGCCCACTCGGAGTCCGACGTCGGCGAGCGCATCGGCACCGCCATGGACCGCGAGTGAGGCCGTCTCCGGTAGCGACCCGGTGAGCATGTGCGCGCGACGGACGAGGTCGAGGGGCTGCCCGGAGGCCGAGGCGATGGCGTCGACCATCACCCCGGCCAATGCGCCTTGCCGCAGTTCACCCGTCATCAGCCGACGCAGGAAACCCTGCTCGGATTCGGTGGCGGCACCGAACAGATCACCGAGCAGTTGCTGCCGTAGCGTCACCGAACCCGGACCATGCGCACCGGCGAGTCCCGTGAAGGCCTCGTCGACGGCGTCGACGGTCAACGAGGCCTCGCCGGCCGGCGTCGGCGCCAGGGCGGACAGGGACCGCCATCCGATACCGAGACGTCCCTGCGGGATCACACCGCTGAGCCACGCGACCACCGTCGGGATCTCCTCGGCCGCAGCGGCATCGAGCAGCGACCGGAGTTCGGCGGTCTTCGCCTTACGCGACCGGGTGGCGGCGACGGCCGTCGATGTGTCGACGACGCGGGACAGTTCCATCTCCCCCGACGTTACCCGCGACTGTCACGAAACGGGTTCGGCCACCCGATCTTCCGTCCGAGTCGACTGTGCCGACCGAGCCTTGCCGATCACCGAATCGAGCGCGAACTTCCCGGAGCCGATGAACACCAGCAGAAGCAGCGACCAGCAGAACAGGGCAGCAGCGTCGCCGTCGTTCTGTATGGGCGTCAGTCCATCCGGCTGATGCTTCCAGAAGTACGCCACCGCCATCGACCCCGACCCGATGAAGGCCGCGATCCTGGTCTGGAGTCCGATCATGATCATCAAGCCGCCGATGAACTGGATCGCGCCGGCCCACCAGGATGGCCACGCCGCGAAGTCGGCGGTGGCCCCGCTGTACGGGGCCACCGGCCAGGCGAACAGAGTCGACGTGCCATGGCAGAAGAACAGAAAGCCCACGACGATCCGGAAGGCACCGATGGCATACGGCGATTTACTTTCGAGGAAGGTAAGCATTACCTAACTCAATCAGCTGACCCACTTCGCGTCCATACTCACCCGCATGTTGTGATCCATGCCATAGGTCAACTGCCCCGCTTGATCCACTCCTCCAGATGAGGCGATTCGGTACCCACCGTGGTGCCGTCCCCGTGGCCGGTGTACACCTTCGTCTCCGGATCGAGCGAGAAGATCTTCTCCTGGATCGACGCGATGATCGTCGGGAAACTCGAGTATGAACGGCCCGTCGCACCCGGCCCACCCTGGAACAGGGTGTCACCGGAGAACAGGACTTTCGCCTCCGGGGCGTGGATCACCGACGACCCGGGCGAGTGACCGGGTGTGTTGATGATGGTGAGTGCGGTTCCCGCGACGTCGATCTGCTGACCGTCCTCGAGATCGGCGTGCGCGACGTCGGGATGGGTGTCGTTCCACAGCATGTCGTCACCGGGGTGCAGGAGGATCGGTGCACCCGTGGCCTCCGACAGCTCCGGTGCGACGGTGACGTGGTCGTTGTGCCCGTGGGTGAGCACGATCGCCTTCACCGTGCGGTCACCGACCGCATCGAGGATGGGCTTCGCCGAGTGGGCGGCATCGATGATGACGACCTCGGAATCGTCGCCGACGATCCAGATGTTGTTGTCGACGTCCCACGTTCCGCCGTCGAGGGAGAATTGTCCGGACGTGACGACGTTGTCGATGTTCAGCGCCATGATTACAGCTCCACCACCGAACGCAGCACCTTGCCGGCCTCCATCGCAGAGAACGCCGCCTCGACATCGGTGATGCCGACCCGTTCGGTGACGAACTTGTCCAGCGGGAGTCGGCCCTGTTCGAACAGATCGATGAGCATCGGGAAGTCACGTTCCGGCAGGCAGTCGCCGTACCACGACGATTTGAGCGCCCCGCCGCGCGAGAAGAAGTCCAGCAGCGGCATCTCCAACCGCATCTCCGGCGTCGGCACACCGACGAGGACCACCACTCCGGCGAGGTCGCGGGCGTAGAAGGCCTGCTCGTAGGTCTCCGGCCGGCCCACCGCGTCGACGACGACATCGGCGCCGTTGCCGTCGGTCAGGTCCTGCACCGCGGTGACGACGTCGTCGACCTCGGCCCCGTTGATGGTGTGGGTGGCGCCGAGATCCTTGGCCCACTCCAGTTTTGCCGGGTCACGGTCGATCGCGATGATCGTCGTCGCGCCCGCGAGCTTGGCACCCGCGATCGCCGCATCGCCGACACCGCCGCAACCGATCACCGCCACCGAGTCACCGCGCCCGACGTCGCCGGTGTTCATCGCGGCACCGATGCCGGCCATCACGCCGCAGCCCAGCAGACCCGCGACCGCGGGATCGGTCTCGGGATTGACCTTGGTGCACTGCAATTCGTGGATGAGCGTCTTCTCCGCGAACGCGCCGATGCCCAGCGCCGGGGTCAGCTCGGTGCCGTCATCGAGGGTCATCGGGACACTCGCGTTGAACGTGTCGAAGCAGTACCACGGCCGCCCCCGCTTACAGGCACGACACTGGCCGCACACCGCGCGCCAGTTCAGCACCACGAAGTCGCCGACCTCGACATGGGTGACGTCGGAGCCCACCGACTCGACCGTCCCGGCGGCCTCGTGGCCCAGCAGGAACGGATACTCGTCGTTGATGCCGCCCTGTTTGTAGGCGAGGTCGGTGTGGCACACGCCGCAGGCCTTGATCGACACCACCACATCCCGGGGCCCGGGATCGGGAATCACCACGTCGACCAATTCGGTCGGCGCGCCCTTGCTCCGTGAGATGACTCCCTTGACTGTCTGCGACATATCGGTTTTCTCGATCCTCTCGGTGATTGCTGGTGGATCTGACGACGTTGCGCAGCTGACACCGTGCGGACGTCGACAGTCCGATACCCGTCTCAGTCTTGTGCCGTCCGACAACACATGCATCCATCCGAATGGATGGTTCTACCTAGCCGAAGGTACAGGTCGGTCGGTTCACTCTGCGGCGATCCCCGCGCGGGCGGCCAACAGGCCCGCCTCGCCACGGTTGGACACCTGCAGCTTCTGCAAAATCGCCGTCACATGGAACTTGACGGTGCTCTCGCTGACACCGAGTTCGGTCGCGATCGACTTGTTCCGCCGACCGAGCGCCAGATGCCCCAGCACTTCGAGTTCCCGGGGATTGAGCGTGGACAGAACGTCCTCGGCCGGGCGTTCCGACGACACCTCGAGCGGAATCCGCGCCGACACGCGACACCCCCATCCCGGAACTGTTTCCACGTCGAGCTCACCACCAAGTGTCCGGAGTCGCCCGGTGAGCTGCCGGACGAGTGCATCGCCGTCGAGTTCGCCCGGCCCCTGGTCGCGTACGTCGACGACGAGGTCGTTCGTGACGCACTCCCAGGCGACGCGCATCCGCGAGACGCCGCGGGGCGATCCGAACGCGACCACGGCCGCACGCACAATCGCCCGAGCCGCATGCGCGATCTCGCCGGGCAGGGTGCGGCCACGTCCCGCGGGTCCCACGTACTCGACATCGGCGTGCAGCTGTTCGACGACGGGAGTCAATTCGGCCTGCAGCCGCTCGAACGCGACGCCGAGTTCTTCGGTGGCCAGTCGGCGATCCGCGTCGCCGACAGTGCGCAGCGCGATGAGTGCCGCCGACGCGGTCTCCGCCGCCCGGGCACGCGCTGTCCGATCGTCGAGGTCGCGGGCTCGCAGCGCACCGAGAATCGAGGTGAGCGAGTCCTCGTGACTCTGGGTGAGCTGGGCGATCGTGCGGGCACGCTCGCTGGACGCCGCGCGGGATTCGGCGAGGTAGTCCGGGCTGGCCTGCGCGACCTGCTGGCGGATCGATGTCGCGACGATGGCGAACCATGCCCGGAGCAGCTCACCCGCCGCCGGCGCCGGCGCGGTCGGCACGCTTCGGACCGGCTTCGCGATGATCACCAGGAGGGTGTCGGTCGCGTCGCGCACCGTGTGGATGGGCCGCACCTCGCCACCGACGACCGCCGAGGTGCTGAGGACGTCGCCGGACGAGACCTCTTCCTTGATCGCGTCGAGTTCGTCGATGGTGACGCGGTCGACGATCGCGGGGTCCCCGGCCACTTTGCGCGGCCTTCCGGTGCATTCGCGGGTGAAGACGATCAGCGCCTGGTGGGGCCAATCCGCAGCGAGGAAACGGGAGAAACGCTGCGCGATCTCCGGTAGCGGTCCGTCGATCACCGCACGCAGCTGCTGCCACCGTGCAGCATCGCCGGTCCCGGCGGCGACACCGCTCCCGGCTGTCCCCGGCACGGTCGGATGATCGATCACAGCCCAAGCCTATCGATCGCCGCGGAACCGACCGGCTCACCTGCGGACGGCAGGCCACACGGATCAGCTCAGGGCATGGACCAGCTGCGCCTTGTTCATCGTCGAGTAACCCTTGATGCCTTTCGCCTTGGCCTCGGACCGTAGCTGCACCACCGTCTTCGATGCGGTGACGCTGGTGCCGGCCGCCTTCTGGGGAGTCGACTTCTGGGGCGCCTTCTTCGCGGGCGACTTCTTCGCCGGTGCAGTTTTCCGCGCAGTCGATGTCGATGAGCTCGCCGCACGCGTCGACGATGTTGTGGCGGAAGTCGATCCGCCCGCAGCGCTCGATGGTTTCTCGTCTGGTACCCGCTTCGCGTCGCGCTGCTTGATCAGCTCCACGACCCTGTCCTGCAGTGCGGCAGCGTTCTTCTCGACCTTTTTGAGCTTCTTCTTCGCGCTGGTCTCGGTCTTGTCGAGTTCAGCCTTCAGGCGGTCGACCTCTTTCTCGAGGCGCTTGATCGTCTTCTTCTTGCCCATCTCACTCTCCTCTGCGTCGTTGCCGGTCCTTAAGCAAACCCTAACGGGGAAGTTGCACTTTAGGGCTGGTCTCCGCCGCGGGTCGGCATAGGGTCAAGTGAAAGTGGGTACCCGCCGTTCGCGACATCGAAACAGTTCGCCACATCGAAACAGGAGGTACACCGATGCCAGAACGTGATCCCGGCCCGTCGGTCAAGGACGACGAGCTCTACGAAAAGCTCCGCGACGAAGGCAATTCGAAGGAGAAGTCGGCCCGCATCGCGAACGCCGCGGCAAACGAGTCGCGCTCCGAAGTCGGTTCCAAGGGCGGGAGTTCACCGTCGTACGAGGACTGGACCGTCGACGAATTACAGGACCGCGCAAAGGAGCTCGACATCACCGGATACTCGGACATGAACAAGGACGAGCTGATCGAGAAATTGCGCAACCACTGATCAGCGGTGACCACCCCGCTCCGTGGGCAACCCCCGGCCCCTGAGGAGCGAGGCGCTAGTGTCCTGTCAGGTAGATTCGTCGTTTAATTGTTGTTCTCGTTGATCGCGGCGCAGTAGCCGGCGAGGCGTTGCAGGATTTCGTCTGCGGTTTTGTGCCAGATGAAGGGCGTGGGGTTGGTG
>NZ_JAZDUE010000026.1:0-58809 GCF_036350515.1 Gordonia prachuapensis | reverse complement strand
AGCAGGGCCTTTCCGTTCGACTTGCATGTGTTAAGCACGCCGCCAGCGTTCGTCCTGAGCCAGGATCAAACTCTCCATGAAAACCTATCGAAACACGCCGGCAAACCGACGCAATTTCAACACAATCAGGAAAGATAAACCTGACAAATCAATCCAAAAAATCTGGCATCAAAAAACTCCGATGCCATCTCAAAAAAATGGCATCAAACAATCCACCAATACACTATCGAGTTCTCAAAGAACACACACCCGCAGATACCTCCTCAGTTAAGAGGCGTTCATCGACGAGCTGTCTGTTCTGAAGTGTTGCGACCGTCTCCGGGGCAACTCTTCTAGGCTACCTTACCCGGTTTTGATCCGCAACTCTAGGCTGCTTCTCGTTATCCGGGTGTCGGTCCGCAGCTTCTGTCCCAGGCCAGCGGCCTCGGGCAGTTGGTTTCTCCCCGGTTCCTGTCGGCCCCGGGAAGTTCCTCGCTGCGGTGCGTCGATTAAGTTACACAGGCGAGAACACAGCGTCAAATCGCCTGGTCAGAGCGCTAAGCGTGCTCCGGCGAAGGTTTTCTTCCCACGGCGGATCACGAGCCAGCGACCGTGCAGCAGGTCGGCGCTCGTCGGCTGCCACTCGGCGTCGGTGACCTTCACGTTGTTCACGTACGCGCCACCTTCACTGATCGCTCTGCGTGCGGCCTTGTTGCTGTCCGACAACCCCGTGTCGACGAGCAACTCGACCAACGTCGGGCTGGCGTCTGCGTAGTCGGCCACCGAGGTCTCCCCGACTGCGGCCGCAAGCGTGTGCTCGTCGAGATCTGCGAGATCGGCCCGGCCGAAGAGCGCCTGACTCGCCAGCTCGGCTGCCGCGGTGTGCTCGGCGCCATGGATCAGTGTGGTCATCTCGGCGGCAAGTCGCTTCTGCGCGGTCCGCAGGTGCGGTGTCTCGGCGGTCGCTCGCTCGAGCTCGTCGATCTCGTCGCGACCCAGGAAGGTGAACCACCGGAGGTACCGGACGACGTCGGCATCGGCCGTGTTCACGAAGTACTGGTACCAGGCGTACGGACTGGTCAACTCGGGGTCCAACCAGAGGCTGCCGCCGCCCGTCGACTTCCCGAACTTCTTGCCGTCCGAGGATGTGACGAGCGGGACCGTCATGCCGTGCAGCGATGTCGCGTCCAGGCGTCGCGCGAGGTCGACGCCGCCGACGATGTTGCCCCATTGGTCCGAGCCGCCGATCTGCAACACGCATCCGTGGCGGCGGTTGAGCTCGACGAAGTCGTTCGACTGCAACAGCAGGTAACTGAATTCCGCGTAGCTCATGCCGTCCGACTCCAGCCGCCGCCGGACGGTGTCGCGGGCGAGCATCACGTTGATCGAGAAATGCTTGCCCAGGTCCCGCAGGAATTCGACAGCGCTGAGCTTGCCCGTCCAATCCAGGTTGTTGACGATCAGAGCACCGGTGGGTGAATCGTCGATCGTGACGAATCGTCGGAGCTGGCCACCGATCCGGTCGGCCCATTCGGCGACGGTGTCCGGCGCGTTCATCGTGCGCTCCCCCACGTCGCGGGGGTCGCCGATCAGCCCGGTCGCGCCGCCCGCCAAGACAATCGGACGGTGGCCGGCCTCTTGGAACCGCCGCAGCGTGAGAAGCGGGACCAGATGCCCGGCGTGCAGACTGGCGGCGGTCGGGTCGAAGCCGGCGTACAGCGTGATGGGGCCGCGCGCCATCTCGGCGCGCAGGTCATCGAGGTCGGTCGACTGGGCGATCAGGCCCCGCCAGGACAGTTCGGAGAGGATGTCGGTCTTCGGCCCGTCGGACAACTCGGTGCTCACCCCACGATCTTGTCACCCGCCGACGACGAGGCCGGCACCTGCCCAGCACCTATCGCTGGACGTCTCCGTCACCGATGTCGGGTGCCGAGCTCGTGAGGCGGGCGTGCTCCGCCTCGTCGACGGTCCGCGCTTCGTCCGCCAGCATGACCGGTATCCCGTCGGCATCGATGCGATACGCGACCCGCAACCTCGGGTTGTACAGCTCGTCGCCCGCGTCGACGAGGGGGCCGCGGTCCTGCGGACACACCAGCCGTTCCCGAGTGATCGGATCGATCGATTCGGCTCGTGTCGCCATCTCTGGGTCCCTCCTCGGCTGCGGTGATCGCCGACCACTCTAGTGTCATGCCCAGTTTCGGCGGCGTTGTGCCACCCACGGTCAGTTTTCGGCCGCGGCGGGAACCGAACCGCCCGCTCCGGCTTTCGCGGACCACCCCAGCGTGGCGGCCGCAGACCGCGTGTACCTGCGATAATGTCCCTCGCTGTCGCGATACCAGACCTTCGCTCCCGGGTGGGGCAGACCGCGCCGCGCGAAGCCGGAGGAAACCGGCCGATACGCGTCGGACACCGGGATCTCGTCGACCACGTGAATCAGGTGCGGCCGCTGGTGAGCACCCAACTCACCGAGCGCGATGCGCAATTGGGTGACGGTCAGGGAGTCCGTCTTCCGGTTCGGCCTCAGTGTCAGTGCCGCCACCGCGATCTGGCGTCCCGGTTCACCCACGCCGTAGGCGACGACCTGGTCGGTCGTCGGCATGCGGGACAGACTCTGCTCGACCGGTGGTACATACACCGGTCCGTCCGACGTGCGGATGATGCTGTCGAGGGAGCCCAGGAACCACAGGTCGTCAGCCAGGTCGCGGACGAACAGGTGCCCCGACACCTCCCAGCGATCGTGTGGTGCGAAGACGTCACGCAGCACGGTCGCCGAGGTGTCGAACCGCTGCCGGTTGCGGGCCAGGAGCAGACCGGGCTCGGCGACCTCGGCTCGCCGCACGAAACCGGCGTCGTCGATGATCAACCGCTCGTTCTCGAGGTCGTAGGCGGCGATCTCGACCGGATTCGTCTCCGGTAGTGACTGTCCCATGGAGCCGACCTTGTCGGCGGACACGTTGGCGAGAATGGCCGACCCGTCTGCGGTGGCGAAGAACTCGAGGACGCGAGCTCGCGGGAAGCTGGCGACGACGTCGTCCCACAGGCCCACCGGCATGCCCGATCCCATGAACAGGCGGATCGGGTTGTGCTGATTGATCCGGAACCCGTCGGCGCGCACGATGTCACGCATCATCGTCCAGGTGTAGGAGACGACCGTGATCCCGTAGCGGTCCACCTCCGTGGTGAAGGTGTCCGCGTCGACACCGTTGGACAGCGCGATGCGGGAACGTCCGACCACGGTCGCGCCCAGAGTCGTGAGCAGCCCCGATGCATGATGCAGCGGCGGGAGGCAGTACACGGTGTCCCGCACGGTGAGACCGGCCGCCGACGCTGCGCCGAATGCGGACTGGGCAAATCGGTGGTTGGTCACCGGCCACGGTGCGAGTTGCCCCGCGCCGCGGGTGAACAGGACGAACGCGAGATCTCCCGCGAGCCCCGGATCGGGTCGATACCACGACGGCATCTGCACGGATTCCGGGTCGATCTGCTCCATGTCGATCACCGACGACCCGTCGGCCCGTTCGATGGTCCGCGTGTCGCCACTGCCACCACCGAGCACCAGGACCCGATCGCACACCCGCGTGGCCTGGTCGAGGTGGCCGGGGTCGGTCACGATCACCGAACTGTCGGCCAGCCGCAGCATCTCCCGCACGTCGCCGTCGGCTGCCAGCATGACCGCGACACCGCCCAGGCGGGACAGCGCGGCGACGACGACCAGCGCGCTGGGGCGGGTGTCCATCAGGACCCCGATGTGCTGGCCGGGGCGCACCCCGCACTCGACCAGCCCGGCGACGACGTTGTCGATACGCGTGTTGACGTCGGCGTGGGTGAGCACCCGGTTCTCGAACAGGAACAACTCCTGCTTCGGGGCGCGTCGGCAGTTCTCCGACATGAGTTTTCCCAGCGAGATCCGGGTCCCGGACTGGATCTGCCCGAGCCGGAACAGCCGCGGCACCGTCCGCACGGACTCCTGCGCCACCGCCCGCGAGCTTCGTTGCAGTGTGTTGGCCATGACGAGCAGGTCGCGCGACACCCCTGCGGAGGCATCCGCCAGCGAGCCGATTCCGTGGGTGATGCGCGACGACAGACTCACGCCCGACCCGTGCGGATCCGGTGTCTCCGGCATCTCTTCCACCAGCGGCGGCCGTTCGGCCAGGCCCGCTTGCCACAACACCCACTCCGCAGTGGTGGGCCAGGTGTGTGCCCCGGCGGTGCTGCCCACGACGAGCCCGAAATGTCCGACCGGCACGCGGGATTCGAACACCGAGGCGCTCGGGGCAGCGCGCAGGATCCCCCGGACGGCCAGCGGTTGACCGATGTCGTCGGCGTCCCCGAGGAAGGCGAGGACCGGACAGGTGATCTCGGTCAAGGACACCAGCTCACCGTTGATGACGAATCCGCCGGACACCATCCGGTTGTGGACCACGAACTGGCGCAACAGTTCTGCCACCGCGGGCCCCGACCACGCGACCCAGCCCTCGGCCTCGATGAAGCGCCGCTGGTCCTCCCTGGGCAGCAATGCGTCTCGGTCGTGCAGCTTGCGGAGGAAATCGATGCGGCTGCGGGCCGTCTTCACCGGATCGACGAGTTGGAAACCGGCACGAGCCATCCAGCCCGGAACCCACAACCGGTTAAAGACGTTGTCGGCGAGGATCTCGGCGCCCGGGACGACGAGGTTGGCGGGCAATCCCAACGGCAGCGCTGCGAGCACATCGACCGGGCTGCCGAAGGTGATGAGGCTCGCGATCGACTTCGACCGTCGGTACGCCGCGGCCTGATACGCGAACATCCCACCCTGCGAGTAACCGGCCAGGTGCACGTCCTTTCCGGTGGCCTCCACGATCAGGTCGATGGCCCGGCTCACCGCGACAACGTGGTCGGCGAGGGTGCGCTCCATCCCGCCCTCTTCGGCGTCCGGCGAGCCGAAGTCGATGACCCACGGCGTGATCCCGGCGCGATGCAGGATCGAGGCCGCGCCGTTGTGCTCGGTCACGTCATAGACGTTGGCCGACACCATCATCGGTGGGACGAGGACGACTTGCGGGCCGGTGGTCGGCGTATCCGGGAAGTACCTGCGGAGCCGGAACATCTTCTCGTTCTCGACGACGCTGAACGGCGCCGGCTCGGTCCCGGTGTCGAGTCCACCGAATCGCAGTACCTCGAGGCCGTTCTGAGCGGTCGCGAGCACTCGACCGACCGCGGCTCCGACGTTGGGCAGCGCAGGGAGTGCCACCATGACGCCGACCCCCTCCCCTCGTAGTTCGAGTGATGCACGTCACTGTACCGACCTCCCCGCAGGTGGCGTCATCAGCGTACTCAGGTGTCGGCCGGGTCTCCGTCCCCCGTCCATGCTGCGCGTCGTCGCCGGACCTGCTCAGTCAGTTCGGACAGCTGACGGGCGACCTGCACCGATGCCGTGCCACCGTGGGCATCACGTGATTCGATCGAACCACGCACGGTCAGCACGTCACGCACCTCGGAACGCAGGTCGGGACTGATGGATGCCAACGTCTGGTCGTCGAGGTCGGCGAGCCCCACGCCACGTTCCTCTGCCGCCCGTACACTCGCCCCCGCCACCTCGTGCGCGACGCGGAACGGAACTCCCTGCCGGACAAGCCATTCTGCGATGTCGGTGGCAAGGGTGAAACCCGCAGGTGCGAGGTCGGCCATGCGGTCGGAATGGAACTCGAGAGTTCCGACCATGCCCGCCACCGCGGGCAGCAACAGTTCGAGTTGTGCGACCGAGTCGAAGACGGGCTCCTTGTCTTCCTGTAGGTCGCGGTTGTAGGCCAGCGGTTGGGCTTTGAGGGTCGCGAGCAGACCGGTCAGGTTGCCGATCAACCGTCCCGATTTCCCGCGAGTCAGCTCGGCGACGTCGGGGTTCTTCTTCTGGGGCATGATCGAACTGCCCGTCGACCACGCATCGGCCAGCGTCACGTAGCCGAATTCCGGTGTGCTCCAGAGGATGATCTCCTCGGACAGACGCGACAGGTCCACCCCGATCATTGCCAGGACGAACGCGCCCTCTGCCGCGAAGTCTCGTGCGGCGGTCGCGTCGATCGAGTTCTCGGCCGGCCGGTCGAAACCGAGATCGGCCGCGATGGAGGCGGGGTCGAGGCCCAGCGAGGATCCCGCGAGGGCACCGGAACCGTAGGGTGACACGGCCGTTCGCCGGTCGGCGTCGGCCAGTCGGTCGACGTCGCGGACGAGCGGGTGCGCGTGCGCGAGCAACTGGTGGGCGAGCAGGACCGGCTGGGCGGCCTGCAGGTGGGTCTTGCCGGGCATCACCGTGTCCGGATACGCGCGGGCCTGCGCGATCAGAGCGTCGACGACGTCGAGCACCCCGATCGCGACCCGACGCATGGCGGCGCGCAACCACATTCGGAACAGCGTCGCGACCTGGTCGTTACGGGACCGGCCCGCACGCAACCGCCCACCGAGCTCGGGTCCGACGCGTTCGATCAGGCCACGTTCGAGAGCGCCGTGGACGTCCTCGTCACTCTCGGCCGGGCCGAAGCTCCCGTCCGCGACGTCGGTGGCGAGCTTCGACAACCCGACCAGCATCGCCTCGAGTTCTTCGTCGGTCAGCAGGCCGGCGCGGAACAGCACACGCGAATGCGCCATCGACGCCTCGATGTCGAACGGCGCCAGCGCCCAGTCGAAGTGGGTGGACTTGCTCAGCGCGGCCATCGCCGCGGCCGGACCGTCGGCGAAGCGCCCGCCCCACAGCGAGCCCTCGTTGGTGCCATGCGAGGTCACAGGTCGAGATCCCGCTTGGCCGCGATCTTCGACGACAGGCCGTGCAGCTCGACGAATCCGCGGGCGGCGGACTGGTCGAAGCTGTCGCCCTCGTCGTAGGTCGCCAGGTTGAAGTCGTAGAGCGACTCACCGCTGCGACGCCCGGTGACCGCGATGTGGCCACCGTGCAGTACCAGCCGGATGTCACCGCTGACGTGCTCCTGGGTGGAGGCGACGAAGGCGTCCAGCGAACGCTTCAGTGGCGAGAACCACAGTCCGTCGTACACCAATTCGGCCCACTTCTGGTCGGTGTGCCGCTTGTAGCGGCCCAGTTCGCGCTCCAGGGTGACATGCTCGAGCTCCTCGTGGGCCCGGATCAGGACCATCGCGCCGGGCGCCTCGTACACCTCGCGGCTCTTGATGCCGACGAGGCGGTCCTCGACGACGTCGAGCCGGCCGACTCCCTGTGCACCGGCGCGGCGGTTCAGTTCCTGGATGGCCTCGAGGACACTGACCGGGCGCCCGTCGATGGCCACGGGGCGGCCCTTGTCGAAGCTGACGATGACCTCGTCGGGCGAATTCCAGTTGACGGTGGGGTCGTCGGTGTAGTCGTAGACGTCCTTGGTCGGCGCGTTCCACAGGTCTTCGAGGAAGCCCGTCTCGACCGCGCGTCCCCAGACGTTCTGGTCGATCGAGAACGGCGACTTCTTGGTGACGTTGATCGGGATGTCGTTCTCCTCGGCGAAGCTGATCGCCTTCTCCCGCGTCCACGCGTAGTCACGGACCGGGGCGAGGACCTCCAGATCGGGGGCCAGAGAGGCGAACCCGACCTCGAAACGCACCTGGTCGTTGCCCTTGCCGGTACAGCCGTGCGCGACCATCGTGCCGCCGTGGTCGCGCGCCGCGGTGACCAGATGCTTGGCGATGAGCGGACGAGAGATCGCCGAGACCAACGGGTAGCGATCCATGTACAACGCATTGGAGGTGATGGTCGGCAGGCAGTAGCCGTCGGCGAACTCGTCTCGCGCATCGACGACCACGGACTCCACGGCGCCACAGTCGAGCGCGCGCTGACGCACCACGTCCATGTCCTCGCCGCCCTGGCCGAGATCGAGCGCGACGGCGACGACCTCCTTGCCGGTCTCCTTGCCGATCCAGCTGATCGCGACCGAGGTGTCGAGGCCGCCCGAGTACGCGAGTACGACGCGTTCCGCCATGTCATTTCTCCTGTGGTTCTGCGCACCGGTGCGGGATCGTCCCGCTCGGCGCCTGTTGTTCTGATTGTCGCTGTTCGAGTTGTCGGTACTGGGCTGGGGGTTGGGGCCGTCGGGAGTGAGGCGAGCAGACCGGACCTGCTCTGCTACACGAGGCCCTCGATTCGTCGCGCGAGCGCCGCCCCGTCCACCGGCTCTCGTGCCACCACGAAGATGGTGTCGTCGCCGGCGATCGTGCCGACCACGTCCGGCAGGCTGGCGCGATCGATGGCGCTGGCGAGGTAGTGGGCCGCTCCCGGGGGCGTCCGCAGCACCGCGAGGTTTCCGCTGGAGTCGGTGGAGACCAGCAGTTCCGCCAGCAGCCGCGACAGGCGGTCCGTCCCGCCGAACACCCCGCGCACCGGCGAGCCGTCCTCGGGGACGACGTATCGGCCCGTCCCGCCGTCGGCGCCCCGTAGCTTGATCGCACCGAGTTCGTCGAGATCGCGTGAGAGGGTCGCCTGCGTCGCATCGATGCCCTCCGCCGAGAGCAGATGCTGCAGTTCGGACTGACTACGCACCTGGTGAGCGGCGAGCAGGTCGATGATCCGCGCGTGACGCCCGGCCTTGGTGGCGGCCAACCGCGTCTCACTCCCGGCCGGCAGCCGGTCGTGCCCGTGCTTCGCCGACGTCGGCTGGTCGGTGGTCATCATTTCCTCAGCAGCCACAGCAGCAGTGCTTTCTGGGCGTGCAGCCGGTTCTCCGCTTCGTCGAGAACCACACTCGCCGGCCCGTCGATGACCGCGTCGGTGATCTCCTCCCCACGATGCGCCGGAAGGCAGTGCAGCACGATCGCATTCGCGTCCGCCCGGGCGAGCAGGTCCTCGTTGATCTGATATGGGAGGAACGGGCCGTGCCGGTCCTTGCCGTCGGTCTCCTGGCCCATCGACGTCCATGTGTCGGTGACCAGCACGTCGGCGCCCTCGGCGGCCTTGTCCGGGTCGGTCACCACCCGCACCGAACCGCCCGTCTCGCGGGCACGCGCCTCGGTCGCCGTGACGACCTCCGGCGCGGGTTCGAAACCCTGTGGCGCACTGATGGTCACGTGCATCCCGGCAGTCACGCCACCGAGTGCGAGTGAGTGCGCCATGTTGTTGGCGCCGTCGCCGAGGTAGGTCATGGAGAGCCCGGCCGTGCGGCCACGGTGCTCGATGATGGTCTGCAGGTCCGCGAGCACCTGGCAGGGATGGAACGTGTCGGACAGGGCGTTGACCACCGGAACCGTCGCCGACGACGCCATCGCTTCGAGGCGGTCGTGGCCGAACGTGCGCCACACGATCGCGTCGACGTAGCGCGACAACACCCGGCCGGTGTCCTCGATGGTCTCGTCGCGGCCGAGCTGGGTGGTGGTTCCGTCGACGACGACGGCATGCCCACCGAGCTGTGCGATGCCCATCTCGAACGAGAACCGGGTACGGGTGGAGTTCTTGTCGAAGATCACGCCGACACCTCGCGGTCCTTCGAGCGGCCGGTTGGCGAACGGCGCCGCCTTGACCTCTGCGGCCAGCGCCAGCACCTCGGCCTGCTCATCGGGCGTGAGGTCGTCGTCGCGTAGGAAGTGTCGCGTCATGCCTTCTCCCCCTCGGTGTTCTGGGCGGTCGCCCGGTCCAGGATGGTGGGCAGTGCGGTGACGAAGCTCGCCCCCTGCTCTTCGGTGAGGATCAGCGGCGGCGCGAGCCGCAGGACGTCGGGGCCGGGTGCGTTGATCAGGAAACCTGCATCGCGCGCGGCCTTTTCGACCCGGGCGGCGATCGGACTGTTCAAGACGATGCCGAGCAACAAGCCGGCCCCCCGGACATGCGACACCTGCGGATGACCGAGGCTCTCCACTCCGGCGGCGATCGACTTGCCCACCGCCGCCACATGATCGACGAGGCCGTCCTCATCGATCACCCGGAGTACCGCGAGCGCCGCGGCCGTGCACGCCGGGTTGCCACCGAACGTGGTTCCGTGCTGCCCCGGCTCGAACAGGTCGCCGGCAGCCCCGGTCGCAAGACAGGCCCCGATCGGCAGTCCACCGCCGAGACCCTTGGCCAGCGTCATCACGTCCGGCACCACCCCGGCCGCCTGGTGCGCGAAAAACGAACCGGTGCGGGCGATCCCCGTCTGCACCTCGTCGAAGATCAACAACGCGCCACGCTCGGAGGTGATGCGCCGGGCTTCGGCCAGGTAGCCGTTCGGCGGCACGACGACACCGCTCTCCCCCAGGATCGGCTCCAGGATGACGGCCGCCGTGCGCTCGGTCACCACGGCGTCGAGCGCCTCCACGTCACCGTAGGGAACGAACCGTACACCGGGAGGCATCGGTTCGAACGGCGCACGTTTCGCGGGCTGCCCGGTCATGGCGAGCGCCCCCATCGTGCGGCCGTGGAAGGCCCGGTCGGCCGCCACGATCTCCGGTCGCCCCGTGCGGCGGGCGAGTTTGAACGCCGCCTCGTTCGCCTCGGTTCCGGAGTTGCAGAAGAAGACCCGCCCCGGGTGACCGAATTTGTCCAGCAGGCGTTCGGCCAATTCGACCGCGGGTGCGCTGATGTAGAGGTTCGAGACGTGTCCCAGCGTCTGCAGTTGGTTCGTGACGGCCTCGACGAGCACCGGATGGGCGTGGCCGAGCGCGTTGACCGCGATGCCGCCGAGGAGGTCCAGATACTCGTTGCCGTCGGCGTCGCGCACCACGGCACCGGACCCGTCGACCAGTGCGATCGCCGGGGTGCCGTAATTGTTCATCAGGGCCGCCGACCACCGTTGCTGCAGCGGTTCGGTCATGATGCGTCCTCTCCGTCGGTGTCTGCGACCACCGTGGTCCCGGTCGAACTGGCGGTGAGCAATTGGGCGATCACCGAGTGCGGTACCCGCCCGTCGATGACGTGTGCGGCGCCCACGCCACCGGTCACCGCTCGCAGGCAGGCCTCCATCTTCGGGACCATGCCGGAATCGAGCGAGCCGAGCAACCCGGACAGTTCGTCGGTCCCGATCTGCGACACCAGCGACGTCCGGTCCGGCCAGTCCGTGTAGAGACCTTCGACGTCGGTGAGCATCACGAGGCGGGACGCGCCCAGCGCTTCGGCGAGTGCCCCTGCCGCGGTGTCCGCGTTGATGTTGTGGACCACGCCGTCGCGGTCCGGCGCGATGGTGGACACGACGGGAATACGCCCGGCGGCAACGAGATCGAGTACCGCAGACGTGTTCACTGACGCGATGTCGCCGACGAGACCGATGTCGGTGGCCGTGCCGTCGACCAGTACCGTTCGCCGACTCGCGGTGAACAGGTGCGCGTCCTCACCGGTGATCCCGACAGCGTACGGACCGTGGGAGTTGATCAGGCCGACGAGCTCTCGCCCGACCTGGCCGAACAGGACCATCCGCGCGACGTCCATCACCTCGGGGGTGGTGACGCGGAATCCGCCGCGGAACTCGCCCTCGAGGCCGAGTCGCTTGAGCATCGCCGAGATCTGCGGACCACCGCCGTGGACCACGACCGGGTGAATCCCGCAGGCGCGCAACAACACCATGTCCGTCGCGAACGCGCGCTTGAGTTCATAGTCGACCATCGCGTTGCCGCCGTACTTGATCACGATGGTGGCTCCGTGCAGCGCCTGCAGGGCCGGCAGCGTCTCGGCGAGGACGAGCGCCTTGTCGAGAGCAGTGAGGGTGGACTCGCCGGTCATGACGAGTACGCCGAGTTCTCTTCGACGTACCCGTGCGACAGGTCCGTCGTGCGGATGGCGGCCGACGCGTCACCGAGTCCGAGATCGATCTCGACGGTGATGTCGGCTCCGGACAGATCGACCTCACGTGCACCGGGCACCCCGCAACCGTTCTGGCAGACGGGTGTCCCGTTGAACGACACGGCGATCCGGTCCGGGTCGATCGTGACCGGCGCGATACCGACGGCGGCCAGCACCCGACCCCAGTTGGGGTCGGACCCGAACAGCGCGGTCTTGACCAGCGAATCCCTTGCGACGGCCCGGGCGACGGTGACCGCATCGTCCTCGGTCGGCGCACCTGCGACAGTGATCACGACGCGCTTGGTGACACCTTCGGCATCGGCCATCAGCTGGGCGGCGAGGTCGTCGCAGACGGCGAGCACCGCGGCGTCGAGATCTGCCTGCTCGACCGGGATCTGGCTGGCGCCCGAACTCAGCAGCAGCACCGTGTCGTTGGTGGATGCAGCTCCGTCGACGTCTAATCGGTCGAACGTCAGGGCAGTCGCCCGCCGCAGCGCGGTGTCGAGTTGCTCGGCGGTGGCATGCGCGTCGGTCGTGAGGACGCACAGCATGGTGGCCAGGGACGGCGCCAGCATTCCCGCACCCTTGGCCATCCCGCCCACATTCCATCCCTGGGGATGATGCAGCGCAGCCTGTTTCGGCACCGTGTCGGTTGTCATGATCGCGTGGGCCGCGTCGGTTCCACCGGAGAGGCCCCCGCCCATGTCCTGGACGATCTCGGTGACACCGGCCAGCATCTTGTCCATCGGCAACCGGTCACCGATGAGACCCGTGGAGCAGACCGCCACCTCGATGGCACCGGTCTCGGTGCCCCAGTTGCTGAGTGCCTCGGCGACCGCCTCGGCGGTCGCGTGGGAGTCCTGGAACCCACCGGGACCGGTGCAGGCGTTGGCACCACCGGAGTTCAGCACAACCGCGCGGAGTCGACCGGTCGTCAGGACCTGCCGGCTCCACAGCACCGGCGCGGCCTTCACCTGGTTGCGGGTGAACACACCCGCCGCGGCGTGGTCGGGGCCTTCGTTGAACACGAGGGCGAGGTCGAGCGCGCCGGATGCCTTGATGCCGGCGGCGATGCCCGCGGCGCGGAAGCCCAGCGGCGCGGTCACCCCCTGCGCGCGTATCAGCCGCGGTGCGTCGAGAGGCGCTCCGGGGGTGATCCGGTCGTCGGTCGTCATGGCGCCACCCCCACGGTGCTCAAGCCCTCGGTCTCGTCGAAGCCGAGTGCGAGGTTCATGGACTGCACGGCCGCTCCGCCGGTGCCTTTGGTCAGGTTGTCGATCGCACCGACCACCACAAGGGTGCCGGCCCGTTCGTCGACGGTCAGCGCGAGCTGCACCGCATTGCCGCCCACCACGGAACCGGTTGCCGGCAAGGCACCTTCGGGCAGGAGGTGTATGAACGGCTCGTCGTCGTAAGCCTTCTCGTACGCAGCGCGTACCTCGCCGACCGACGCCGACGTCCGCGCCGTGCAGGTGGCGAGGATGCCACGGGCCATCGGGGCCAGGATCGGCGTGAACGACACCCCGACCGGGGTTCCGGCAGCCGCGGACAGTGCCTGGGCGATCTCCGGTGTGTGCCGATGTGTCCCGCCGATGCCGTAGGCACGGGCCGACCCGATGACCTCCGATGCCAGGAAATCGACCTTGAGCGACCGTCCCGCGCCCGAGGCGCCCGTGACCGCGACCACGGTGGCGTGTGGCTCGACGAGTCCCGCGGCGATGGCCGGACGCAGTGCGAGGATGGACACGGTCGGATAGCAGCCCGGCACCGCGATCCGCGACGCGTCACGCAGTCGGTCGCGATTTCCCGGGAGCTCGGGCAGGCCGTAAGGCCACGTCCCGGCGTGGTCGCCGCCGTAATAGTCGGTCCAGTCCTGAGCGGACTCGAGTCTGTGGTCGGCGCCGCAGTCGATGATCAGTGTGGTCGGCGGGAGCGCGTCGGAGATCTCCCCGGACGTGCCGTGCGGCAAGCCGAGGAACACGACGTCGTGTCCAGCCAGGATCTCCGGAGTGGTGTCCTCGAGAATGCGGTCCGCCAGCGGGAGAAGATGCGGGTGCTGGCTTCCGAGGGTGCTGCCCGCGTTGCCTCCGGCGGTCAGGGCACCGATCTCGAGCTCCCCGGTTCGCAGGCGCGGGTGTCCGCAGAGAAGCCTGAGGATCTCACCACCTGCATAGCCGCTCGCACCGGCGACTGCCACCCTGATCGTCATACGATGATTATGCATGACGATGCAAATCAATTCAGGTTGGGGTCTCGATACGCCGGCTCGCAGGCTCGCGCGGCTACTCGACCATCGGAAGGGACGCCGGCTCGCAGGCTCGCGCGGCTACTCGATCAGCGAAAAAAGGGGGCGCCCTGTCGCACAGTCACGCGGCTACTCGACCATCGGAGGGAAGGCCGGCTCGCGGAGGGTCTCGATACGCCGGGCTCGCATGCTCGCACGGCTACTCGACCACCGAGGGGGAATCCGCAACGCAGGTCGCGCGGCCACTCAACCCCTGAAAGGGCGATGACCCACGTTGTCAGCGCAGGCGGGCGCCGATCGTCTCCCCCGCGTGGGCGACGGCAGCCATCTTGGCGGCGTTGGCCTCCTCCTCGGTGAGGGTGCGGTCGCGGGCACGGAACCGCAGCGCGAAGGTGAGTGATTTGCTCCCCGCACCCACTTGGTCGCCGGTGAACACGTCGAACAGGTCGATCGCCTCGAGGAGGTCGCCGGCACCGGCGGTCAACGCGTCCTGCACCTGCGCGGCGGACACCGTGTCGGCCACGACGACAGCCACGTCCTGCAGGACCGCCGGGAAGGGCGACACCTGCGGCGCGGGCAGATGGTCGACGATCGGCACAGCATCCAGGTCGATCTCGACGGCACACAGCCGCTTCGGGAGGCCCGCCCGTTCCAGCACGGCCGGGTGCAGTTCACCCGCATGGCCGATGGTTCGGCCGTCGACGGTGAGGCGCGCGCACCGACCCGGATGCCAGGGCCGATGGTCGGCCGCCGACAGCACGACGTCGACGCCCGCGGCACGCGCTATCGTCCGCGCGGCCTCGAACGCGTCGACGTGATCGGCGACGCGGCCGGGACCCCATGGCCCTGCCGGTTCGCGCAGGCCGGTGAGTGCGACGGCGACATGCAGTGGCTGGTACGGCAGCGACGCGTCGAGCGCGGCGATGTCGTCGTCCGTCGGTCGTTTCGTGACGTCCAGCGCCTCGACCGGTTCGACGTGGTCACCGGCGAAGACCACCTGCCCGATGGTGTACAGCGACAGGTCGCGTTGACCGCGCGCGATGTTGCGCGCCGTCATCTCCAGCAGACCGGGCAGCAACGTGGTGTTGAGTTCGGGCCGATCGGTCTCCAGTGGATTCAGCACCGTGACGGTGCGTCGGCGTGCGTCGTCGGCGGGTAGATCCCAGGTGTCGAACACTCCGGTGGGCATGAACGGGTACGGCAGGACCTCGACGAAGCCGTCGAGCGCCAAGGTGCGGCCGACCGAACGGCGCCGACGCTGCACCGCGGTGAGACCGGTTCCGGCGGGCGCACGCGGCACCACCGCGGGGATGTCCTCGAGACCTTCCAGGCGCAGCACCTCTTCGACGAGGTCGGCGCGTTGGCGCAGGTCCGGTCGCCACGACGGAGGGGTCACCTCGAGTGGTTCCGAACCGTCGACCGTGCAACCCACCTCGCGCAGCCGGGCACTCGTGGTCCCCGCCGGGTAGCTGATGCCGGCGGTGCGGTCCGGCTCGTCGGCGGGAATCAAGATCGGGGCCGCCGCCGCGACCCGTACCTGGGCATCACTCAGCGGCGACGACACCGTGCCGCCGGCGATGTCCACGATCAGTTGCGCGGCCCGATCCGACGCCACCGCGGTGATCTGTGGATCGACGGTCCGTTCGAAGCGCTTGCTCGCCTCCGACGTCAGCTTGTGCCGCTTCCCCGTGCGGAAGACGCGCACCGGGTCGAACGTCGCAGACTCCAGCAACACGGAGGTCGTCGCGTCACCGACTTCGGTTGCGGCACCGCCCATCACGCCGGCCAACGCGATCGGCCCGGTCTCGTCGGCGATGACGACGTCCTCCGGGTCGAGGACCCGCTCGACATCGTCGAGGGTGGTCAGTTTCTCGCCGGCTCGGGCCGAGCGCACCGTGATCGTCCCGGTCAGCTTGTCGGCGTCGAACGCATGCAGCGGCTGGCCGAGTTCGATCATCACGTAGTTGGTGATGTCCACGATCGCGGAGATCGGCCGGATTCCGGCCACCATCAAGCGCTTCTGCATCCACCACGGCGACACGACGGACGGATCGACACCGGTGATGACACGTGCGGTGTAGCGGGTGGCGGACGAGTCGTCGTCGATGGCGACCGGCCACGCGTCACCGGTCGCTACCAGCGGAGGCTCGGAGTGCGCCGGGTCCGCGTGTGCCCCGAAACCGAGACCCGGATCTACGAAAGGCACTCCGAAGCTGCCCGCAAGTTCCCGGCCCAGTCCGCGAACCGAGAACGCGTAACCACGGTCAGGGGTGACGTTGACGTCGATCGCGGTGTCGTCGAGGCCCAGGACCTCACGCGCATCTGCGCCGGGCTCTGCGGTGCCCGGCGCGAGCACCAGGATGCCGCTGTGGTCGGTGCCGATCCCCAGCTCCGACACCGAACAGATCATGCCGTCGGAGATGCGGCCGTATGTCTTGCGGGAGGCGATCTCGAACGGCCCCGGCAGGACCACGCCCGGAAGGGCCGCGACGATCAGGTCGCCTTCGGCGAAGTTGCTTGCACCGCAGACGATCCCGCGCGGCTCGTCCTCGCCGACGGCGACCGTGCAGAAGCGGATCGGCTTCTTGAATTCGGTGAGTTCCTCGATGGTCTCGACCCGGCCGATCACCAGAGGCCCGGTGATCGTGGGGAATTCGTCGATGTCCTCGATCTCGAATCCGACCCGGACAAAGGCGTGGTCGATGTCCTCCGCGGTCGCCGACCACTGCGGGTCGCCTTGCCGGAGCACCTCGGTGTACCAGGACTGGGGGGCACGCACGTCAACCAACTACTTTCATCGCTCGAGCTCTTCGCGAATACGGGATTGCGGGAGTGGGCATGTCGGCGGTCAGACCGCCGGGCCGAACGGGACGGTGAATCGGATGTCACCCTCGACCATGTCGCGCATGTCGGAGATGTCATTGCGGAACTGCAGCGTGCGCTCCAACCCCATGCCGAAGGCGAAGCCGGAGTACACGTCCGGGTCGATTCCACTGGCCCGCAGGACATTCGGGTTCACCATGCCGCAGCCACCCCATTCGACCCAGCCGGGTCCGCCCTTCTTGCCGGGGAACCAGACGTCGACCTCGGCGGAGGGCTCGGTGAACGGGAAGTAGCTGGCCCGCATGCGGGTGGTGGTCTCCGGCCCGAACAGTGCCCGGGCGAACACCTCGAGGGTGCCGCGCAGGTTCGCCAGGGTGAGACCCTTGTCGACAGCCAGTCCTTCGATCTGGTGGAAGACCGGGGTGTGCGTGGCGTCGAGTTCGTCGGTGCGGAAGGTCCGGCCCGGACACGCGACGTAGATCGGCAGGTCGCGAGAGAGCATCGACCGCACCTGCACCGGCGAGGTGTGGGTGCGCAGCACCTGACGGGATCCCTCGGGCGCGATGTAGAACGTGTCCTGCATCGAGCGGGCCGGGTGGTCCGGGAGGAAGTTGAGGGCGTCGAAATTGTGGTGCTCGGTCTCGACCTCCGGTCCCTCGGCGATCTCCCAGCCCATACCGACGAAGACGTCGGCGACCTGTTCGGCGATCACCGTGATCGGGTGGCGGGCGCCGATCCGGCGGCGTGCGCTCGGCAGGGTGACGTCGACGGATTCGGCGACGAGGACCGCGGCGTCGCGCTCGGCGTGCAGCGTTGCGGTGCGCACGTCGAGCGCCGCGCTGACCCGTCCGCGCACCTCGTTGACGAGCTTGCCCGCCGCGGATCGCTGATCCTTCGGAAGGCTGCCGAGGGCGCGGCGCGCCAGCGCGATCGGTGAGCGGTCGCCGAGATGCGCGGTCTTGGCCTGCGCGAGGTCGTCGAGGTCACCGGCCGCATCGAAGGCCGCGACGGCGGCCGCGGCTGCGGCGTCGAGTTCCTGCGGTTCGGGGAACCGGATCTGTGGGGCGTCGTCGGCGGGGGTGGCCACGGTCGGCGGTCTCCTCGGTTGAAAACAGGCGTCTAGGTGCGGCTACAACAGTAGACGAGCGCATCCCGACACCACGGCGCAGGTTGACCGCAGGTACTGCTCAGGGCGCCGATCGAACTGCCACCGATCTCGCGATGACGGCGCCGCCGACCGACAGGCCGGCCCAGACGAGCCCGTCGCCGAGTAGCCCGTCGCGTGCCATCATCAGTGTCGCGACACCGGTGACGACGAGCGCCGCGACGACGACGCGGTCGCGGGCACGGCCGGCGTTCCGGCCGACCGGGCCGTCCCACCACAGCAACTCGCGGTTCTCCAACGGGGACAGTGCCGCCACGACCGGGACCATCAGCGCGAGCAGCACAACGGTCTGCGTGCCGACGACCACCGCGAACAACACCGGGTCCTGACCCGGGTCACGAGACAGACCGATCAGCTCGCCGGCGCCGATGAGGAGGGCCAGTACCGGCAGATGCCACAGATACAGGGTCATCGCACCGCGGTTTCCGACGGCCACCCACCACCACACCCGTGCGCGCCCCACCATCGAGGCGAGCACCCGGGCCGCTGCGATGGCGATGCCGCACAGCACGATCGCGTGCCCGGCGAGCAACAGGCTCGGCGGATTCATGTTCGACAGTTCCTGCCCCGGCACCGTGACCAACGACACCTCATACGGCCCCGCCGCCACCAACATGATGTCGAGAACGAGGAACACCGCGGCGCCCGACGCTGCTGCGATCGGCGTCACCAAGCGTTTGGCGTATGCCACACCCAGGATCGCCGGAATCGACCACACCGTCAGGAACGAGACGTAGCCGATCCCCTGCCAGCCGGTCGACAGCCTCACGACGTCGACCGCGGCCGTCGCGCCCCACGCAAGGCCGAGCGCCCCCACGACGTGCCGCTGGGTCGAGATGCGCTGCAGCCCCGGCACGACCGCGAGCACGAGCAGATAGGCGCCGAGAAACCACAACAGCTGAACACCGAGCCGGGCCACAACGTCGGCGACCGCGTCGGCACCGAGAGCGACGGCGACGAGGGCCGTGCCGGCCACCGCGAGCAGATACCAGAACACCGGCCGCAGCAAGCGTTGCGCCCGCGTGAGCAGCCAATGCCCGGTGGATGTCGTGGGTCTCGAGGAGAGCCCATAGGTTGCCGCGGCTGCGCCGGCGAAGAAGAACAGCGGCAGGACCTGCAGTAACCAGGTGACCGCCTGCAGCATCGGGATGTCGGCGAGCAGATTGCCCAGCACGATGCCCTCCGGCTCGACGGCAACCGTGAGCATCACCGAATGGCCGGCGATGACGACCACGAGCGACGTCAACCGGATCAGGTCGATCACCCGGTCGCGGTCGCCGGTGAGGGCGTCGAGATCGGACACCGAAGGCAGTGTTCTGCGGCGCGCGGGGGCGCTGTTGCTGGTCATGGCGCCAAGCCTCGCGTGTTCGGCCCGTTCGGGCCTGAGCACAACTACGCAGATCTGATGGGCAAATCCCCGCCGACCGAACGGCTGCCCGTCGACGCGAACGCGCACCGTCCAACCATCCGCGCTGGTTGCTGCCTGCGCGCATGGTTGGAGGGTGCGCGTCTGCTCGCTGCCTGTTATGCCTCGCTGTGCCGGCGCGCACTCGCGTACAGGCAGATGGCTGCTGCCGCAGCCAGATTCAGGCTCTCCGCTCGACCTCGGATGGGGATGGCGACACGCTTGTCGGCGCCGGCGGCGACGTCGTCGGGCAACCCGTGCGCCTCGTTACCGAACAGCCATGCGGTCCGGTCGGAGAGGACGTCGTCGGCATCGTCGAGGGAGAGTTCGCCGTCGGCGGCCGTGGCCAAGAGGGTGATCCCGGCCGCCCTGATGGCCTGCAGCCCGGCGGCGACGTCCCGGTGCCGGACCACCGGAACGTGGAAGAGGCTGCCCGCGGAGGCCCGTACGCACTTCGCGTTGTGCGGATCGACCGCGTCGCCGAGCAGGATCATCGCGTCGGCGCCCATCGCGTCGGCGCAGCGGATGAGGGTGCCCAGATTGCCGGGCTCCCGCGGCTCGACCGCGATCGAGAGCAGCCATGGCTCGTTCTCGAGTACCGAGGACAGCGGCCGGTCGAGGAGCTCACAGATCGCGAAGATCCCGGGTGCCGTGGTCGACTCGGACAGCTTCGCCACTGCACGTTCGGAGAGCACCTCGACTGCGACGTCGGACGCGCGCGCCTCGTCGAGCACCGATGCGTGCCGCGACAGGTCGGCCTCCCGGACGAGCAGGCGCTGCGCTCGGCCGGTCTCCAATGCTGCGGTCACCGAGTTGGGCCCCTCGACGAGGAACCGCCCTTCGGCACGGCGGACCGTCGCGCGGTGCAGTTTTGCATACGACACGACCCGCGACGAACGTTCGGAGAGAACTTCCATCGCGGGTCGTGTGCGGTCTGATCCGTCGATCAGGCGGCCGGGGCGTTGATGTCGCCCGGCAGCGCCTTGCGGGCCACCTCGACCAGGCCGGTGAAGGCCTCCGGGTCGGTGACGGCGATGTCGGCGAGGACCTTGCGGTCCACCTCGACACCGGCAGCCTTGAGGCCCTGGATGAAGCGGTTGTAGGTGATGTCGTTGGCGCGGGCCGCGGCGTTGATACGCGCGATCCACAGCTTGCGGAACTCACCCTTGCGAGCGCGGCGGTCCCGGTAGGCGTAGGTCATCGAGTGGAGCTGCTGCTCCTTCGCCTTGCGGTACAGGCGCGAACGCTGCCCGCGGTAGCCCTTCGATGCCTCGAGGGTCGAACGACGCTTCTTCTGGGCGTTCACCGCCCTTTTCACGCGTGCCATGTGTCAGTCCTTTGTTCGTCAGATGTCAGTGGTCGACCGTCGCCGGGGGTGTCCCGGTGGGGGTCACTTGTTCAGCAGTCGCTTGATGCGCGGGGCGTCGTTCTCGCTCACGACGGTGGTGCCGTCGAGACGGCGGGTGCGCCGCGACGACTTGTGCTCCAACAGGTGGCGGCGGTTGGCCTTCTGGCGAACGATCTTGCCGCTGCCGGTGACCTTGAATCGCTTCGCGGTGCCCTTGTGGGTCTTGCTTTTCGGCATGTTCTTCCTTCATTCGGGCGAGCGAGTGCACACCCGTGGGTCGGACGGGCGTGCGTCTCGCGCGCTGGTGGTCAGTTGCGCCGGTCGGGCGGTGTGCCGTTCCGGTTACTGGCTTGTCTGTTCGTCTCTGGCGGCAGTCTTGCCGCCGCGATCGCGGCTCTGCTGCTGCGCCTTCTGGCGGGTCTTCGCGCCCTTGTGCGGTGCCAACACCATGGTCATGTTGCGGCCGTCCTGCTTGGCCGAGGTCTCGATGAATCCGTAGTCGGCGACGTCGTTTCCGAGGCGCTGCAGCAACCGGAATCCCAGTTCGGGGCGGGACTGTTCGCGGCCGCGGAACATGATGGTCACCTTCACCTTGGACCCTGCTTCGAGGAACCGGATGACGTGACCCTTCTTGGTCTCGTAATCGTGGTCGTCGATCTTCGGGCGGAGCTTCTGCTCCTTGATGACGGTCATCTGCTGGTTGCGACGCGATTCGCGCTGCTTCTGGGCGGCTTCGTACTTGAACTTGCCGTAGTCCATGATCTTGCACACGGGTGGCCGTGCGTCGGGCGCGACCTCGACCAGGTCCAGGTCGGCCTCGTAGGCCAAGCGAAGCGCATCTTCAACACGCACGATGCCCACCTGCTCCGAGTTCGGTCCGACGAGTCGGACCTCTGGGACGCGGATGCGCTCGTTGATGCGGGTCTCAGTGCTGATGGGGCCTCCTTGATCAGTTCTTCTCTGGTGACCGCCAGGAATTGTGACTGGGTGGCAGGGGGCCGCTCTCAGCAGAAGAGCCCCGGGACGCTGATGGCATCCGCAGGGCTCCGTTACCGACCGGTTCGCCGACACACATGTCGAACCGACATGTCCGCGCTGCTCAGGGCGTCGCGACTGTCGGCGTGAACCGGACCGTCCAACTGCGGTGAACCCGCGTCGTGACGGTGGGAGCGGAACTCCACTTGCGACCCCGGCGCAAACCGGGGCGGTCGTACTGTGGGAGTCTAACAGCCATGACCGAGAACTCCTATTCGTCACCTGCGCAGATGCCCGATACGGGTGCCGCGGCCGGCGATGACGGAGTGCCCGGTCTGGAGCAGACCGATATGGACAACATTCGCGATCTCGGCGATATTCCGGCGATCGAGGTCATCACCAGGGCGATCGTGATGTTGATGAGTGCGTCGGCGGAGAAGCTCGGTCTGGCCGAGGGCGCGACCGACGACGATATCGACCTCGACGAGGCACGCCGTCTGATCACCGCCCTCGCCGGCCTGGTCGACGCATCGCGGCCCGACCTCGGCGTGCATGCTGCGCCCATCCGGGACGGACTCAAGCAGCTCCAACTGGCCTTCCGTGACGCCAGCGCATACCCGGACGAGCCGGGCGAAGGTCCCGGCGAGAAGTACACCGGCCCGGTCCGAGATCGTCGCCGCTGACCTCGCGCCGACGTACGCTGGAAGAGTGACCAGCCAGACACCGCAGGACCCCGATCCGAACGTCGTCGAGGGTGAGATCGTGCCCGATCCGACGTCGCAGAGCGCGTCGACGCCACCGGGGTACATCCCGCCGGTCACCGACCCCCATTACTCCGAGACCGGCATCCCCACCTTCGACTTCGTCCGCGACAAGATCGAGAACCGGATCTCCACCGCGATCGGCAGCGAAGAACTCGCGCATGCGAGCCCGGAAGGCCAGAAGGTCGACGAGATGATGCGCAAACGCGACGAGGCGGCTCGCAAGAAGCTCGAGGAGATCCGCAAGTCGATGGGCAAGTAGCCCGTCGTCCGGCCATCCTCGGATTCGACCGTGGCCCGGCACCGGCCTCGTCAGTCCGCCAACAGTTCCCGGGCGACCATGTCCGCGGTCCATTCGGCGATGCGGCCAGTCGACCACCCGCGCACCGCGAGGTGGTCCCAGAGTTCGAAGCTCATTGCCAGTGAGCACACGTCAAGCGCCTCTTGCAGCGTGAGACCGGCGCGCAACGCACCCGGCGGCCACGCCGAGACCACGCGCCGTCGTCCGGCGTCACCACGGGACAAGCCCTCCCGGTAGGCGTCGGCGAGCTCCGGACTGGTGCGCGCGCCTTCATGCAAGATCCGCACAAGGTCGGCCGCCCGCTCGTACATGCGCGCCTCGAATTGCACCATCGCGTCGATCTGGCGGCGTGGACTCTCCGCAGCCGACAATTCGGCGACGAGGGTCGCGACATCCGCCTCGTCGTCGGCGGTGTCGGTCAACGCCATCGCCAACCCGGCCTTGTTGCCGAACACGGCGTACACAGTCGGTTCGGCGACCCCGGCCGCCTTCGCAATCGACTTGAGTGTGGTGCCATTCCAGCCCCCCTCGGCGAAGAGTTGCCGCGCAGCAGCGATCAGACGTGCCCTTGTCTCGGCCGCCTGCGCGGCCCGCGTCGGCGATTTGTATGACCGTTTCCCTTGCGCCATTCAGATGACCCCATCTATATTCATTGAGTCTTACTCATCCAATTCTACTCACACCCATCCGGGAGTCCTCATGCGGAACATCAATCGTGCCGGTATCGGCTTGGCCGTCGGCGGACTCCTCGTCTGCATCGGTGGACCCATGCATCCCAAGGGATCGATGGATTCACTTGATGCACACATGATCACGATGCTGGAGAGCCCGGTGTGGGTGGTGTCGCACGTCATCGCGATGGTCGGAACGGTCCTGATCGCGGTGTCGCTGATCGTCTTGTCCCGGTCGCTCGAGCCCCGCACGCTTCGACCGTTCGTCGCGGTGACGGCGGTCGGTGCGAGCCTTGCCGCGGTCGAGTACCTCCCCCACATCCTGGCGGTCACCGAACTGGATCAGCTGCGTGCCGGTGAACATGCGCCGATCACCCAGACCCACGAGCTGATCGCCGCATTGTCGGGTCCGGTCTTCGGGTTCGGCACCGCCCTGCTGGCCGTGGCCTTCGCCGTGACGGCCACCCGTCGGCGACCGCTCTGGTGGGTGATCGCGATCCCTGCCGTCCTCGGGGGCGCGGCCGCGGGTTCGGCGGTTCCGTTCGTGCTCGTCACCCGCGATGTCGACATGACCGTGTTGTTCCCCGGCGTGGCCGGGATGGCGATCTGGTTCGTGGTCGTCGGCATCGTCCTCGCGCGTCGCAGCGACAAGGCCACCACCCCGCCGCCGGTCCAGGCGGACCTGGCCGTGGCCTGACCGCCAAAGTTCTTCCGCCAGAAATCATTTCATCCCCCAGATACTTGCGAGGAAGAACGGATTTCCGGGGGAAGAACGCCAGGCTAGCCTGCCGAGGCGACCGACTGGTCGACGTCGAGGATGTTCGCCAGGAACTTGCCGGTGTGACTCATCGGTTCGAGCGCGATGTCCTCGGGGGTGCCCTCGGCGACCACGAGACCACCGCCGGTACCGCCCTCGGGTCCCATGTCGATGATCCAGTCGGCGGTCTTGATGACGTCGAGGTTGTGCTCGATGACGATGACGGTGTTGCCCTTGTCGACCAGGCCGTTGATGACGGCGAGCAGCTTCTTGATGTCCTCGAAATGCAGTCCCGTGGTGGGCTCGTCGAGGATGTACACCGTCCGACCGGTCGACCGTTTCTGCAGCTCGGCCGCGAGCTTCACGCGCTGCGCCTCACCGCCCGACAAGGTCGGCGCGGGCTGGCCGAGCCGCACATACCCGAGCCCGACGTCGACGAGGGTCTTGAGATACCGATGGATCGACGTCACCGGTTCGAAGAACTCGGCCGCCTCCTCGATCGGCATGTCCAGCACCTCGGAGATGGTCTTTCCCTTGTAGTGCACCTCGAGCGTCTCGCGGTTGTAGCGCGCGCCGTGGCACACCTCGCACGGGACGTACACGTCTGGGAGGAAGTTCATCTCGATCTTGATCGTGCCCTCGCCGGTGCACGCCTCGCACCGGCCGCCCTTGACGTTGAACGAGAACCTGCCCGGCTGATAGCCCCGAACCTTCGCCTCGGTGGTCGCCGCGAACAAGGTACGGATCTTATCGAACACACCCGTGTAGGTCGCCGGGTTCGACCGCGGGGTACGACCGATCGGCGACTGATCGACCTGCACCAGCTTGTCGAGCTGATCGAGACCCTTCACCCGGGTGTGGCGGCCCGGCACCTGTCGCGCGCCGTTGAGTTTGTTGGCCAACACGGTGGCGAGGATGTCGTTGACCAGCGTGGACTTGCCCGAACCGGACACCCCGGTCACCGCGGTCAGCACGCCGAGCGGGAACCCGACCTCGATCCCCCGCAGATTGTGCTCCCGCGCACCGACGACGGTCAGCTGCTTCTTGCGCGAGATCGGCCGACGGATCGCCGGGATCGGCAGTTCGTCACGACCGGCCAGGTAGGCGCCCGTCAACGACCGCCGGTTCTTCAGCAGATCCTTGTAGCTACCGCTGTGCACCACCTCACCGCCGTGCTCACCGGCCCGCGGACCGATGTCGACGATCCAGTCGGCCGACCGGATGGTGTCCTCGTCGTGCTCGACGACGATCAGCGTGTTGCCCAGATCCCGGAGGCGCGTGAGGGTTTCGATGAGGCGACGGTTGTCGCGCTGATGCAGCCCGATGGACGGCTCGTCCAGGACGTACAGCACGCCGGCGAGCCCCGAACCGATCTGCGTCGCCAGCCGGATGCGCTGCGCCTCACCGCCCGACAACGATCCCGCGGCGCGTGCCAGCGACAGGTATTCCAGCCCGACGTCGAGCAGGAAGGTGATGCGTGCCTGCACCTCCTTGAGCACGCGGCCGGCAATCGCCGCCTGCCGTTCGTCGAGCTTGAGGCCGTTCAGGTAGTCGGCGCATTCGGCCACCGACAGCGCACACACCTGCGCGATCGACATTGCGCCGTATGTCGGATGGTCGAGAGTGACCGACAGGATCTCCGGCCGCAGCCGCGCACCCTGACACGCCGGGCACGGGACATCGCGCATGTATCCCTCGTAGCGCTCCTTCATCTGCTCCGACTCGGTCTGGTCCATCCGGCGGGCGAGGAACGACAGGACGCCCTCGAACTCGGTGTAGTAGGACCGGGTGCGGCCGTAGCGATTGCGGAACTTGACGTGCACCTGGTGATCGCTGCCGTTGAGGATCGCGTTGCGCGCCTTCGCCGGCAGCTTCTTCCACGGCGTGTCCACGGAGAAGCCCATCTGGTCGGCGAGACCGCCCATCAAGCGCAGGAAGTAGTCGGCGTTGTGGCCGCCGGACCAGGGCGCGATCGCACCGTCGGACAGCGACAGCTCCGGGTCCGGGACGACGAGTTCCTCGTCGACCTCTTTGCGAATGCCGAGGCCGTCGCATTCCGGGCATGCACCGTAGGGCGAGTTGAACGAGAACGACCGCGGTTCGAGGTCGTCGATGGCGATGGGATGACCGTTGGGGCAGGCCATACGTTCGGAGAAACGTCGTTCGCGGTGCGGGTCGTCCTCCTCGAGGTCCACGAAATCGAGGACCACGATGCCGTCGGCCAGGCGCAGGGCGGTCTCGATGGAGTCGGTGAGTCGCTGCTTGGCGGTCGGCTTCACCGCCAGCCGGTCGACGACGACCTCGATGTCGTGCTTCTCCTGCTTCTTGAGCTTGGGCGGATCGGTCAGCTGGTGAACCACACCGTCGATGCGCGCGCGGGAGAAGCCCTGCGTCTGCAGCTCGGCGAACAGGTCGACGAACTCGCCCTTGCGAGTGCGGACCACCGGGGCGAGTACCTGGAAACGGACACCCGCTTCCATCTCGAGCACCTGGTCGACGATCTGCTGGGGGGTCTGCTTGGCGATCAGCTCACCGCACTCCGGGCAGTGAGCACGGCCGGCGCGGGCGTAGAGCAGGCGGAGGTAGTCGTAGACCTCGGTGATGGTGCCGACGGTCGAGCGGGGGTTCCGGTTGGTCGACTTCTGGTCGATCGACACCGCCGGCGACAGGCCTTCGATGAAGTCGACGTCCGGCTTGTCCATCTGCCCGAGGAACTGGCGGGCGTAGGCCGACAACGATTCGACGTAGCGTCGCTGCCCTTCGGCGAAGATGGTGTCGAAGGCGAGCGATGACTTCCCCGATCCCGACAACCCGGTGAAGACGATCAAGCTGTCGCGCGGTAGATCGACGTCGATCCCACGTAGGTTGTGTTCTCGGGCGCCGCGCACGATCAGACGGTCAACCACTGGCAAATCCTCGTTCGTTTCGCTGTCCGGCTGACGCCGGGATGCTGGCAGGTGAGCAGTGTGGATGCGTTCGGCCGACTGGGCTGGACCGCTCCGCGCGAACCTTATCGACGGACTCCGACAACTCTGATGCAGAGCACACGAGATCGTCGCGACGGCCGTCGACCACTGCTCCACGATACTCGCGCTCAGTGACCGACGATCGTCGCCAATCGCTAGCCTGGCGTCATGAGCACTCAGGACGTCACGATCACCGACACCTACACCGGCGATCTCTCGGAGTCGCCGAACCCGCAGCGCCGGACCCTCGACACGGCGACGATCGTGAAGATGTCGGTCGGGCCGATGGACAACAACGTCTACGTCGTCACCTGCAGCAACACCGGCAAGCAGCTCATCATCGACGCCGCGAACGACGGCGATCGGGTGCTCGCGCTCGTGGACCTGCTTCCGGGCGAACCGGCCATGATCTTCACCACCCACCAGCACCCCGACCACTGGCAGGCGCTGGAGCAGGTCGCCGGGAAACTCGGCGTCCCCACCGCGACGGGGCGTCTCGACGCCGACCCGCTCCCGGTCACACCGGATCGATTGATCGACGACGGCGACACCATCGACGTGGGAGACCTCACGTTCGACGCGATCCATCTGGTCGGCCACACACCCGGATCCATTGCCCTCGCACTGCGCGACGGGGACACGGTGCATCTGTTCACCGGGGACTGCCTGTTCCCCGGCGGCGTCGGCAAGACCTGGCAACCCGGGGACTTCGACGCCCTCCTCGCGGACGTGACGTCGAAGCTCTTCGACCGCTACCCCGATTCGACGGTCGTCTATCCCGGCCACGGCACCGACACCACGCTCGGCACCGAACGCCCGGCGCTCACCGAGTGGCGCGAGCGGGGCTGGTAGTCCCGGGGGCGAACGGCCGGGACACCTGGCCTGACCGAGACCGTTTGCTACTCGTCGGCGATACCTACGACGGCTGGTCTCGTCGCGAGGAGTGACTGTTCAGATACTCGTCGACTGCACGTCTGAGCACTTCACTCGGCGTGGTTCGGGTGTCCTCCGCGTAATCCGCCAGCCGTGCATCGAGTGCGGAGGGTAGTCGCACCGTTCGTGAGGTGGTATCTCGTCGCTCTCCCACCGGCGGTCGGCCCATCTTCAGCGTGGCACCGACCTCGAAGGGCCCGGACACCTTGTACTCACCCCTCTCGACCGCATCGGCCATGCGTTCGTAATCGCGCGGATTCCTCGAAGTCATCTCTGGTCACCCTCCTTCTCATCTGAGATCGTGTCGACTGACGGGCGTTGCCCGCCGCATTCGCCACACAGGTCGATGACACCGCCCGATGCGACAAGAAGTTCAGTTGCGACACGTTGGGTCAACAACATCGCGTGAAAGACCTCCCAGCTGTCGCCGTCTCGATCCTCGGCGGCGACTTCGATCCACGGCTCGTTGTCAATCCGACCCACAAACATGTAGGTGTCGGCGTCCTCGAACTCGGTCGTGATCGCGTACCGAATGAGCGGATACGCGATCGTCGCCCTAATCTCATCGTCGGTGATGCCATGCCGATGTGCCGATTCGTAGACATTCACCTGCACAACAAAAGCGTAAGACACTTTTAGCCTCGCTGCCAGTGTGGATTGCACATGTATCCGGCACCGACACCACACTCGGCGCCGAACGTCCCGCGCTCACCGAGTGGCGCGAGCGGGGCTGGTGACGGTTCGCGAAGCCCGCGAACAGGGCATCTGCGGGCTCCGGCGGTGACCGGTAACCTCGATAAGGTTCACCGCTCAAGCCCGTGGGGGTGAGCGTCCGCGTCATGTCACGAGGAGGCCGTCAGTGTTGATCCGCCGAATTGCCCGACCCATGCTCGCCACCGCGTTCGTTGCCTCCGGCATCGACGCCTTGCGAAGTCCCAAAGCCAAGGCGGAGACAGCGCGTGGTTTCGTCGACAAGTCTGTCGAGGCGCTGCCCGACGACGTCACGACCAAGGTCCCCACGGACCCCGAGACCCTCGTCCGCATCAATGGTGCCGTGCAGGTCGGCGGCGGAATCCTGTTGGCAACGGGGAAGTTTCCCCGCATCGCCGCCCTTGCTCTCGCCGGCTCCACGGTTCCGACGACGATCGCCGGCCACGCCTTCTGGGAGGAGACCGACCCGGAGCGACGCGCCCAGCAGAAGGTCCAGTTCTTCAAGAACGTGAGTCTCGTCGGCGGACTTCTGATCGCCGCGGTCGACACCGAGGGCAAACCATCGCTGGCATGGCGCGGTCGCCGTAAGGCCGCCGATGCCAGTCACGCCATCGCGGCCGCCATCCCGATCGGCGCCGCAACGTCCGGATCGACCTGGGAGGCACTGGCCGAACGCTCCCAGGAGGGCGCGCACGCGATCGGTGAACGTTCGGCGGAGGCCGCTGAGGTGATCAAGAACCGGGCACCCGAGATCGCCGATGCTGCGCGGGAATACTCCAGCGAGGCAGCCGAAGTCATCAAGCACCGAGCACCTGAGATCGCCGAGGCCGCGCGCGGCTATTCCACCGAGGCAGCCGACTACGTCCGGCATCGTGCGCCAGAGTTGGCCCAGGCCGCGCAGAAGCGCTCCGCGGACTTCGCCGAGGCCGCGCAGAAGCGCTCGGCCGATTTCGCCGACGCCGCCCAGAAGCAGTCCGACAAGGCCGGGAAGGCATCCAAGGCTGCGCAGAAGCGGACCGACAAGGCCGCCAAGGTCGCCCAGAAGCAGACCAAGACCGCGCAGAAGCAGGCCAAGGTCGCGCAAAAGCGGGCCGAGGAACTGGCCGCCGAGGCGCAGAAGCGCTCGAGCAAGGCCGCCGACCGCATCAAGGATCGTGCGCCCGAACTGGCCGACGCTGCCCGGGAGCGGTCCACCGATGCCGCGGAGCGGTTCAAGAACCGCGCCCCGGATCTGGTCGACGACGTCAACGCCCTCGCCGATACCGCACGCACCAAGGCCGCCGAAAGCGCCGAGGAGGGCCGACGTCGCTGGCGAGAGGTCCGCTCATAGCTCCTGCATCCGATACCCACCGGTCGGGTGCCCCGGATCGTCGCATGACACCCGTCCTCCCCGCCCACGACTATCCGTGGACGGCATCGGATCCTGTCGAGGATCTGACGCCGAGGCCGGAGACGATCGAGGGGCGCCGACTGGTGATCGGTGTGGGTTCCAACGCGTCCGCGGACGTCATGCGCGCCAAACTGGCGACCGTGGCCACCGGGGAGCCGGGGCCGCCGATGATGCGGGTGTCGTTGGCACACCTCGCAGTCGGGCACTCCGCCCACGTCTCGGCCCGCGGCTACGTTCCCGCTGCCCCCTACCGCGCTCCTGGTGAGATTCTGGACGCCGTCGGCGCATGGCTCACCGAGGAGGAGGCGACGATGCTCGACCACACCGAGCCGAACTACAGCCGGATCGCGCTGTCGGCGGACGATTATCCGTTCTTCTCGGCCGACAGCGCCCCGGACACCTTCTCGCTGTACGCATCGCGTCATGGTGTGCTCACCGATCCGGATTCGACCACACCGGTCCCACTCGGATCGCAGGCCCAGGTCATCGAGTGGCTTGCCGCCCGTCTGCCCGACCGTGCCCTGCACGGATCGGCAGACGCGGTGTGCCGGCGGCTCGGCGAGCCGCGGATCGGGGCGCGGGTGTCGGCGTCGATGCTGTCGGCCGGCCTGGCCCGACCGTCGGGCCTTCCTTCCCCCGAGCACGAGACAGGACCCTTGTCACGGTGAGTTCGACAGAGACCGACGTCGACACCCGCATCACCGAGGAACAGGAACACCTCGACCTCGTGTATGCGCGCCTCGACCGTATGCGCGCCAACACCCGCCGCCGCCTGTCGTCGACGTTGCGGGAGAGCGGCGGCACCCCGCAGGCCCGCTCGGAACGCGAGTCCTACGAGCGGATGTACACCGAGGATCTCGCGAAGTTCGATGCGGCCGAACACAATCTGTACTTCGGTCGGCTCGACCTTGAGGACGGTGAAGTCCGACGGATCGGCCGCATCGGCGTCCTCGACGACGACGACGCCGACACCACTCTGCTGTTGGACTGGCGGGCTCCGCTGTCCCGGCCGTTCTATCTCGCGACGCCTGCCGCACCCGAGGACGTCGATCGCCGACGGCACGTCCGCACCCGGAGCCGACGGGTCCGCGAGGTCAACGACGAGTACCTCACCCTCGGTGACGCATCGTCCGATGCCGTCGGCCATGGCGACGTGGTGAACGAGAACGCTCTGGTGGCGGCATTGAACGCGGCGCGCACTGGCGAGATGACCGACATCGTCGAAACCATCCAGCGCGAGCAGGATCTGATCATCCGCTCGACACATCGCGGCGTGACCGTGATCCAGGGCGGGCCGGGCACCGGCAAGACCGCGGTCGCGCTCCACCGGGCCGCGTACCTGCTCTACACCCACCGAGACATCCTGTCGCGCAGCGGAATCCTCATCATCGGACCGAACGACGACTTCCTCACCTACATCGGCCAGGTGCTGCCGTCGCTGGGTGAGTCGGGGGTGCTGCTCTCGACGATCGGCGACCTCTTTCCGGGCGTGCACGCCACCGCTGACGAGGATCGGCAGGCCGCCGCGATCAAGGGCGACCTCCGGATGGTCGATCTCCTGAAACGGGCAGTGCGCGCCCGACAGTCGTTGCCGAAGCGTCCCGAGCCGGTGGAGTTCGACACGTATCAGGTGATGATCGACTCCGAGCTGATCAAGGAGGCCCGCGCCAAGGCCCGCAGCACCCGCAAGGCGCACAACCTGGCCCAGCCGGCGTTCGTGCGCGCGGCCCTCGACGGTCTGGCGCGTGCGCACGCCCGCACCATCGGGTCGAGTCTGCTCGACGGGTCCCAGCTGTTGAGTGGCGCCGACATCGCCGACATCCGCGACGAGATGGGTCAGGATCCGGAGATCCGGCGGGCGCTGCTGCGTTTCTGGCCGACGCTGCGCCCTCAGGAGATGTTGCGCGACCTCTACGCCGACCCGGCCGCGGTGCGCAAGGCCAGTCCCGGCTGGTCCGATGTTGATCGTGCTGCGCTACAGCGTGATCCGAATGCCCGACAGGATGGCAGCGACTTCTCCCCCGCCGATGTCCCGTTGCTGGACGAGCTCGCCGAGCTGATCGGCTACGGCACCGACGACGCCGAACGCGCCGAACGGGAACGCTGGCGTCGGCAGCTCGCGGACGCGCAGGATGCACTGGACATCCTCACCGGATCGGCACCTCAGGATCTCGAGGACGAGCTCGATCCGGAGATCCTGATGGCCTATGACCTCATCGACGCCGAGCAGCTCGCCGCACGGCAGACGGAGACGCAGCGGCTGACCACGGCCGAACGCGCCCACGGCGACCGGAACTGGGCCTTCGGCCACGTCATCGTCGACGAGGCGCAGGAACTGTCGGCGATGGCCTGGCGGATGGTGATGCGTCGCATCCCGAACCGGTGGATGACGATCATCGGTGATACGGCGCAGACGGGTGATCTCGCCGGTACCCGCTCCTGGGGTGACGTATTGAGCCCGTATGTCGCCGAACGGTGGCAGTTGCGTGAGCTGACGGTGAACTACCGGACGCCGGCGGAGATCATGACGTTCGCGACACGGGTGCTGAGCAGGATCAGCCCGACGATGTCGTCGCCGACATCGTTGCGGAGCAACGGCATCGAGCCGGTGGCCGTGCGCGCCGATCCGGCCACCCGCGCGAAGGTCACGCTGCGGGCCGCAACGCGCCCGGACCTCGCCGGGTTGACCGCTGTCATCGTCCCGCACCGCCACTATGCGGAGATGTTGTCGGCCGTTGCCGACATCGATTCGCCGCCACGGATTCTCACGGTGAGCGCCTGCAAGGGCTTGGAGTTCGACAACACCGTGGTCGTCGAGCCCGCGGCCATCGTCGCCGACTCTCCGCTGGGGTATTCGGATCTGTACGTCGCCCTCACCCGCGCGACGCAGCGTCTCACCGTGATCCACTCTGACGACCTGCCCGATGAACTGGCGGATATGACGAGCGAAGCCCCCGACGCCTGGTGAGACGTCGAGGGCTTCGGACTCGGACGGTCAGGTCGTGTGCACGATGAGAACGTCGCACGCCGATTTGCGTGCCACGTCCGCGGGCACCGAGCCGAGCAAGCGGCCGGCGATCGAGTTCAGGCCCCGGTTGCCGACGACGAGCAGGTCGGCCTTCGAGTCGGTGACCAGTTGGAGCAACGCGTCCACCGGCGCGCCCTTGATCGAGCGCGGGTCGACGTTGGCCGCTCCCGCCTTGACGGCCCGTTCCTTGGCCGTACGCAGGATCTCCTCGGTCGGCGAGGAACCCATCACCTGGTAGGCCTCGTCCTTGAGGACATCGGCGGCGCCACCGGCGCCGCGGTCATTCGGAAAGTAGGCACAAGCGATCACCAGCGACGCCGAGTCACCGGCGATTGCCCCCGCGCGATCGACCGCCTTGAGCGATGACTCGGAGCCATCGGTGCCGACGACGATCGTCTGATATGCGCTCATCCATCCTCCACGTGTCAGTCCGCCCCGACATTGACGAGGCAGGTGTCATCCCCACACTGTAGAACCCCTGATCCGGCAGACTAGTTCGAGTCGGACCGGTTTGTCCGCTGTTCGTGGGGATCGGCACATTTACTTGATCCCGGCGGCGTCCATTCCGCGCAATTCCTTCTTCAGGTCCGCTATCTCGTCACGTAACCGGCCGGCCAACTCGAACTGGAGGTCGCGGGCCGCCGACATCATCTGATCGGTCAGCTGCGACACCAGGTCGGCCAGCTCGGCACGCGGCATCGCCGACGTGTCGCGTTTCTCGATGACGCCTGCGCTGCCCGCCTTGGACACCTCGCCCTGGGCGCGTCGGCCGCGACTGGCGTTTCGACCGGACCCGCCCACCTTGACGGCCTCGTCCTCGGCCTCCCGATACACCTGATCGAGGATGTCGGCGATCTTCTTGCGCAACGGTTTCGGGTCGATGCCCATCTCCGTGTTGTAGGCGATCTGCTTCTCGCGACGGCGTTCGGTCTCGTCGATCGCGTTACGCATCGAGTCGGTGATGGTGTCGGCGTACATGTGCACCTGACCGGACACGTTGCGAGCTGCACGACCGATCGTCTGGATCAGCGACGTCGTCGACCGCAGGAAGCCTTCCTTGTCCGCGTCGAGGATCGCCACCAGCGACACCTCGGGCAGGTCCAGACCCTCGCGGAGCAGGTTGATGCCGACCAGCACGTCGTACTCGCCGGACCGCAACTGCCGGAGCAACTCCACCCGGCGCAACGTGTCGACCTCGGAGTGTAGATAGCGGACACGGATCCCCAACTCCAGCAGGTAGTCGGTGAGGTCCTCGGCCATCTTCTTGGTGAGGGTGGTGACCAGTACACGCTCGTCGCGCTCGGTCCGTTCCCGGATCTCGTGGACGAGGTCGTCGATCTGCCCCTTCGTCGGTTTCACGATCACCTCGGGATCGATGAGACCGGTCGGGCGGATGACCTGTTCGACGAACTCGCCGTTGGACTGGCCGAGTTCGTAGGGGCCGGGGGTGGCCGACAGATAGACGGTCTGCCCGATGCGGTCGACGAACTCGTCCCAGGTGAGCGGCCGGTTGTCGACAGCCGAGGGCAGGCGGAAGCCGTAGTCGACGAGGTTGCGCTTACGGGACATGTCGCCCTCGTACATGCCGCCGATCTGCGGCACCGTCACGTGTGATTCGTCGATGACGAGCAGGAAGTCTTCGGGGAAGTAGTCGATAAGGGTTGCCGGCGCACTTCCCGCGGCACGCCCGTCGATGTGGCGCGAGTAGTTCTCGATGCCGGAGCAGAAGCCGACCTGACGCATCATCTCCAGGTCGTAGCTGGTGCGCATCCGCAGCCGCTGCGCTTCGAGAAGCTTGCCCTTGCCCTCGAGTTCGGCGAGGCGCGCCTCGAGTTCCTCCTCGATGCTCGTCATCGCCCGTTCCATCCGCTCCGGACCGGCGACGTAATGGGTGGCCGGGAAGATCCGCAGCGAATCGACCTGGCGCACAACGTCTCCGGTGAGTGGATGCAGATAGTAGAGAGATTCGACCTCGTCGCCGAAGAACTCGATCCGGACCGCGAGTTCCTCGTAGGACGGGATGATCTCCACCGTGTCGCCGCGCACCCGGAAGCTGCCGCGGGTGAACGCGGTGTCGTTGCGGGTGTACTGGACGTCGACGAGCAGCCTCAGCAGCGCATCGCGGTCGATCTCCTGGCCGATACCGACCTCAACGGAACGGTCGAGATAGGACTGCGGTGTGCCGAGGCCGTAGATGCACGATACGGACGCGACCACCACGACGTCGCGGCGCGACAGCAGGCTGGACGTCGCCGAGTGCCGGAGCCGTTCGACGTCGTCGTTGATCGACGAGTCCTTCTCGATGTAGGTGTCCGTCTGGGCGATGTACGCCTCGGGTTGGTAGTAGTCGTAGTACGAGACGAAGTACTCGACGGCGTTGTTGGGGAGCATCTCCCGCAGTTCGTTGGCGAGCTGCGCCGCGAGGGTCTTGTTGGGGGCCATCACCAGAGTGGGACGCTGGATCTTCTCGATCAGCCAGGCGGTGGTCGCGGATTTGCCGGTGCCGGTGGCGCCGAGCAGGACGATGTCCTTCTCCCCCGCGGTGATACGTCGCTCGAGGTCGGTGATCGCGGTGGGCTGGTCTCCGGCAGGCTCGTATTCGCTGACGACCTGGAAGTTCCCCTCGGTGCGCTCGATCTCCCCGATGGGCCGGAACTCGGAATGCGCGAGGACCGGGCGTTCTGCTGCAAAAGCCATAGTGCCAGGGTAAACGCGGGCTGTGACAAGTATGTTCCGTCGCGCCTTGTCCCACCTAGACTTCGGTACCGCGGGCCGAGGCTGTTCGCGCGGGTCTGTTCGGCTCACGCGGGCTGTCGACAGCTCGCGTGAGCCGAGCAGAGCCGCGGCAAGGTCGCACGTGCGCCACCCAGGTCCGGAGCAGCTATTACTGTTCGGCTATGGCCGACTCCGCACACCCGCCGAAACGTGAGACCTTCGACGTGCCGGCCATGACGAACACCGACAACAAGGGCTTCGTGCGTCCGGTGGAGCGCTATGAGGTCACCGAGCGCGGGCTGTACATGTCGCGCACCGCCGACCATCCACGGTTCTCGCACCTGGAATCGTGGTTGCTGCCGACGCTGGGCCTGCGGGCCAACATCTTCCACTACCAGGGCGGCTATCGCGACGGACAGCGGTTGTACCTGGACGTGGGACGGTTCCACGGGCCGGACGAGCATGGCCGATGGCACGCAGAGGATTGGTATCTCGACCTGGTCGACGTGCCCGGCGAACCGCTACAGCTCCTCGACGTCGACGAACTGTTCGACGCCCGCGTGGCCGGCCTGCTGGGCGGTGCCGAATGCGAGGAGGCGGTCGCCATCGCGATGCGCGCGCTGGTCGGGGCAGCCGAACACGGCCACGACGTGCAGGCGTGGCTGGATGAATCAGCCGGCGGGCCGGTCTTCTTCCTCGACCGACCCGTCCGCTGAAGCGTCAGTAGATCGGGAAGACGAAGCAGTTCCCGGCGCGGATGAAGTCGGGCAGTTGGACACCGGTGCCGACCATCACGGTCCGCTTCTTGGTCACCCCGTCGAGCGTGGCGGTGAGAACGGTGCGTCCGGGCGTCGTGGGCCGCCAGACCGGGCGCATCGCGACTGCCGTCGGCTTCGCGTTGTAGATGGTCGTCGTCTGGCCGTTGATGGTCGACGTGATCTTGAGGTTCGACTTCGCCTTGCGCGGACTGTGCACGATGACGTCGAGCTTGTAGGCGCAGCCGGCGCCGTAGATGTTGTAGTTCATCGAACCGCTGGCCGACGACCCGTACCCGGCGGGTGTGTCGATGGCGATTCCCTGTAGTGCCGCGTCGGCCGGCCCTGCGGCTCCCATTCCCGCCGCCGTGACCGCACTGAAGGCGATTGCTCCCGCGACGACCCGCATCCGATTCCGACTACCCCGACCGGCCATGACCTGCTCCACTTCTCACGACTTCCCTGTCTTTCGCACCCCAGACGGGGCTGCGAAGGGAAACGTTAGCAGCGTCAAACATGAAATATGACACATTTGGAGACATTCGTTGTCGGATCAGCAGGTCACACCAAAAAGGGCGTCGCTGACCAAGTCAGCGACGCCCTTTCGGTTCAGCTCGGTTCGAGCCCGTGAGTACTCAGAACGGGAGTACCACGCAGGAGTCAGCGAACGGCAGGTCGAAATCGACCGATCCAAGTGTCGCCGCGGGAACCTGAATACCGGTCCCCGTAACGTTGTAAGTGTCCGACATCACGTATGCAGTCCAGGTCGCGGGAGCAGATTCATCTCCGGGGGTCATTGGATCGTCCTCGACGGCTGGGGTGAGCTGTTGACGCGCGCCAATCTGATATGCCCCTGTCGCTCCCGGCGTCCAGTCGACGGAGGCCACGTTCTGGGTCGCCGTTTCCGTGCCGAGGTCCTCAACGGCATTGGTCGATCCGCCGACCACCTCGAAGAGCTCGAACTGAACGGGCGCCCCTGGATTGTTGTCGTTGACAGTAGCCTCCACCGTGTACCCACAGCCCGCGCCGTACGAGCCCGAGCTGAGCGCGTACCCGGATGGGGAGGTGATTTCCACTCCGGTCACCGCGGCGTTCGCCGGCGCAGCCATGAGAAGGCCTGCTGCTCCGACACCGATGAATGCCACTCCGGCGCCGACTGCACGGCGGGTCTTGCTTACAGCCATGTGCTGCTCCTTGTTCGTTGTTTTCCGATCACGATCCCCGCGATTGCGATCCGGAATCGTTATGTCACAGTCTTGTCGCGACGGCAACCTCTAGGGACTCCGGCCGACGACTCGCCGCGACGAATTCACTTAGCGGTCAGACCGGCAGCGTGAAGCAGAGGCTTCCGGTGAAGACGCCCATCGCGACGTCTAGCTCCAAAGGCGTGTGATACCAGGTGCCGCCCTGGCCCGCCCGCACTGTGTACTCGCCCGGGAGGAAGAACGTGTGCAGGAGGGTGGCCGTCCCGTCTTCCTGCGGCTCGACAGTCCTGGACGTAGGCGGGAGGTTGCCGCCCGTTATCTCGAATGTGACGTCCCCGGGCCCATCGACCTCGGCAACGAGCCCGATCGGGCATTGCGTCGCGATGACGTCGCTGGAGATGTAGTTGTTCAGGTTCGTGGGCGCGGGCCTCAAATCGGTCACGGCGGCGCCCGCGGGTGCCGCATTCACCGCCCCGGCAACTCCGGCAACAGCCATCGCGCAGGCCGCGACCGCCGCCTTCCCCCTGGTCTTCAGAACCATGACGACTCCCTTGGCTAGAACTGATCGGCTTCACGCTAGCAAAGCGTGGTCCGGATCACAGCCCCCGAAAACAGACTCGTTCCGCGGAGCGTCAGAGTTCATCCGAATGTGCGAACGCCCTTCGATACGCTCGCTCGTTCCTCGCTCGCTACTCAGGGGACGGGTAAACGCTCGCTCGTTCCTCGCTCGCTACTCAGGGGGGCGGGTAAACGCTCGCTCGTTCCTCGCTCGCTACTCAGGGAACGGAGGACAGCCGCAGGGACCGAACTGTCGCGAGTTCGTTTCCGTCACCGCGAGTCATATTTGTCTCGCGGCGTCGGAAAGGCACTCGCGGAGTCGGCGGGTCAAGAGTAGGCGTCAGCGGTTGAGCTTCCACTCCGCGATCCGCCGGTAGGCGTCGTCGAACCACGGCTCCTTGGCCGAGACGTAACGCCCGAGATCGCCGTCGGCGTCGGACATCGCCTGCAGCTTGACCTTCGCGTACTCGTCGCGCGCCGCCTCGTCGGCGCGTAGCCAGTCGCGAAAGTCCAGCGCGAACTGCTGTCCGGGCGAGCCTGCGACCCGCAGGTGAACGTTGACCGGCCGTGCGGGATCGGCCGAACCGTGCAGCCGCTTGCCCCAGAGCCCGGCGTCGACGGATCCGGTCGCCGGGTCTGCCTTGGGACGGTCGCCGTCAATTCCGCCGAGACGGGGAAAGCCACCGTCGGCGAGGGTGTCGACCAACGCGTCGGCGATGTCGAGGTCCGCGACGGTGACCTGGAGGTCGATGGTGGGCTTCGCGGCGAGACCGGGAATGGCGGTGGAACCGATGTGGTCGACGGCCGATGCCTTGTCCCCGACGATGGCCCACAATCTGTTCACCAGCCGGGCGCCCTCGGCCTCCCAGCCCGGGTTGGGATCAGCCAGCGTGAGGGGACCTCGCACGACGGTCCGTGACCGGATGTTCTGTTCGAACGGGATCAGCCGGTCATCCCACAGCCCGGCAGCGGCCGCGGCGAGGTCGTCCGGTGTGCCCGAGTTGTCCAGCCAGACATCGGCCACCGCGCGTCGCTGTTCATCGGTCGCCTGCGCGGCGATGCGGGCGCGCGCGTCGGCCTCCGGCATCCCGCGCGCCGACGTCAACCGCTGGACGCGGGTCTCGGCGTCTGCGTGCACGATCACGACGAGGTGGAAGAAGGGCGCCATGTTGCCCTCCACCAGCAGTGGGATGTCCTGGACGACGATCGCGTCGCCGGGCGCTGCGTCGAGCATCTCCTGCGTCCGCTTCCCCACGAGCGGATGTGTGATCGAGTTGAGCTTCTGACGGCTGTCGTCGTCGACGAAGGCCTTGGCGGCCAAGGCGGGACGATCGAGGCTGCCGTCGTCGGCGAGGATGTCGTCGCCGAAGGCCTCGACCAACGCGGCCAACCCCGGTGTCCCCGGTTCGACGACCTCGCGGGCGATCTTGTCGGCGTCGATGTGGTATCCGCCGCGGTCGATGAAGGTCTTCGCCACTGTCGATTTGCCGGCCCCGATGCCGCCGGACAGCCCCAGTCTGATCACGTCCTCAGTCTCGCAAATCGCCGGCAAGCGCGTTCTCGCCACCTCGTTCCGTTCCCGCTGCACCGTTCGATGCAGCGGGAACGAAAGGAGTCCGCAGGAGCGAGCGGGTCAGCCGGTGACGCCGGTGAGCTCGATCGTCGGCTGCGGCAGGTCCGCCTGTGCGACCTCCTCGCCGGTGGTCACGTTCACCGCGGTCACCGTCTGGGCGTTCGGGTCGGTGACGTAGGCGACGTCGCCCTGCACATGGACGTTCGGCATCGGTGACTGCCACTCGTCCGGCTCGGTCCACGCTTCGATCACCGGGATCGACCGGATCTGCTCGGCGGTGTTCGGGTCGTAGACGTAGAGCGAACCGTCGGTCCCGAGGATCACTGCCTCCCCGGCCGGACCGCGCTCGATCGAGCGGAAGCTGTAGCTGGACGGGAACGGCACGATGCGCAGTTCACCGGTGCGGGTGTCGGTGAGGGTGAACTGGTTCGGTCGTTCCAGTTCCGCATTCTCGTCGACCTTGTAGTCGCCGAGCACGATCGGGGATTCCTCGGAGCCGGCCTGGTTGCCGATCCGGCCGTAGCCGTCGGGGCTCTGCACCTTCTGGATCTCGTTGCCGCGCACGATGAGGATGCCGTCCTGGCACCCGAAGGTCAGCACGCCGTCCGCGGCCGCGGCTTCGCCGTGTACGCCGGGGCACTGGTCGTTGCTCGCGATCTCGTTGCGCTCCGAGTCGAGGATCGCGATCCCGCTTCGCTCCTCCTCGTTGCCTCTGGTGACCACCAGGCTGCCGTCCTCGCGGAACACGGCGACGCCGTGGTGCGGCTCCGGCACCGTGTACTCGGTGGATTCGGCGTTGCCGCGCAACAGCTCCGCGGGCTCGACGATGTCGACCTCGCCGGTGCCGTCGCTGAACAGCGTGATCCGCGAGTCGTGCGGCACCACGTGACCGGGCTCCGCACCGCCGAAGGTCATGTCGGTCATCGTCGGCTCGGAGGTGTAGTAATGCCCGTGGTCGCCGTGCTGTTGGGTCCACGTTCCCATGTCGAGAACACGGAATCCGCCGGACTCCGACACGAATACGTTGCGGCCGTTGTCGGCGCTATTGAGGCGGATGAAGCCCTCCGTGGGGATGTCGGCGACCTGCTCGAGATTCTCGGCGTCCAGCACGAGGATCCCGCCGTCGTAGCTGAGCGCCAGACGCGGTGTCGCGCTCTGTTGTTCGACGGATCCCTCGGACGGAGCCGTGGAGCTGCTGGTCGTGGATTCACCTGAGTCGGAACCACAGCCGACCAGGGCAATCGCGGCTGCAGTGGTGAGCGCGATGGTGGATGTCAGTTTTGTCCGTGAAAAGTGCACGCCGGACAGTGAACTCACTGGTGAAAATCATTGTCAAATAACTATGTGTGCATGCTTGGAAGGGGCGTTGACCGCGACCGCGGCGCCTGACACGCTCGGCGAATGGACCAGCGTTCCGGCCGAATCCGCACACACGCGCAGCGATCGGTGATCCCGGCGCCGGCCGAGGCGGTATGGGAGCGAGTCGCCAGTGTGGAGGGCATCAACGACGAACTGATGCCGTACATGCGGATGGTGTTCCCGCGCAGGCATCGCGGAAAGTCGGTGGCCGACATCGAGGTCGGCGCACCGATCGGCAAGGTCATCCTGCTCTACGGCGGATTCCTGCCCGTCGACTTCGACGACCTAACCATCGTGGAACTCACGCCGGGGCGCGGATTCCGGGAGGAGTCGTCGATGGCATCGATGACGGTCTGGCATCACACCAGACACCTGACCGCCTTGTCGCAGGAGCGCACCGAGGTCGTCGACGACCTCGCGTTCCGTCCCCGACTCCCCCTGCGTCCCCTCACGCCGCTGTTGGTGTGGTTCGTCGGTCACCTCTTCCGTCACCGGCACCGGAAACTCATGGCGCACTTCGCCGGCTGACCGACTCCACATGCCAGAACTCCCCGGCTCCGATGGGAGCCGGGGAGTTCTGGAGACTATCTACGAGGTGCGTATCAGGCGTTGCCCGACAGCTTCTCGCGGAGCGCGGCGAGCTGCTCGTCGCTGGCCAGCGAACCACCCGTTGCGGCGGGAGCGCTGGCGGCGCTGCGGCTCTCGGATGCCGACGAGTAATCCGACGGGGCGTTGGCGGCCTCGGCGGCGGCAGCGGCGAACTTCTCCATCTGAGCGGTGTGCATCTTGTGGCGACGCTCGGCCTCGGCGTACCGGGCCTCCCATGCCTCACGCTGCTGCTCGAAGCCCTCGAGCCACTCGTTGGTCTCCGCGTCGAAGCCCTCGGGGAAGATGTAGTTGCCCTGCTCGTCGTAGCTGTCGGCCATGCCGTACTTCGACGGGTCGAACTCTTCGGTGTAGTCCTCGTTGGCCTGCTTGAGGCTCAGCGAGATCCGGCGACGCTCCAGGTCGATGTCGATGACCTTGACCATCGCGTCGTCACCGACGGAGACGACCTGATCCGGCACCTCGACGTGGCGCTCGGCCAGCTCGGAGATGTGGACAAGACCCTCGATGCCCTCGTCGACACGGACGAATGCACCGAACGGAACGAGCTTGGTGACCTTGCCCGGCACGATCTGACCGATCGCGTGGGTGCGGGCGAACTGACGCCACGGATCTTCCTGGGTGGCCTTCAGCGACAGCGACACGCGCTCGCGGTCCAGATCGACGTCGAGGACCTCGACGGTGACCTCGTCGCCCACCGCGACGACCTCGGACGGGTGATCGATGTGCTTCCAGGACAGCTCCGAGACGTGGACCAGACCGTCGACGCCGCCGAGATCGACGAACGCACCGAAGTTGACGATCGAGGACACGACGCCCTTGCGGACCTGACCCTTCTGCAGCTGGTGCAGGAACTCGCTGCGGACCTCGGACTGGGTCTGCTCGAGCCATGCGCGGCGCGAGAGGACCACGTTGTTGCGGTTCTTGTCGAGCTCGATGATCTTGGCCTCGATCTCCTTGCCGATGTACGGCTGCAGATCGCGGACGCGGCGCATCTCCACCAGCGATGCCGGGAGGAAGCCACGCAGACCGATGTCCAGGATCAGGCCGCCCTTGACGACCTCGATGACGGTGCCCTTGACGGCCTCGTCCTTCTCCTTGAGCTCCTCGATGGTGCCCCACGCACGCTCGTACTGCGCGCGCTTCTTGGACAGGATCAGGCGGCCTTCCTTGTCCTCCTTGGTGAGGACCAGGGCCTCGACCTCGTCACCGACGTTGACGACCTCATTGGGGTCGACGTCGTGCTTGATCGACAGTTCGCGGGAAGGGATGACGCCTTCGGTCTTGTAACCGATGTCGAGCAGAACCTCGTCCCGATCGACCTTGACGATGGTGCCTTCCACGATGTCGCCATCGTTGAAGTACTTGATCGTGGAGTCGATGGCGGCGAGGAAGTCCTCGGCCGAGCCGATGTCATTGACGGCTACTTGCGGCGAGGTGATCGTGGGGGACGACATATGTTGAGAGGCTCCGGACAGGTGTGTAGTAGGTACAGTTTTTCAGTGTGGATCGGCACGAACCATCGGGCGGATGTCCACCTGCGAAGGCATGCTGAACCGCGCGTTATCGAGCCCACGCGCGTGAGCAAGCGTACTCCAGGGCCGTTGTGCTGGGCAAATGTCGTCCGCCGAGGAGATGAGACACGTGGTCCATTCGATCGAACTTCTGCTCGACGAGACCGCTGACCAGCGAGTACGCGACGAATGGGCCTCGCTCGCCGACGCCGGGCTGCCGCATCAGGGCTCGATCCGGTCCTCCAGCAATCGTCCACATGTCACCCTGATCGCCGCGCAGCATCTGACCCCGGGCGTCGACGAGGCCCTGGCTCCCACGAGTCTGCGGCTGCCGATCGCGATGATGCTCGGCGCGCCGATACTGTTCGGGCCGCACCGTCGCGCCACCCTCGCACGGCTGGTGGTCCCGTCGACCGAACTGTTGTCAGTGCACGCCCAGACCGTGCGGCTGGCCGGTGATCACGTCGGCGAGGACGCGGCCGCCATGATGCCGCACAGCGCATCCGGCCGGTGGACTCCCCACGTCACGTTGGCACGACGACTCGACCCCGAGCAGTTGCAGCGGGCGCTGAGTGTGCTCGACGGCAGGGCTGTCATCACCGGCGAGTTCGTCGGCATTCGGCACTGGGACGGCGACGCCAAGGTCGAGACGCTGCTCGCGGGGCGCGCATGCTGACGTCACCGAGCTGAGAGATTCCCCGGCAGTCGGGTGAGAGTGATCTGAGAGACGCTCGGCGCATGGTGGCGGACATGACCACAGAGACACCCGCACCCACGTCCACCACGACCCCTGCCACCGGCCCGACCGCCGATGCGTTCGCCGAACGGATATTCACCTCCGCACTGGCCGCCGCCGAGACCATGAGCATCTATCTCGGTGACCGTCTGGGCTGGTATGACTGCCTTGCCGGCCATGGGCCCCTGACCGCTGACGATCTCGCCGCCAAGACCGGCACGCACCGCCGGTATGCGCAGGAATGGCTGGAGCAGCAGGCCGCCTACGGCATCCTCGATGTCGACGTCGACGCCGTACCGGCGCGGTTCTCTATCTCTCCCGGGGTGGCCGAAGCCCTGACCGATACGAGCAGCCTGGCCTACCTCGGCACGCTGCCGCGCATCTTCGCCGCCTCGTTCGTGCAGCTCCCGGCGCTACTCGACGCCTACCGCAACGGCGGTGGGGTCAGCTGGGAACAGTTCGGCGCGGATGCCCGCGAATGCCAGGCGGCACTGAACCGTCCGTGGTTCGAGCGCGAACTGGCTCCGGCTCTGGCCACGATCGACCACCTGCACGCGCGGCTGGCCCGACCGGGAGCACGGATCGCCGACGTCGGGTTCGGCGGCGGCCACTCCACCATCGCCCTCGCCGCCGCCTACCCGGAGGCGAGCTTCGTCGGACTCGATGTCGACGCGGAGTCCGTGGCGATGGCGCGCCGCGAAGCCGTCGCGGCCGGGGTCGACGACCGCGTGGAGTTTCTGCTCGCGGACGGTGCCGAAGCATCACAACGCGGACCGTTCGATGTCATCTTCGCGTTCGAGTGTCTACACGACATGCCACGACCGGTCGACGTTCTCTCGGAGTCGCGGGCAGCACTGGCGCCTGGCGGCACGATGGTCGTGATGGACGAGGCCGTCTCGGACAAGTTCACGGGCCCGGCCGATGATCTGGACAAGATCATGTACGCGTTCTCGCTGTTCGTCTGTCTGCCTGACGGGATGAGTTCGCCGCCGTCGGCGGCGACCGGCACCGTGATGCGGCCGTCCACGTTGCGGAGTTACGCAGCCGACGCCGGATTCGGTCGTGTCGACGTACTTCCCATCGAGGACTTCGGTTTCTTCCGTTTCTACGAACTCATCCCGGACTGAGTGCGGCCAGGGCCGAGGCGACGACGTCGGGAGACGACCGCACGGCGCCGCGTTCCAGCAGGTTGTCGAGCGCCTCGTCGCCGAGGCATTCGCGCAACCGTTGGTACGCGGCGTCGAGCCGTTGCGCGTCGGTTCCGTACGCCCCCGCCCCGGTGATCTCGTCTGATCGCCGGATCGCCCCGAGAAGTTCTGCGGCACAGTCGAGACGTTCGAGACGGATCAGCACGTCGACGACGGTGCGCAGCGACACCCACTGATGCGTCCAGTTGCCGGCATCTCGCCAGTGCCGGAGGACGTCCGCGAAAAGCCGTGCGGCGACCTCTGGTTGACCACTCCGGGCCTCGATCGAGGCCCGCGACACCAGGGCCACTCCCATCAGGTACCGGTCCCCGTTGCGGTCGGCACCGACGATGGCGTCGTCGAGCAGATCGGCTGCCGCTGCGGGATCGGTGTCGAGGATGCACTCCCCCGCGCAATACCGGGCCCAGGCCGCGACGGTGTTCTCGCCCGCGGCCGCACACGTGTCGGCGATCCGGCGCGACGCCTGGTGCGCGGCGAGTCCTTCGCCCCGATATGAATCCATCAAGAGCACGCACAGGTCGGCCATCCGCCCCGCGCCCGGCATACCCGCTGCCTGGGCAGCGCCACGGAAGTTCTCGGCGCACCGATACATCGCCTCGAGGTCGCCTTGGAACAGGCCTACCTCCACCAGCATCATGTGGAGGTAGACCGCCACCGCGGGTTCAGGCCGGCACGCCAGACCGGTATGCACGCAGTCCTTGGCCTTCGTCAGATCGCCGTCGAAGCGGGCACCCGCTGCCGCGACCGCCCAGGCCGCGCCGTCTCCGTCGGCGGGGTCACGCGGGGCGTGTTGCGCAGCGCGAACGCGTCTCGACCACTCGGTGACCTCGGTGCTCATCGTCAGTTCCAGGTAGGGAATCACACCCCGCAGCAGCCGCTGTCCCAGCGCGGCGTCGTGGTCACACGCGTGGTCGACGGCCTGGCGCACGTCGTCGAGATGGGTTGCCACGATGGTCGCGGCCTCGACGTGTCGAGGACCGAACAGTTCTCGACCGAGTGGCTCGATCCGGTCAGCCGTCAACCGTGCGTGTGCCGCTCTCGCCGAGGGCAGACCGCCACGGTCCTCCAGTCTCTGCAATCCGAAGACGCGCAGCGTCTCCAGCATCCGATAGTCGTCGGCGTCGACCGACAACATCGAGGTGTCGACCAGTTCGGCAACGGCGTCGGCGACGTCTGCGCGGTCGAGCGCCCCGCTCGCCTCTGCCAGGGTTTCGGCGTCGCCGAGGTCGAAACGCGACGGGAATACGGCGACCGTGTCGAAGAGGGTTCGCGCCGGATCGGTGAGAAGTGTGTACGACCAGTCCACCAAGGCGTGCAGACTCCGATGCCGCGGGTCGCCACCGCGGGCGCTGCGGAGGATGCGGAACCGCCACTGCAGCCGATCGACCAGTGCCGCGGGCGAGATCGCCCGGGTCTTGGTGGCGGCGAGTTCGACGCCCAACGGCAACCCGTCGAGTCGCCGGCAGATCTCGGCCACCGCGGCGTAGTTACCGTCGGTGAGTTCGAAACCGCTGTCCCGCGCCGACGCCCGAGCGCAGAACAGTCGCACGGCGGGCGCTTGGGCGGTCTCGGCCGGCGATGCGTTGGGCGATGGCACGGCGAGCGGGTCGAGCGCCCACACCTGTTCGACGTCCACCCCCAGTGGCACCCGCGACGTCGCGACCACCGCGACGTCGCGACATCGGGCTGTGACCGCCCGCGCCACATCGGCCGCCGCGTCGGCGACGTGTTCGCAGTTGTCGAGGATCAGTAATCCCGCACGGGTCGTGAGGGATTCGACCAAGGCTTCCAGCGCGTTGAGGTCGCGGCGTGGGGCGCTCTGCGTCGCCGACGCCACGCTGTGGACGACGTCGTCGGCGGTCTGCACACCGGCCAGCTCGGCCGTCCACACCGTCTCCCGGTGACGACCGAGTTCGCGGACCAGCGCCGTCTTTCCCACACCGCCCGGACCGACGACGGTCACCAGGGTGCCGGGTCGCAGTCGGGCGGCGAGGTGGGCGAGTTCCGCCGTCCGTCCGATGATCCGATGATCTGCGGGGCGGCCGGTGGTGACCTGCTGCGTCCGCTCCGGTGGGCGCTGGCCGGCCAGTATCTGTTCGTGGAGTGCAGCGAGACGGGCGGCGGGCTCGGTGCCGAGGTCGGTCGACAGTCGTTGCCGGAGTTGGCGATATACCTCGAGCGCGTCGGCGGGACGGTCGGCCTGCCACAGGGCGTGCATTCGAAGCAGGTGGACACTCTCGCGGTACGGGTGGTCGACGGCGACGGCATCGAGCCTGTCCGCGGCGTCGACCGGCCGTCCCGATCGCAGCAGGGCGTCGGCCGCTGCTTCCGCGATACGTGCGCGAACCTGCTCCAGGGCTTCGACATCCGCTCGGGCCCACGGCTCGTCGGCGAACTCACCGTACGGCCTGCCCCGCCAGAGGCTCTCGGCAGCGTCGAACGAGTTCAGCGCCGCGACCGGGTCGGAATCGGTGACCGCACACCCCTCCCGGAATCGATCCACGTACAGCAGCGAGTCGACATCGGTGCGATCGGCCTTCAGCGAATAGCCGGGTGCGGCGGTCACGATCCGCACGCGCTCGCCAACACCGCGGTCACGGAGTTGCGCCCGCAACCGGAAGACCAGGTTGTGCAAGGCGGATTCGGGATTCGACGGCAACGTGTGCGGCCAGAGGATCTCGGCGAGCCAGTCGACGTCGGCCACGGCATTGGCGCGCAACGCGAGCGCGGCGAGCAGACACCGGAGCCGCGGACTGCCGAACTGATCGGCGGCAGGCTCGTCTGCTTGCGCCGGTACGTCGACCGGGCCCAGGAGCAGGAGGCTGACCACGCGAGATTCTATCATCGCGGGCGTGGGGAAAGTGGGGACGAATCCGTGGCGCGAGTATCACCGAAGGCGACTGAGGTTCGGCGTATGGATCCTGCTGATCACCGCAACCATATCGCTCGTCGTCGGTCTGTACGGGCTCTCGGACGCCTCATCCGACTGTGGCGGTGAGACGATGTCCGCCGATGACCGGTGCCTCGACACCGCCGACGGCGGAGAAGAGCTCATCACCCCATCTGATTTCCCTCCCGTCCCGGACCCATCGGTCGACGTCGCTGCTCTCGCGCCGGGCGACAAGATCCCGATGATCTCGTTTCCTGATGTCGGTCGGACCATGGACGAACAGGCCGCCGCCAACCGCGAGTCTGCAGAGGCGCTGTTCTGGATCGGGCTGGCCATCTGGTCCGTGGCGGCCTGCTACGGGTTGTGGCGGCTGGCGCGGTGGGGTCGTCCGGCGCGAATCTGACCGTGGGCGCGCCGTCGCTAGACTTGCCCGCATGAGCGAGGAGCCCGGCGAACCGACCCATCGCCCGCCTCGCGTACTCGGACCCGTCGACTCGACGACCAGCGATCGCGCGAATCGCTGGTGGTGGGATCACGACGCCGAGAACTACCACGCCGAACACGGTTCATTCCTGGGTGCGCACGCCGCCGGCGGTGACTTCGTCTGGTGCCCCGAGGGCCTGCGGGAGGCCGATATCGGGCTGCTCGGCGACATCGCCGGCCGCGACATCGTCGAAGTGGGCTGCGGGTCGGCTCCGTGTGCACGGTGGCTGGCGGCACACGGCGCGCGAGCGATCGGCGTCGACCTGTCGCGTCGTATGCTCGGCGTCGGGGTCGCGGCGATGGATGCCGACGGGAGGCGGGTACCGCTGGTGCAGGCGACCGCGGAGGCGTTGCCGTTCGCCGACGCCTCGTTCGACATCGCGTGTTCGTCGTTCGGGGCCGTGCCGTTCGTCGCCGATTCGGCGCACGTGATGGCCGAGGTGGCGCGGGTGCTGCGACCCGGCGGCCGGTGGGTGTTTGCGGTGAACCATCCGATGCGGTGGATGTTCCTCGACGACCCGGGACCCGACGGCCTGATCGTCCAAATTCCCTATTTCGACCGCACCCCGTACACCGAGGTCGACGCGTCCGGCGCCATCACCTACGTCGAACACCATCGCACCATCGGCGACCGGGTTCGTGAAATCCGTTCCGCCGGTCTGATACTCGACGACATCGTCGAACCCGAATGGCCCGAGGGTTTCGATCAGGTGTGGGGGCAGTGGAGTCCGTTCCGGGGCCAGTACTTCCCGGGAACGGCCATCTTCTGCTGCACCAAGCCCTGACCTCTTGCACTGGCTTCACAGCCACCTCAGTTCGTGAACATCACCTTGCTTCAATCGCAAGGTGGTGTTCTCGAGACGTTGTGCCTGCGACTGAAAGAATCGGATGGAGCCGAACACGCCCGTCGTGCGTCCAATCTCCATGGACGACCTCTTTCGCATCGAACACGCGGTCACCCGCCTCGAACTGCTTGCGCGCGGTCACACCGCCTACGACATCCGGATGGCACTTCAGGCTGGGCACCTCATCACCCTGTCTCGCGGGGTGCTGATCTCCCCGACGTTCCTGGACGAGAGCCGAGAACAGCGACACCGCGAGATCGCGGCCGCGCGCCTGCGCTCGACAGCGATACCCCACCGGGCGTTGGCCGGCGTGTCGGCAGCTGCCACACTCGGGCTCCCCATTTGGGGCCTCGACGCGCAGAAGGTCGTGATGGTTGATGCGTCGCGGCCACCCGGTACCCGATCCTCCACCGTGACAAGAATTGTGACCGATGGACGACCGCCCGCACTCACCGTCTTCGAAGGGGTGCCGGTGACCTCCCCCGCGCGCACCGTTATCGACATCGCGCGCTGCTCTAGCCGCATTCCGGCGATCGCCGTGGGCGACGCCGCCCTGCACGCGGGACTCTGCACCGTCACGGACCTCGAGAACGAACTCGACCTGATCGCGAAGATGACCGGAGCCGAACGGGCCCGACTCGTGGTGTCGCAACTGAACGGACTCTCCGAATCCGTCCTGGAGTCCCGTAGTCGGATCGAGCTGACCGACCGCGGCCTGCCGATGCCGGAATTGCAGGTCAATCTGTACGACGCCTGGGGCCGGTGGATCGCGAGGGTCGATTTCTACTGGCGTGAGCTGCAGACCGTCGGCGAGGCTGACGGTGAGTCGAAGTACCACGGTGAGAACGGGGTCGCGGTACTCCGCAGGGAAAAGGGACGCTCCGACGCCCTCACTGAATCCGGCGCCCGTCCAGTGCACTGGGGCTGGTCCGATGTCGACGACGCGGACGGCCTCGTGAAGCGGATCCGTCGGGTGATGGCGCATGCTGCCGCGTAGTCACCTCGTTTTAGTGAATCCACCTTGCTTCAGAAGCAAGGTGGATTCACCTAAGTGGGGTGCCCTCACAACAGCTTCGACAAGAACCCCTGCGTGCGTTCGTGTTGCGGGTTCGCGAGGACCTCACGGGGATCACCCTTCTCCACGACGACGCCGCCGTCCATGAACGCCAGTTGGTCGGCGACCTCACGGGCGAAGCCCATCTCGTGGGTGACCACCACCATCGTCATGCCGCTGGCGGCGAGTTCACGCATCACGCTGAGCACCTCGCCGACGAGTTCGGGATCGAGCGCCGACGTCGGCTCGTCGAACAGCATCAGTTTCGGCTCCATCGCCAGGGCACGGGCGATGGCGACACGCTGCTGCTGGCCGCCGGACAGCTGCGCCGGGTAGGTGTCGGCCTTGTCGACGAGGCCGACCCGGTCGAGCAGTGATCGCGCCCGCTCGGTGGCGTCGGCCTTGCTCTGCTTCTTCACCTGGGTCGGCGCCTCGATCACGTTCTCCAGCGCCGTCCGATGCGGGAACAGGTTGAAATGCTGGAACACCATGCCGATGTCACGGCGCTGCTTGGCCGCGTCCTTCGGACTCATCTCGTGGAGCTTGTCGCCACGTTCGCGGTAACCGATGAGATCGCCGTCGACGTACAGTCGTCCCGCGTTGACCACCTCGAGGTGATTGACACACCGCAGGAAGGTCGACTTGCCGGAGCCCGACGGACCGATCAGGCACAGCACCTCGCCGCGCCCGACCTGCAGCGTGATGCCCTTCAGCACCTGCAGCGAGCCGAAGTTCTTGCACACCCGGTCGGCCTCGACCATGGGGCGTTCAGCGACGCTCATCGCTCTCCCCCTCTGCAATCGCCGTGTTCGGTTTGGCCGCAAGGGCTTTCAGCTGCCGGGCGGTCATCTGCCGGCTGGCGCCCTTCGAGTAGTAGCGCTCCAGGTAGTACTGGCCGACCATCAGGATGCTGGTGATCGCCAGATACCAACTGGACGCCACCAACAGCAGCGGGATGGGCTCGAAGTTGACCCCGGAGATGTCCCGCGCACGTCCGTAGAGCTCTCCGGTGAACGGCACCGCCGCCACAAGGCTGGTGGTCTTCAGCATGCTGATGACCTCGTTGCCCGTCGGCGGGATGATGACCCGCATCGCCTGCGGCAAGACCGTGCGTCGCATCGCCAGCGACCACGACATCCCGAGCGCGACCGACGCCTCCATCTGCCCTTCACCGACCGATGACACACCTGCACGCACGATCTCGGCCATGTAGGCGGCCTCGTTCAGCGCGAGACCGATCATCGCGAAGATGAACGCCGAGTACAGCGCCTGCATGTCGAAGTGCGCGAACTGCACGACGAACGGGATGCCGAGGTCGATCTGCTTGTAGATCGACGGAAACAGTCCCCAGAACACCAGCTGGACATACACGGGTGTGCCGCGGAAGACCCACAGGTACACCCACGACGTGTAGCGCAGCACCGGGTTCGACGACAGGCGCATGACCGCGAGTACCACGCCCAACACGATCGCGATGATCATCGCCAACACGGTCAACACCAGCGTGTACCACATCCCGGAGAGAATCCGGGTGTCGAACAGGTACCGCGCGTAGGTGTCCCACGCGTAGGCGCTGTTGGTCGCGGCGCCGTAGACGAACAGCACCACGAGGACCAGCACCACTGCTGCCGCCGCCCACTGGCCGGGATGGCGCAGGGGTACCGCCTTGATGGGTTCGGGCTCGTTGGTTCGGTCTTCGTGTCCGGTCGAACCGGTGGGTGGAGCCGTCACGCGTCAGCTGACCGCACCGTTGATGACGGATGTCGGGATGGTCCCGGCCTCCAGGCCCCAGTGTTCGGCGATGGCCTGGTACTGGCCGTTGTCGATGAGGTACTGGACTGCCTGCTGCAGAGCAGGTCCGAGCGCAGAGCCCTTCTGCACCGGGTAGCCGTAGGGAGCCGAATCGAACACGCCACCCGCAGGCTCGAGGTCGCCGTTGGACCGCTTGATGGCGTAGGCGGTGACCGGGGAGTCGGCGGACATGGCATCCACCCGGCCCAGCATCAGCGCGTTGGTCGCCTCGTCCTGGCTGTCGTAGCGCACCTTGTCGATCGCAGGCTGTCCGGCGTCGACGCAGGCCTGGCTCTTCGCCGGGATCTCGTCGGTGTCCTCATAGGTGGTCGACTGCACGGCCACGCGCTTGCCGCAGGCGTTGTTCGGGTCGATGCCCGCGCCGACCTGCTGGGCCCACTGGACACCCGCGCTGTAGTAGGTCACGAAGTCGACCTGCTGCTCACGTTCCTTGGTGTCGGTGAACGACGACATGCCGACGTTGTATGTCCCCTGCTGGACCGACGGAATGATGGTGTCGAACTGGGCTTCTCGATATTGCGTGGTCAACCCGAGCACACTGGCGACAGCGTTCATGAGGTCGACGTCGAAGCCGATGATGTTGCCGTCGCGGTCCTTGAACTCGTTCGGCGCGTACGGCACGTTGACGCCGACGATCAGTTGACCGGATTCGCGGATCGGCGCGGGCACCACGTCGGCGATCTCGGTCACCGGCTCGACCGCCACGCTGGTCGGCGAGATGTCGGCGCCGGCACCGCCCTCGCTCTCCTCGTTGTTCGAACATCCGGCCAACGCGAGGACCAGGATCGCGAAGAGTGCGGTGAGCACCCCGAACGGTCGCGACGATCGCAGAAAACGCATCAGAAACCCCATCTTTCGCTTCCCCCACACACATGTGCATGAGCGGGTGTGCGCACACCGAGAGACGCCGGGCGGCAGTCATCGACGCACTCGTTGAACAGTAGTGGCTCCGGCGCCGGCGCACCGGGCGGTTACGAGAGATTTACGCCATGGCAAGCGGGACGCGAAGGATCGTCAATGCGCGGCGTCGTCCCAGGACCTGCCGAAACCGACCGAAACCTCCAGCGGCACCGACAAACTGATCGCGTTGCCCATTTCTTCGCGGACCACCTTCTCGGCCGTCTCGCGCTCGCCCGCTGCGACCTCGACGACGAGTTCGTCGTGCACCTGCAACAACATCCGCGAACGCAGACCTTCATCGCGCAGGCGCGCGTACACGTTGATCATCGCCACCTTGATGATGTCGGCTGCGGTGCCCTGGATGGGGGCGTTGAGCGCCATCCGCTCGGCGGCCTGCCTACGCTGCCAGTTGTCGCTGTTCAGGTCGGGTAGGTAGCGGCGCCGCCCGAACAGGGTGGCCGTGTACTCGTTGCGGCGTGCCTCGTCGACGACGTTGTGGAGGTAGTCGCGGACGCCGCCGAACCGGGCGAAGTAGGCCTCCATCTGTTCCTTGGCCTCGTCGCGGCTGATCTTGAGCTGCGCGGCGAGACCGAACGCGCTCAAGCCGTAGGCGAGGCCGTACGACATCGCCTTCACCCGGTGACGCATCTCGGTGGTGACCTCGTCGATCGGCACCCCGAACGCGCGCGACCCGACGAAATTGTGGAGATCCTCGCCGGTGTTGAACGCCTCGATCAGGCCCGCGTCCTCCGACAGATGCGCCATGATGCGCATCTCGATCTGGCTGTAGTCGGCGGTCATCAGACACTCGTAGGCGGCATCGCCGGCCGCCGGTCCGCCGGCGCCGGCCACCACGAAGCCCTCGCGGATCTGGCGGCCGGCCTGGGTGCGCACCGGGATGTTCTGCAGGTTGGGTTCGGTCGACGACAGCCGACCGGTCGCCGCGATGGTCTGGTTGAAGGTGGTGTGCACACGCCCGTCGTCGGCGACCGACTTCAGCAGGCCGTCGACGGTGACCTTCAACCTGGTGGCGTCGCGGTGCTCGAGCAGATGCGCGAGGAACGGGTGCTCGGTCTTCTCGTACAGACCCTGCAACGCGTCGGCGTCGGTGGTGTAGCCGGTCTTGGTCTTCTTCGTCTTCGGCATGTCGAGCTTGTCGAAGAGCACAGTCTGCAGCTGTTTGGGCGAGCCGAGGTTGATCTGTTCGCCGATCACCTCGTAGGCGGCGTCGGCCGCGGTCCGGATGCGTTGGGAGAAGTCGGCTTCCAGCTCCCCGAAGTGGTCGACGTCCACGGCGATCCCGGCGGCCTCGAGTTCGGCGAGCACGAACGACAGCGGCAGCTCCATCTCGGTGAGCAACGGCAGCGAGTCGATGCGTTCGAGTTCGGTGTCGAGGGTGTCAGCGAGTTCGGCCACCGCGCGGGCCTCGAGCATCTGTTGCTCGGCATGTTTGGCGTCGCCACCATCGTCGTCGAGCAGTGACATCTGGCCGTCGTCGGGCGCGGTGTCGTCGCGCAGTTCGCGGCGGAGGTACCGCAGCGCGAGGTCGTCGAGGTTGAAGGTGCGCTGACCCGGGCGCACGAGGTAGGCGGCCAGCGACGTGTCGCTGGTGACCCCGGCGATGGTCCAGCCGCGGGCCCGCAGGGCGTGGACCGCCCACTTCGCCTCGTGCAACGCCTTCGGTCGTTGCGGGTCGGCCAGCCACGCGGCCAGCGCCTGCTCGTCGTCGGCGTTCACCGACGGTACGTCGATGTAGGCGGAGGTCTCGTCGGCGGCGGCGATGGCGAGGCCGGTCGCATCGGCGCCGACGACGACGTGCGGGGAGGTCACCGCGACGCCGCTGCGGCCGGTGGTCGTGTGCTCGTCGAGCCAGGCCCGCACCTCTCCCGGCGCGAGGACGGTGCCGTCGAGATCGAAGCCCGACTCTGCCTCGGGTTCCACCGATGTCAACGTCGAGAACAGGCGGTCCCGCAGGACACGGAACTCCAGGTCGTCGAACAATTGATGGATGCGGTCGCGATCCCAGCCGACCATCGCGAGATCGTCCGGTCCCGACGGCAACTGCATGTCCCGGACCAGCTCGGTGAGCTGCCGATTCGTCTGCACCGACGCGAGGTGGGTGCGCAGCGCGTCGCCGACCTTCCCGCGGACCTCGTCGACGTGGTCGACCAGAGAGGCGAGCGAACCGTACTCGCGGATCCACTTGGACGCGGTCTTCTCCCCGACTCCCGGGATGCCCGGCAGGTTGTCGCTCGGGTCGCCGCGCAGGGCGGCGTAGTCGGGATACTGCGCCGGCGTCAGTCCGTACTTCTTCTCCACCTCGGCGGGCGTGAAGCGGGTCAGGTCGGACACCCCCTTGCGGGGGTACAGCACGGTGACCGAGTCGTCGACGAGTTGGAGCGAGTCCCGGTCCCCGGTGACGATCACCACGCGGTATCCCAGGGCCTCGGCCTGCGTGGCCAGGGTGGCGATGATGTCGTCGGCCTCGTAGCCCTCGATGGCCATCACCGGCACACCGAGCGCGTCGAGAACTTCCTTGGTGAGGTCGACCTGCCCGTTGAACTCGTCCGGCGACTTGGACCGCTGCGCCTTGTACTCCGGGAACATCTCCGACCGGAAGGTCTTGCGGGACACGTCGAAGGCGGCCGCGATGTGGGTGGGCTCCTCGTCGCGCAGCAGATTGATCAGCATCGAGGTGAACCCGTAGACCGCGTTGGTGGTCTGACCGGCCGCGGTCTTGAAGTTCTCGGCAGGCAGCGCGAAGAACGCGCGGTAAGCCAACGAGTGCCCGTCGAGCAGCATCAGCAGTGGGCGTTCGGACGCGCTGCCGCCCGGTGACTTCTTCGCGGGGGCGGTGGGACTCTTCGCGGGACTCACCCCAGTGAGTCTAGTGACCCGACCCGACAGGATCGGCCGGGCGTCAGCCCTGCCGATACATCGGCCACACCGTCGGCCCACCGCGCGGAAGGGTGATCTCGCCGGTCACGGTGAACCCGAATCGCTCGTAGAGCGGGATGTTGGCCTCGTTGGAGCTCTCCAGGTAGGCAGGGGCGTCGACGCGCTCGAGCCCGGCCTCCAGGAGGGCGGTCCCGACGCCCATGCCGCGCACCGGGGCACCGACCTGTCCCAGATACCAGTGCGGTTCCTTGGGACGGTGCTTGGTGAACTCCTGCTCGAGCATCTGGCCCAGCGGCATACGACCACGCAGTGCACGAGCGAATCCCACCATCGAGCCGATCTGGCTGGCCGCAGAGATCTTGTGCCCCGGTGGATCCCAGACGGCGGCACCCACCGCCACCCCGTCGCGCATCGCGACGTCGACCGACGACGAGTCGCCGTGTACCCAGCGCAGCAGGGTGCCGAAGATCAGCTTGTGGTGCCGGGTGTCGGGCTGCAGCCAGACCGTCACCGGGTCCTCGGCGAAGGCCTGGGCGAGGACTGCGGCCACCAGGTCGCGGTCGTGCGAACTCGTCACGGTGATGGTGGGGGCCATGGGTCCCACGGTATTCGTCGGCGACCCGTCGGAGAAGCGGTCCGCCTCCGGAACAGCGACGTCAGCTGGCGGGCCCCAGGGTTTCCACGACGACCTGCGCGACGGCCTTCATCGTCGTCCGCCGATCCATCGCCGCGCGCTGAATCCACTTGAACGCCTCGGGTTCGGTCATCGACTGCTTCTCCATCAGCAGCCCCTTGGCCCGTTCGACCAGTTTGCGCGTTTCGAGACGTTCGGTGATCGTCGCGACCTCCTTCTCGAGCGCGACGACCTCGTGGTAACGGCTGACCGCCACCTCGATCGCGGGCACCAGGTCGGCCTTTGTGAACGGTTTCACCAGGTATGCCATCGCACCGGCGTCGCGGGCCCGCTCGATGAACTCGCGCTGGCTGAACGCGGTCAGCATCACCACCGCGGCGAGCTTCTTCTGCGCGATCTCCGATGCCGCGTCGATTCCATCGCGCACGGGCATCTTCACGTCCATGATCACCAGATCCGGCGACAGACTCTCGGTGAGTTCGACCGCCACCTGACCGTTCGGCGCCTCGCCGACCACCTCGTAGCCTTCTTCGCGGAGCATCTCGATCAGATCCATCCGGATCAACGAGTCGTCCTCGGCCACAAGCACCCGGTGCGTCGTCTGTTCGCCGGTCTGAGCCGCAGCCCTGTCTGCCACCGTCACATCCCCTCCTCGGAACGCTCTACCCCTGACCAGCACATCCAACGGAGCTGATGCGAGCAGAGTACCGGTTGCCTGGTGCGCGGGCTGATCATCTAGAGTGGACTGTCGCGGCTCCCGCAGCATGTCGGCGAACCGCGGATGCCCTCGTAGCCCAATTGGCAGAGGCAACGGATTCAAAACCCGTCCAGTGTGAGTTCGAGTCTCACCGAGGGCACCATGAAACCGCTGGTCAGCGGGGTTGATTCCGACCAACGACCGGTCCCACACATCACCACATAGGGCGTCCTCTCGCGGGCTTTGCGTCCGAATAGGAAGCACACGAAGCCGGCCCACCTATGCTCCGGCCCCGCAATTGCATGGGCATTCACCGCCCACAGCACATTCGATGCCCCACCATTGGCTTCGCCCAGGGCGAGGCGGTAGTGCATTAGCCGTCGACCGGCCACGACCATAACCACTCGGACCCCTCCACGAGTGTCGTGAACTCATTCACACGTATGAGCAGGTCACCATCGGCCTCGACGCGCGGCACGTACCGGAATCCTCCACCCGCAGCCACACCTTTCAATGGTGGAAAGCTGGGGTCGAACTCGACTACAAGGTTGTCGCCGCGCATCCGTTTGTGCCAGGACCGCAGTCGCGTCAACTTGTCGACGCCCATACCTTCACCGCCCGTGACCACGTATTCGGCATGATCCCGCACATAGCGGTATGCAACTGCCTTGTCATGCCCAGTGCTGGTCTCCCACGGCCACGACTCACCCACGATCTGCCGCACCGATCTACGCCCCCCGTAGGTTCGGAGGTGCCACGAGACGGCCTGCCGAGTCACCCCGTACATGTCGGCGATCTGGGTTTGGTTGTAGCCGCGAGCCTTGAGGTTCTCGATGACCTCCTTAGAGAGTTCGTCCAGGTCGTCGTCATCTTGGTCGTCGTCATCTTGGTCGTCGTCGATGTCGGCTATGACTGGATGATCCGCGTCCAGGAGCCATTTCCGAGGAAGTGAACACGGGTTGGATACGTCTGGTGGTTCGGACGCATGGAGCGTGTCTGCTTCGTCTGACTTCATCAACCCACCATCTCAGTCTGCTCCGACATCCCAAGCGAGCGACCCTTGGGACAGTGAGGTTCCCCCCGAACCGTAGAGGCATCGATAATGAGGAGCACGATGCCAGAGAAGCGCAAGAAGTACGACCGGGAGTTTCGTGATGGGGCGGTCCGGATCGTCGAGGAGACGGGTAAGCCGATCG
>NZ_JAZDUE010000025.1:0-63619 GCF_036350515.1 Gordonia prachuapensis | reverse complement strand
CGACATCAAGAACTGGATCGCCGGATGGAACGCCAACCCCAAACCATTCATCTGGACCAAAACCGCCGAAGACATCCTCGGCTCCATCGGCAGACTTATTCAACGAATTAACGGCGCAGGACACTAGGATGGCGTTCATGGCAGATTCAGGAAGCCCGGCGATCACCGTCGACCTGAACGCCGACCTCGGCGAGGGGGTGGGTGACGACGAGGCGATGGTCGGCATCGTGACCAGCGCCAACGTCGCCTGCGGATTCCATGCCGGCGATCCCTTCGAACTGCTGAGCACGTGTCGCGCTGCGGCGGCCGCCGGGGTGCGCATCGGTGCCCAGGTGTCGTATCCGGATCGCGAGGGCTTCGGCAGACGGTTCATGGACATCGAATCGGCGCGGCTGACGGCCGACATCATCTACCAGATCGGCGCATTGCAGGCCATCGCGCGGTCTGTCGGCGTCGATGTCGAGTATGTGAAACCCCATGGTGCGCTGTACAACTCGATCGTCTCCCACGAGGTACAGGCGGACGCCGTGGTTGCCGCGATCGTCGAACTGGGCGGTACGCTTCCCTTGATGGGTCTTCCGGGGTCGTTGTCGTTGCGGCTCGCCGGCGACAAGGGGCTGTCGACGATCACCGAGGCCTTCGCCGATCGCGCCTACCGGTCCGACGGGACGCTGGTGCCGCGGTCCGAGCCCGGTTCGGTTCTGACCGACACCGGTGAGATCGCCCGACGGGTGGTCGGCCTCGTCGAGAGGCGCGAGGTGATCGCGGTGGACGGGTCGGTCGTCGCCGTCGACGCCGAGTCGATCTGCCTCCACGGCGACACGCCCGGCGCAGTCGAGCACGCGCGAGCGGTTCGGGCCGCCCTGACCGACGCCGGGATCGACGTCTCCGCCCGCTGACGGGTTCCGTCGGCGCGCAAGCGGGTTCGTGGGCGGAATTCAGGGTTCTGTCGGCGAGATTTTGGGTTCTGTCGGCGAGAAGACGGGTTCTGTCGGCGTGGGGTGGCAGCGCGGCCGTCTGAGGTCGCGCAACCCGGGACCTCGACGACCTGGGGCGACGGCGATCCGTGTGGCGGGGGTCACGATGAGGGATACCCGCCTGCACTATGTTGGGGAACATGACAGCGATCGACAGCAGGGTTACCACCGCCGATGGCATCGTCGAGGGCAGTCGTGGCAAGCGCACCCGGCGCGGCACGATCAGCTGGAAGGGCATACCGTTCGCCGCGCCGCCCGTGGCGGGGTTCCGGTTCCGGGATCCGCAACCCCCGCATCCGTGGCCCGGCGTGCGTGACTGCTCGTCGTTCGCCAAGGCTGCCGTGCAGGCCAAGATGTACACCGCGGTGGCGCCGGGCAAGTATCAGCCGATCGGCGAGGACTGTCTGACCCTCAACGTGTTCGCCCCCGACCGCCCGTCGTCGCGGCCGCGACCGGTGATGGTCTTCATCCACGGCGGCGCCTACATCCTCGGCACGGCCGCCACCCCGCTGTACGACGGTGCGCTGCTGGCCCGGGCCGAGGACCTGATCGTGGTGACCATCCAGTACCGCTTCGGTCCGTTCGGGTACCTGGATCTCAGCGCGTACGGCACCGACGGCCGGCAATTCGACTCGAACCTGGGTCTCAAGGATCAGGTCGCCGCACTGCAGTGGGTCCAGCGCAACATCGCCGCATTCGGCGGCGACCCCGACAACGTGACCGTGTTCGGCGAGAGCGCCGGCGGATCCGCCGTGTTGTCGCTGCTGTGCGCGCCGGCCGCCGAAGGCCTCTTCGCGCGTGCCATCGCGCAGAGCCCGGCGCCCGACCTCACGATCTCGGCGGACAGCGCCCGCGTCTACGCCGACGAGTTTCTGCGTCAGCTACGCGACCCGGAACGGCGCGCGACAAGTATCGACCGCGACGCCGAGCCGATCGCCCCGGACGAGGCGCAGAAACTGGTCGCCCGCGCCTCCGCACAGGACATCCTGCGTGCCGGCGACCGCCTGATGAAGTTCGCCCAGGTGGCCGAGGGCGCGGACCCGATCCCGTTCGGCCCCGTCATCGACGGGTCTTACCTCCCGGCATCGCCGTTGCAGACCGCGTCGGCAGGCAAGACCCTTCCGGTTCCGCTGGTGATCGGCAGCAACCACGACGAAGGCCTGCTGTTCACGAGGCTCTGGAACGTGCTCCCCGACGCGGAGAAGGCACTGGTGCGGGTGAACGACGAGGAGTCCCGCGCCGAGATCAGCGCGCTGTACGACGGCGGCAACCGCGACCTCGTGCAACTGTCGGCGGACTCGGTGTTCTGGGCACCCATGGTGGCCTTCGCGGACGGACACGCCGCTGTCGCACCGACGTATGTGTACCGCTACGACTTCCACACCCGGGCGCTGAAGGCCACCGGGATGGGTGCGACCCACGCGACCGAGTTGTTCGCCGTCTTCGGGGCGTTCCGGACCGCGATCGGTGCCGGACTCGCCGTCGGCGACTGGCGGACGACGGGACGCATCATCCGTTCCGTCCAGAGCCGGTGGGGTGGCTTCGCGGCCGGCGGCGTGCCGGGTGTCGGGTGGCCGGCCTACGACACCGACTCCCGCAAGGTGCTGATCATCGACGATCCCGACCGCGTCGAGTCCGATCCGGAGGGTGCGCGCCGACTCGCGTGGCGCAAGGTGCACGTACCCGCGTGACCGACCGATACCAGCAGCAGCGCCGAGGCGTCAGGGGTAGGGCACCCAATGATCGGGCGGGTCGGCCGCGAGGAACGACACGACCAGGGGATTGAACAACTCCGGTGCCTCGACCGGCAGGATGTGGGTCCCGGGCAGCACCGCCAGCCTGCCGTTCGGTAGCACCCGCGACAGCGCGAGTGCGTGGTCGAGCACGGCAACACCGTGGTCGGGCGCCACGACCAGCGTCGGGGCGGTGACGTCGGCGAAGTCGTCGAGGTCGAAATCCGGTTCGCGTTCCAGCATCGCGAGCGTCTTGTCGTAGACGGTGTCGAAGTGGTCGGGCCCGTCCGGGCTGATCTCCACGTACCCGTCACGGAGGAACTCGACGGTGCCCGGATGCCGATCCCGGATCAGGTCGAGGAACTCACCGGCATCCTGACCGCTCTGACTGACATAGCTCGACACCATGACGATCCGATTGACCAGGTCGGGACGACGCTGCGCGATGAGCAGCGCGACCACCGCGCCGTCGCTCCAGCCGACCAGATGCGCCGGTGCGCCGACCGCACGCTCCAGATAGCCGATGGTCTCGGCGACCATGTCGTCGAGAGTGAACGGCCCGGCATGGTCAGGGGAATGGCCGTGGCCGCTGCGCTCCGGCGCATAGATCGACAGGCCCGCCGCCGACAGGCCGGCGATCTGGGCGCCCCAGATCGATGCGGACCCGAACGCCCCGTGGAGCAGGACGGTCGGCTGACCGGACGGGTCGCCACCGCGGAAATGCCAGACGCGCCGCTCGCCGACGTCGAGATAGACGCCGCCGTCGATCTGTTCTCCGATGGACACGCTGGACACCCCGCCATGCTTCCAGAATCCGCACGGCCGATGGGAAACGGTTGCGACTCGAAACCACTGCGACTCGACTACGTGGCGACTCGGAGACTAGGGAGCGAACATCTGACGCGGTACGGACGATCGGATAGGTTCTCAGGGGGGGTCTGAAGCTTTTCTCAGGGAACGCGCGTGGAGCAGGGGGACTCCACGCCCATGGCAGGAAGGGTTTGATGACCGTTCGCCGCAGGTCCAGCCGTCCACTTCGCGTCGCGTCGGTGTTCGCGATCGTTGTCGGGCTGATCGTCGCCCTCAGCGGAGTTGCCGGGCAGGCGACCGCTGTGCCGGGCGACCCACCGCCGCCGATGGCCCTCGACGAACTCGGTTCCTCGACCACCCTCACCTTCCCCGGCCAGCAGGGCGAGGTCGGTCTGAGCCTGCCGGTCGCACCGAACCTCACGCCGTCGGTCCTACGTGGCGAGACGCAGGTGCCGGCGTTCGTCACCGGCGGCAGTATCGATGTCCTGCAAGGAGATCGGATGATTTCCCGCACCCCGATCACAGCGGGGGTGAGCGCCCCCATCGAACTGCCGCTGCGCGGCGTGCGCGTCGAGGAGAACGCGGTCGACCTGACTCTGCGCGGCTACCTCCGCGTCCAGGGCTTCTGCCAGTTCGACCCGGAGAACGCCCTGCGCCTGCTGAACATGTCGGTCGAGTACACCGGGCGCGAGGCGATCCCCGACAACGTCGCCGAGTTCCTGCCGCCGATCCTGCGCGGCCTGACCATCTACATCCCCGACGACGTACAGGAGGCCGAGGGAGCGGCGGCGGTCAATCTCGCCGCCGCGGTCGTGTCGGAGTACGCCCCTGCGCCGGTGCCCATCGAGACGGTCGCGCTCCCACGCGGGTCGATGGTGCCGCCCACGGTCGCCGGGCCGCTGGAGCGACAGATCGTGATCAACAACGCCGCGGACCAGGGCCTGACCCTGCAGAGTTCCCGCGGATCGTCGTTCCTGGTCATCGGCGGGTCCGACGAAGATCTGCTGACCCAGACACAATTCCTCACCTCCGATCTGTCGCCGATCGCGCTCAGCTCCGCCGCGGTCGCGGGCTCGCTGCACGACGCCCCGCAGCTGCCGGCGTCCGTCCAGACGCTGAGTGACCTCGGCGTGCCCGACCAGTCGATCACGTCCGCCGCATGGCCGCGGATCACCTTCGGTATCGACGAGACGCGGCTGGGATGGTCGGCGACGAACGTCTCGGTCCAGCTGATCGGCTCCTACAGTCCGGGCCCGGGCGACGCCGACGGCGCGATCGCGGTGCGGGTGGGCGACCGGGTGATCGACACGATCCCCACCGACGGGTCCGGTACGTACAACACGTGGGTCGACATCCCCGACGACGTGCTGCGGCGCTACACCGAGGTCTCGCTGACGCTCGAACGCGGCAATCTCGGCGAGAGCTGCGGTACCGGCTATCGCAACACGCTGAGCCTGTCGTCGGCGGGTGAGATCCGGTCGGAGCAGGCCGATCCGCCGCAGCCGGCCGGATTCCAGTCGCTGCCGCAGTCGCTGATGCCGCGTACCCAGCTGGCCTGGACCACCGGGGACACGGCCGACGTGGGGCGTGCGGTGTCGATCGTCGCCGGGCTGCAGGCGCTGTCCGCGGTGCCCCTCGGCGTCGACGTCGTCTCGATGGACACCGCCGCGGAATCGGGGCAGCCGGCCATCCTGATCTCCGGTGACGGAAACGGGCTGCCGGACCTGCCCCTGCCCGTGCAGGCAGACGGGCGCACGTTGACCGTCACGTCGAGCGGCGACGACACGCAGTCCTCGTCGGTCACGCTGAACCCCGGCATTCGCTTCGGGGCCCTCGAGGTGACCCGCGAGAACGGCCGCAGCATGCTGGTCGCCACCTCCACCGACGACGCCCGCGACCTCGACGCGCTGCTCGACTGGCTCTCCGAGGAACAGCGGTGGTCGACGATCGACGGCGACGCGATCCTGCAGGTCTCCGGACAGGAACCGGTGTCGTTGTCATCCGACGAGATCAACCAGGGCGCAGATGACTCCCGACGGATCGGCTCCTGGATCGTCATCGTGGCGATTGCCGGAGCGCTGGTCCTCGCCGGCGCGGTGATCGGATGGACAGTGCTGAGTCGGCGACGCGGGCGGCCGGAGGAGCCGTGACGACGACGGCGGCGCCGGTCGGGTCACCGGAGGCACGCGGTCCGGGTCTGCGGGAGCGGTTCGCGCAGAACGTCACCCTGGTGTTGGCGGCCCGCTGGGCGCTGGTGCTGGTCGCGACCGGCGTGGCGTTCTGGAACACGCTGGTGGCGGTCGCCACCGAGATGCGGGTGCAGACGATCATCACCTACCTGCCGGCCGTCCTGGTCCTCGTGCTCATCGCCGCGACGGGGATCTCCTGGCGGCGTGGTCTCGAGCGACCCATCCACGACCGCCAGAGCGACGTGATCGTCGGTGTCGTGCTGCTGTTGATCTCGGTCACCGTCAAGGTCCTCACCCTTCGATACGAGGACGCGTACCTGGTCAGCCACGTCGATCTGCTCGCGCTGTGGATCTTCGTGTTGGGGTGCTGCTGTCTGGTGTTCGGCTTGCGGCCGGTCGCGCGGTACCGGTGGGCATGGTTTCTGCTGCTGATGATCTTCCCGGTGCCCTACCGCCTCGAGGTGCTTCTCATGCGCGGCGGGCCGGTGGCCGCCGGGATCGTGATGGTGGCGTTCGGAGCCGCCGCGGTCGGTGTTGCGTCGGCACGGACGGTGCGTCGTGGACTGGTCGGCGCGGCGATCGCCGGCATCGGCGGGACGGTCGGACTGGTGGCCCTGCAGGTCCTCTGGTCCGATGCGCGGCTGTGGGTCTACCAGACCGTCCCGGCGGTGGTTGCGGCACTGGCGGCATGCGCTGTGCTGTATGTGGACCGCCGACGGCAGTCCCACATGTCCTGGACACCGCTCGGTCGCGAGAAGTATCCGCCGGCGGTCTCGAGAGTCGGTAGACCAGGACTCGTCATCGCTGCCGCCGCGGCCATCATGGCCCTCATCCCGATTCCCGATTACGGCAATTATTCGAACCAGCGAATCGACGGCCTCGACACGCGTCCGCCGATGGTGGTCCCGTCCGGCTGGGTGGCAGGGGAATACCGACAGTACGAGTGGGTATCGCGACTGTACGGCAGGGGGGCGGTCATGGGTGGCCAGGACCTCTACCAATCACGGGGCAGCTACGAGTTCGACAAATTCGCCCGGCCTCGCAAGGTCGTGGTGAACAGTATCGAGAGTTCGAGACCGGTCACGTTCGAGGTGTACCCAATCATCTTTGTGTACGACCTGGTCGGAGATCGTTTCAGCGAGTTGGAGGAGGTAGAACTCCCGCACGGGGTCACCGGCTTTCTACAGACCGTCGTCGACGACGCGAACTACCTGACCTACAACCGGATCGGCTGGGAGTGGAGCAACGGCGAGACCACCGCACGGGTCACGATCACCTCGGTCGACAACCACGAGGCCGACGCGCCGTTCCCGTCACCGGAACCCACCGTGGCCCGCAACATGAACACCTTTCTGACGGTTCTCTTCCGCGGGAACTCGGTGATCTCCGACCTCGAACCCCAATTCAAGGACCGCGATCTGCTCGTCGACTGCGCCACGGATCTGATCAACGCCCAGGTCGACGCGATCGGGGATCGGTGACATGACCCCGGGACGCGACGGACGCAGCATCTCCGAACTTCTGGCAGACGAAGAGTATCGCCAGGACGCCCTCTACGACGCCATCGAGCGCCTGCGCGACCAGGACGCCCAGCTGTCGGCATCGGTTCCCTTCAGCCGCGGGCAGAAGATCATCGGGCTGACGGCACTCGCGGTCGTCGTCGTCTTGTTCGTGGTGTTCCCGGTCGGATCGGCCGCCGGTCTGATATCCATCGCGACGGTCGTCTATATCCTCGCGCTCATCGACCGGCTGACGATCTTCCGGCGCGGACTGGTCAACGGCGCCATCCAGATCAGCGACGAGCGCGCGCGGTCGATCCCCGACGACGACCTGCCGCCGTACACAGTGCTCGTGCCCGCCTACGGCGAGCCCGAGGTGGTCGGCGACCTCATCGCGGCCATGGAATCCATCGAGTACCCGCGCGAGAAGCTGCAGGTGTTGTTGCTGCTCGAAGAGGACGACGAACCGACGATCGCCGCGGCACGCGAGGTCGGCGAGAACGACCTGGTGACAGTGGTTCTCGTCCCACCGGCGCAACCCCGCACCAAACCGAAGGCCTGCAACTACGGGCTGCACTTCGCGACCGGGGACATCGTCACCATCTTCGACGCCGAGGACCTGCCCGACCCGCTGCAGCTGCGTCGCGCGGTGGCCGCCTTCCGGCAGGAGGACGACCGCGTCGTCTGTGTCCAGTGCGCCCTTAACTTCCACAATCCGCGCGACAACACCCTCACCGAGTGGTTCACCGCCGACTACGGGATCTGGTTCGGTTACCTGCTTCCCGGCCTGATGGTCAGTCGGGCGCCGATCCCGTTGGGCGGCACGTCGAATCACTTCCGACGCGACATCCTCGACGACATCGGCGCATGGGATCCGTTCAACGTCACCGAGGACGCCGACCTCGGCGTCCGCATCGCCGACCACGGCTACCGCACCGCGGTACTGGACTCGTTGACGCTCGAGGAGGCCAACGTCGACCCGATCAACTGGGTCCGTCAGCGATCACGCTGGTACAAGGGCTACATGCAGACCTGGCTGGTGCACATGCGCCGGCCGGTACAGCTGTGGCGGATTCTCGGGCCGGTCGCCTGGTACCGGTTCACGCTGCTCATCGCCGGGACACCGCTCATCGCCTGCATGAACATGGTGTTCTGGTTGATCATGGTCATCTGGATCGCCGGGCAGCCGGCGGTGTTCCACGATCTGTTCCCCGGCCCGATCTACTACCTGTCGCTGATCTCGCTGATCTTCGGCAACGGTGCCGCGATCTACATGAATCTGGTGGCGATCCGCGAGGACGGACGCAGCCCGCTGATGTGGTCGGCACTGATGATCCCCGCCTACTGGGTGATGATGAGCGTCGCCGCGATCAAGGGCATGTGGCAGATGCTGTTCAATCCGTCGTACTGGGAGAAGACCTTTCACGGGTTGTCGAGCGGATCTGCCGACAGCGACTCCAACGCGTCGGCGGAAGCGGAGCAATCCGCGAGCGGTGGGGGGAGCACCGCATGACCAGACGGCACGTGGTGGCCCTGTTCGTCGTGGTGTGGCTGGCCTACCTGGCGGTGGGGGTGTGGCTCGCCGCGGATGTCCGGTTCTACTTCGGAGATTCACTGTCCCGGGTGCAGTCGGCGCAGAGCGTGCTGTTCAGCCGCGACCCGCACCTGTCGGCGATCGGTTTCATCTTCACCCCGCTCACCGCGATCGTCCAGCTGCCGCTGACCGCGCTCACCCCGATCTTCCCGGCGATGACGACGTCCGCCCTCTCGGCGGCGGTGATGTCGTCGGGATTCATGGCCGGCTCCGTCGTCCAGTTGTCCGGCATCGGCCGGGATCGTGGTCTCGCGCCGTGGCTCTGGATCTCGATCACGGTCGGCTACGCGATCAACCCGATGATCGTGCTGTACGCGGCGAACGGGATGAGTGAGGCGCCGTATCTGTTCTTCCTGGTCTGGGCAGGCCGCAGGCTGATCCGGTGGGTCGACACCGACGACGTCCATGACCTCGTCACCGCCGGAATGGCTCTGGGCTTCGCCTACCTGACCCGCTACGACGGGGCGTTGGCGGCGTTGGGTGCCGGTATCGTCGTCGCCGTCGTCAGCTATCGCCGCGCCGACCGCACCGATCGGGTCACCCGTGCCGGGCTGGACATGCTGATCGTGGCGTTGCCCAGCGCCATCGCGTTCCTCGGCTGGGCGATCACAAGCTGGTTGATCACCGGTGACGCGCTGGCCCAGATGTCGTCGCAGTACGGAAACACGGCGATCATCGAACAGTCCGGCGGGACAGGAGTCACGGGTCCGTTCCAGGCGCTGCGGTTCTCGGTCATCGAACTGCTCATCCTGGCGCCACTGTTCCCGTTGCTGCTGGCGGCCGTCGCGATCGCGCGGATACGACGTCGCCGCTTCTATCCACTGCTCACCCCGATGGTGCTCGTCGGTGGGGTGCTGGCCTTCCAGATCTACAGCTATGCGCAGGGTTCCACGTTCGGCTTCCTGCGGTTCTACATCACGGTCGTGCCGTTGGCGTCCGGTGTCGCGTTGCTCGCCGTGCCCGCGCGGTCACCGTCGCCGTCGCGACGTCCGGGACGGCATGCCGACACCCCGCTGATCGTCGTGCGGCGTGGCCGGGGCCACTTCGTCATGGCCGTGGCCGCGGTGATCGCGGTTGCGGTCGCCGTCCCCACGACCGCGTACGGGATGTCGTCGACCAAGTATGCCCCGCAGGAGTTCCCGATCTACTCGGCGATCGGGCCGGACCGGCTTCCGGTCGACGAGAAGCGGCTCGACGGACAGCGGACCGTGCGGTCGTTCTCCACCGAGCGGTCCATGGCCCAGTATCTCGACGGACTGAATCTGCCCGACGGCAGCGTGCTGTGCGACACCGTCTACGGGTTCGCCGTCATCGCACAGTCGACACGCCCCAAACAGTTCGTCATCCCGTCCGACACGGATTTCACCGAGATCGTCAATGACCCGGCCGCGCATGGAGTCCGCTACATGCTCTCGGTGCCGAACGAAGGCCGCGGCGTCTCCGACGCACTCAACGTCCGATTCCCGACGCTCTACGAGAACGGCGGTGAGGTCGGCGTGCTGGTGATGGAGGCCCCGAATGTCGGCGCGGACCTACCGGACTGGCGGATCTACCGGGTCACCACCTCGGCGGACCTGGTGGCCTCGGACGAGGACGAACCCGTCAGGTGACCGTGTCGACGACGACCTGCCAGGCCGGGTCGGTCGGCCCGATGTCGTAGGTGCACTCGGTGGTGCGCGGGTCTGGGACGTAGGCCCACAGCAGTGCGCCGGCCGTCCCGGCGTCGCGTTGCTGACCGATCTTGATCCGCAGCCCGTCGGCGCGGGTCGTGACGTCGAGACAGGAACCGGCGTCGACCCCGATCTCGTTGACCATGATCGGCTTTCCGACCTCGCGGGCCTGCCGGATACGGGTCGGCAGGTCGCTGCCGGCCGGTCCGTAGTCGCTCAGATTGCCGCCGTAGTCATGGAAATCGAGGACATCGAGATGCTCCGAGCGGGCCACATCGGCGTAGTCATCGCCTTCGAGTCCGCATTGGTCTCCGCCGACGAATCCGGCGAAGATCGGGCGCCCGGGGTCGATGCCGTGCAGCATCCCGCCGGCGTCGTCGAAGAAGGTGCGCAACACCTGGGCGCCGCCCGGTGGGCACGCCCGCACCTGCCAGTCACAGCCGCGGGCGGTGCACACGCTCGCCTCCGGCTCGCCGACGATCTCCCAGCCGGCGATGGTCGGCCGTTCCTTCCACCGGTTCACCGCCGTGGTCAGCCACTCGGCGAACGTCATGCCGCCCAGGGTCCTCTCGGTGCGCCACCCGTCCTCGTACCAGGAGCGCTCCTTGAACCGGCCGTCCTCGCACTCGCCGGTGCTGCCGGTCAGGACGGGCAGCACCATCTGGCGGTGACGGGTGGCGGCGTCGAACACGGCGTCGAGCGGCTCGAAATCGATCAGACCGTTGTTCTTGTCGACCACGAACATCGAGAACAGGTTGAAGCGTGTCAGTGCGTGCGGAGGAAGCTTTCCGAAGTAGGCGTCGAGGTCCACCTCGGCGCCGCAACCGCGGTTCACCGACCAGTCGGTGCCGAGTTGGTACGCGTTGAATCCGGTGGGCCACCAGTCGTGGTTGTCGAGCCGCAGGCCGGTGTCGGTGACTGCGACCCGATCGCTGAAGTCCTTGGTGACCGAGGACGTGATCCGCGATTCGCCGCCGCCGATGCCGCAAGCGGTGATGCCGACCGTGACGGCGACGATGACACTCATAAGCGCGATGGCGCGTGGGTGACCCACTCCCGCAGGCTACCGCTGACTAACCTGCGAAGTATGGGGATGGTCGGCACTCGGGGATCGTCGCGGCGGCTGGCCGCCGGGCTCCTGTCGCTCGGAATGGGTATGGGCGTACTGGCGGGATGTGCCGGCGGCGACGAGTCGGCGGCACCGGCGAGCACGACGGCCGCCGCGAGCACCACATCGGCCGCGCCGTCGATGTCCACCTCAGCGGTGCCGACCACGGCCCCCGTCCTCCCGCCGCCGTACGTCGACCACGTCGAATGGGTGGACACGGCGGTCGGTCCGAGTCTGCAGGTCTACCCGACAACGTCCGGTCGCCGGACCGACAACGTCCGCGGGGCCGACATCGCCTGGGCGGAGGTGATCCGGCTCGCCCCCGACGGCGACACCCCGGGGATGCGCGCCCAGTTCGACTGTCACTGGGACTTCGCCCGGTTGGTGGAACCCGACAAGCCGAGCTGGAACATCGAGCCCGGGCGTCCCGTGGTGACCGACGACGAGATGATCGCGGCCCGTTGTAATCCGGGGTTCGCGGAGGAATAGCCTGCGGGCGCTCGCGTGCGGGTGTTGTTCAGCGCGTCACGAACTGGCGTCGATGGCCCGCCCAGCGGCAGATCACATAGATGACGAACGAGATCGTCGTGACGAACACCGACACCGGCAGGCCCGGTGCCAACGACATGATCAGCCCACCGACTGCGGCCACCTCGGCGAAGACGATCGAGACGATCACGGCCGTCGTCGGATTCGCGGTCAGCCTCGCCGCCGCAGCGGCGGGGGTGATCATCAGCGACATGACGAGCAGCGCGCCGATGATCTGCACACCCTGCGCGCAGGCGAGGCCCATCAGTACGGCGAACACCACCGACAGGGTGCGCAGCGGCACCCCGCTGGCCGCGGCCAGCCGAGGATCGAGGGACGCGAACAGCAGCGGCCGGTAGATGACGGCCATCACCGCGAGCACGACCACGGTGGTGATGGCCACGGCCGTCAGCCCGTCGGTCCCGACGCTCACCACCTGCCCGGTGAGCATCGCGAAACCCGTTCGGGCACTGCCGTAGAGCGCGAGGAACAGCACGCCGAGACCGAGGCCGAACGCCATCACCACGCCGATCACCGAATCTCGTTCGCGCGCACGGTTACCCATGTAGCCGAACACCGATGCCGCGATGACCGCCCCGATCACGCCGCCGACGTTGATCCCGACGCCGAGCAACAACGCCGCCGCCGCGCCGGTCACCGACAACTCGCTCACCCCGTGCACGGCGAACGACATCTGCCGCGCCACGATCAGCGGACCCAACAGACCGCCGAGCAGCCCGAGGAGGGCGATAGCCAGCAACGACTGCTGGACGAAGTCACGACTCAACAAGTCGGCGGTGGCGCTGAGATCCCAGAAGCTACTGAGCTCGATGTCCGCGGCCGCCAAAGGCTGTGCGAGCGTCATACGCCGGCGTCTCGCTCTCGGCCGGCCGCGGTGGGCGCCGGCGAGGTGGGCGGTTCGGCGAGGTGATCACAGTGATGGCTGTCCTCGCCGCCGATCACGAGAAGGCGACCGTTGACCCGCAATACCTCGACATCGCTGCCGTAGAGCTCCGACAACGTCCCGGTCGTCATCACCTCATCGGGTGTCCCGATGCGGAATCGCCCCCCGACCAGATACAGCACCCGGTCCACGTAGGGCAGGATCGGGTTGATCTCGTGGGTCACGAAGACGACCGCGGTGTTCGCGGATCGACGGCGTTCGTCGATCAGTTCGACGACCCGCTGCTGATTGGTGGGGTCCAGACTCGACAGCGGTTCGTCGCACAGCAGCAGCGACGGATTCGTGGTGAGCGCCTGCGCAACCCGCAACCGTTGCTGTTCGCCGCCCGAGAGCAGGCCCATCGGAGCGTTCGCATAGGCCGTCGCGCCGACCTCGGCGAGCGCGGCGTCCACGAGGCGGCGGCGACGGACACGTCCGCGCAGACCCACACCCCACCGTGAGCCGTCCACCCCGAACCCGACGAGATCGCGACCACGCATCGCCATCGGATCCGAGTCGTCGGCGTGCTGTTGCGGGATGTAGCCGATCGCGTCGGTGACCTCCAGGCGGCCCCGGTCGAGGCCGTACTGCCCCAGCAGACAACGCAGGAACGACGTCTTGCCGGAACCGTTGGGCCCCAGGACCGCGACGAACTCGCCACGCGAGATGGTCAGGTCCAGGTCGTCCCAGAGCACACGGCTGCCGAAGGCGAGTCGGGCGCGTTCAAACGTCGCGACCGGTGCCGCCGGGTCATCGTCGATGACCGTGCGTGCCGACGAATGATCGGGGTCTGCCATGAGGTTCAGTGTGCGGTATCCGAGTCGAGAGCGGTACGCAGTGCGTCGATCTGGGCGGTCTGCCACGCCACGTACCCGTCGACGCCGTCGGGCAGGGTCTCGGTGAACTCCACCACCGGGACGTTCGCGCCCTGGGCGGTGGCCAGAACCGCTTCGGTGACCGAGTCGACGGCCTGCGTGTTGTAGATCAACGAATGGACCTCATGGCCGGTGAGCAGGTCCTCCAACGCGGCGCGATCGGCCGCCGAGGGCGACTGCCCTTCCTCCACGGCCTGGGTGAATCCGGCGGGCGCGGCGTCGACGAGGCCGGCCTCGGCCAGCAGGTAGTCGGCGAGCGGTTCCGTCTGCGCGACCTCGGTGCCGTCATGGGCGGTGCGGATCTGCGCGAGATTCTCCTGCAGACCGTCGATCTCCGCGTTGAACGCCTCGGCGTTGGCCCGGTAGGCGTCGGCGTGGTCGGGGGCGATCTCCGCGAGCTGGTCGCCCACCTGGGTCGCGACCTCCCCGACCACCTCGAGGTCGTAGAAGACGTGCTCGTTCATCGCACTGTGATCGTGGTCGGCGTGGTCGTGATCACCGTGATCGTGGCCGGCGTGGTCGTCACCGCTCTCCGCGGAGTCGCTCTCCTGCGCCTCGCCGTCGGAGGCGTGCGCCTCGAAGAGCTCGAACGCGTTGACCGCCGGCACCCCGGTGTCGGCGACCGCGTCCTCGAGGTACTGGTCGTAGTGGCCACCGTTGAGCACGACGAGGTCGGCATCGGCGACCTCGGCGGTGTCGGCCGCGGACGGCTCGAACTCGTGTGGGTCCGCCGACGGATCGGTGAACATCGCCGTGACCGTTGCGTTCTCGCCGCCGACCGCGGACGCGACCGAGGCCCACACGTTCGTCGAGGTGACGACGGTCGGGGTTCCGGGTGCCGCGCCGGAAGCGTCGGTGCCGTTGTCGTCCGAGCAGCCCGAGAGTGCCAACGCTCCCGCGCCGATCAGGGCAACCGACGTGGTCAGTACTCGCCTCATCTGTCTCCGCCTCACGCAAATGACAATCGTTACGGAGAGAAGCGTAGGCGAACCCGGCGTCGAGTCGAAATCGGGCGACGTGGCCGAGGTCGCCGCGGCGCGCACGTTCCAACCAAACGCGCAGCCGGCAACCTGCGCGCGTGGTTGGCTGCCGCGCGTTTGAGCGCGTGCCCGCCGAACGGTGACCGCACGGGTCAGCCGTCGCCGACGACGACCGGCACGACGAAGCGTTCGAGCAGCGCCCGTTCCTCGTGATCCGAGGCGCCCGGGCTGGTCAGCAGGGAGACGATCACGCGGACCAGCCAGCGGGCGCGCTCGCGCAGGTCATCGAGGTCGGCGGTGGGCAGGATCTCGGTGAGGAAGACGACGGTGATCTGTTCGATCGCGGGGGAGACCAGGGCGAGCGAGGTCGACTGAGCGGCGGTATCGGGCACGAACCAGGCCGACAATGCTGGGTTCGATCGCACCCCGGCGACCGCGGTGGTGACCGCGGCGACGAGGCGGTCGGCCGGAAAGGTCTCGTCACCGACGGCCGCGGCGACCGATGCGCCCAGTTCGGTCGCGGCGCGGTCGACGTAAGCCGCGAGGAGTTCGGCCTTTCCGGCGTAGTAGCGGTACAGGGTCGCCCGCGAGCACCCGACCGCGTCGGCGAGGCCCCGCATGGTCACCGCCGCGACGCCGTTCTCGACGAACAGTTCTTCGGCGACGTCGAGGATGCGGGTCGTCGCGAGGTCGGCGCGTTCGGTCGCCAGCCAGTCCGATCGGGCCCCTCCAGACATTGACGGCTCAGACATGAAACGGAACACGGGTCGGACGTCGGACGTAGTTGCCGTCGGCCCACTCGATGCCGTCGAGATCGACGCTGAAGTCGGGGAATCGGGCGAGCAGTTCGGTCAGCGCGACGCGCGCCTGCATGCGGGCGGCCGCGGCGCCGAGGCAGTGGTGATTGCCGTGGCTGAACGTCAGGATGCCGCGGGGCCGGCGGGTGACGTCGAGGTCGTCGGCGTCGGGACCGAATGCTCGCGGATCGCGGTTGGCCGATGCGTAGCAGAGCAGCACTTTCCGTCCGGCCGGGATGGTGACCGGGCCGGACGGGTGGTCGGCGTAGGTGACATCTCGGGTCGTCGTCCGTGCCAGACCCTGCACCGGCGAGGTGAGACGCAGGAGTTCGTCGACGGCATCGGAGATCAACCCGGGGTCGTCGACGAGTCGCCGGCGCTGCGTGCGATGGCGTTCCAGCAGTCCCACACTCCCGCCGAGCATGCCCGTGGTGGTGTCGTTGCCGCCGGCGACCATCGTGAAGGTGAACGCCAGGATCGAGAGCAGTCCGCCCGGGTCATCGGGGTCGTCGGCGAGCCCGGCCGCCACGAGTTGGGAGACCGTGTCGTCGGCGGGATGGGTCTTGCGGAAGTCGACGAGGTCGGTGAAGTAGGCGAGCATCTCCATCGTCGCCGTCCCGGCGGTCTCGGCGGCCGCCGCCATCCCACCTGTGCCCGACGTCGCGCCCACGATCGCCTGCGTCCAGCCGTCGAACCGCCCCCAGTCCTCCTCCGGCACGCCGAGGTAGTGGGCGACGACCATGCTGGGCAGCGGCTTGAACAGTTCGCCGACGATGTCGGCGGGGCCATCGGTGGCCAGCCCGTCGAGCCGCTCGACCACGAACTCGCGCACCTGCGGCTCGATGTCGATCACCTGCCGCGGTGTGAAGCCCCGCGCGACCAGCTTGCGGAACGCAGTGTGCGACGGCGGATCCTGCATCACCATCGGCGGATGGTCGGCCATCCCGATCGCCTCGAGTTCGCCGTAGGTGACGGTCAGTCCCTGCGCCGACGAGAACGTCGCGGTGTCGTCGGCGGCCGCGAGCACATCGGCGTGGCGGGTGAGCACCCAGAAGTCGGCGGCCGGGTCGTCGGGGTGCGCCACCCGGTGCACGGGGTCGTGGTCACGCAATGCCGCATACATCGGATACGGATCGGCCCAGCCGGCGCCGGATCGAAGAGTGAAGGTCGCCGGGCGGTCGGACACTTCGGGCGTCATGTTCAGATCCTGAGACACTTTGTCAGAAGTGTCAACCGGTGGTGGAACTCTCGGCGAGATCCCGGACACGGTCTGCGGGGATCGGGGCAGTTGGGAGCGGGTGCGAAGAAGGCTCCCGACCGGTTTTCTCTAAGGTGGAGGGATGACCAGCCCACCGGTGCCGCGGCGCGTAGCACTCATCTCCGTGCACACGTCACCGCTGGCGCAGCCGGGCACCGGCGACGCGGGCGGGATGAACGTCTACGTCTGGCAGACGGCCACCCGGCTCGCGCAACGGGGGATCGAGGTGGAGATCTTCACCCGCGCGACGTCGTCGTCGGATGCGCCGATCGTCTCCGCGGCACCCGGCGTCACGGTCCGCAACGTGGTGGCCGGCCCGTTCGAGGGGCTCGACAAGCGCGACCTCCCGGCGCAACTCTGCGCGTTCACCGCAGGTGTGCTGCGCGCCGAGGCCATGCACAAGCCCGGGTACTACGACCTGATCCACTCGCACTACTGGCTCTCCGGGCAGGTCGGGTGGCTGGCCCGCGACCGGTGGGGCGTGCCACTGGTGCACACCGCGCACACCCTGGCCGCGGTGAAGAACGCCTCACTGGCGAAGGGCGACACCGCCGAACCGATGTTGCGGGTCATCGGCGAGCAGCAGGTCGTCGACGAAGCCGACCGCATGGTGGTCAACACCGACACCGAGGCCACCGAACTCGTCTCGATGTATCACGCCGATCGAGCCCGGATCGACGTGGTGAATCCGGGTGCCGATCTCGACACGTATGCGCCGGGCCCGCGGTCGGCGGCCCGCGCCGAACTCGGCCTGGACCCCGACGAGACGGTCCTGACGTTCGTCGGGCGCATACAGCCGCTGAAGGCGCCGGACATCTTGCTGTCGGCCGCGGCCCCGATCATCGGCCGGGCACGCACGACGGGGCGCCGCGTGCGGGTACTCGTCGTCGGCGGCCCGTCGGGAACGGGGCTCGATCAACCGACCGCACTCATCGATCTCGCCGACGAACTCGGCATCGGCGACGCCGTGTCCTTCCTGCCGCCGCAGCCCGCCGGACGGCTGGCCCAGGTCTACTGCGCATCCGACCTCGTCACGGTGCCCAGCTATTCGGAGAGCTTCGGCCTCGTCGCGATCGAGGCGCAGGCATGCGGGACCCCGGTCGTCGCCGCCGACGTCGGTGGGCTGAGTGTTGCTGTGGCCGACGGGAAGTCGGGAGTTCTCGTCGACGGTCACGACGTCGAGGACTGGACGGCGGCCATCGACGGTCTCCTCGCCGCGCCCGACCGGTTGGCCGACATGCGTCGCCACGCCCGTCCGCATGCCGAGCAATTCTCCTGGGAGCACACGTCCACCGAACTGTTGGCCAGCTACTCGGCGGCCATGCAGTCCTTCGCCGCCCGCAACCCCGGATCGATCGGCGCCGCCTCGGCGCGCCGTTCCGCCCGGCGTTGGCGGCGCGTCCGGGCGAAGATGCCGGTGGGGCAGTAGACAACCGCAGGAACTGTTGGGCAGCAACCGTAGTGGGGTGATCGCATGAATCAGGCGGAGATCGTCGACGTTCTCGAGAAGGCCCTGACCGAGCGTGAGATCGAATTCAGCCGTCGGGACGCGTCGGGCGCACAGGCCGATCACTTCGTCCTCGAACTCCCCGGCGACCGCAAGCTCACGACCACCGTCCTGCTGACCGCGGGGCCGCACGGTGTCCGGGTCGAGGCGTTCGTGTGCCGCCGGCCCGACGAAAACCACGAGACCGTCTATCGTTACCTGTTGCGGCGCAACCGACGTCTCTACGGCGTCGCCTACACCATCGACAACACCGGCGACATCTACCTCGTCGGGCGGATCTCCGGTGACGCGCTGACCGCCGACGAGCTCGACCGCGTGCTCGGACAGGTCCTCGAGGCCGCCGACGGCGACTTCAACACGCTCCTCGAACTCGGATTCCTGACGTCCATCCAGCGCGAATGGGCCTGGCGGGTGTCGCGCGGCGAGTCGCTGCGCAACCTCCTGGCCTTCGAGCACCTCATCGACAAGGACGCGCTACCCGAGCCCGGCGAACCCCTGCCCGGCCGGTACGTGCCCGGCGAGACCACCGCGGTCGACGCCGCGGGACTCCCTCCCGATCCCTGAGGAGCCTTCTCCCCCCGATCCCTGAGGAGCCCGGAGCTTGCGGAGGGCGTCTCGAAGGGTGGGGTTTCACTCCTCGTCGACGAACTCGAGGATGTCGCCGGGCTGGCAGTCGAGCACGCGACACATGGCCTCGAGCGTGCTGAACCGGATCGCCTTGGCGCGACCGTTCTTCAGCACCGACACGTTGGCCGGTGTGAGTCCGACGCGTTCGGCGAACTCGCCGACGCTCATCTTCCGTTTCGCCAGTTCCACATCGATGCGCACGATGATCGGCATCAGATCACCGCATCCATGTCGGTGCGCAGGTCGGTGGCCTGCCGGAGCAGCGCGCGCATGACGATCATCAGCAGACCGAACACCGCGACGAACGTCAGACACACGAACATCAGCAGCGGCAGACCCGGGTCGTCGGCGTTGACGCCCACGTAGACGAAGGCGGCCGCGAATGCGACCCAGCCGACGGCCACCGTCCAGACGATCACGTCCACCCAGATCAGCGACGCCCGGGTGAAGATCCGGTCGCCGCGGACCAAGGTGAGCAGTCGCCAGATGCAGACCAGCACCACCTCGACGCACAGGATCAGGAACGCCGCCAGCGCTGTCGCCGGCCAGCGCAGGTGGGCCGACTCGGGCGACTCGGCCGCCATGTGCGCGAACTGTCCCGGGAACGACAGCGTCTGCAGCACGATCAGTACGGCGAGCAGGACCAGCAGCGCGGCGCGAAGCGGGATGACGACTCGATTGTCGACGTTCATGTATCGATAATCGATGTGTAGCTATCGGAAGTCAATATTCTTGGTGGGTCGACGGGTAATTTGGGGGAGTCGCGGTCACGGTCGCCCGGGCGACGTAGAGTTGTGCGCTGTCCACGCATGATCTGCTACGGGGAAACGGATGATGCGGACACGCTCGGACAGATCGTGACAACGAGTGTTGCTACGATTTGTCGGAATCCCAACGGAGGTGTCATGAGCTTCAAGAGTCCCTTTCCCGATGTCGAGATCCCGAATCAGACTGTCTACGACTTCCTGTTCGGATCGATCGCCGACGACGACATGGATCGGGTCGCGCTGGTCGACCCCAAGTCCGGCGACGAGACGACCTACGCTCGCCTGATCGGGCAGATCCACGCCGCGGCGGGCGCCCTGGCGGCGAAGGGGATCGGTGTCGGTGACGTGGTCGGGATCCTGTCGCCCAACATCCCGGCGTTCGCGACCGTGTTCCACGGCATCCTGCGCGCAGGTGGCACGGCGACGACGATCAACGCACTGTTCACCGCGCCGGAGATCGCCAAGCAGCTCACCGATTCGAAGGCGAAGATGCTGGTCACGGTGTCTCCGCTGGCCGAACAGGCCAAGGCTGCGGCGAAGGAGGTCGGCATCTCGGATGCGGACCTGATCATCCTCGACGGCGCCGGACTCAAGGCGACCGGACACCCCAATGCGGTGGATCTGCTCGCCCCCAATCTCCCCGCACCCGACGTCACCATCGACCCGGTCACCCACGTGGCGGCGCTGCCGTACAGCTCCGGCACCACCGGCAACCCGAAGGGTGTTGCGCTCAGCCACCGCAACCTCGTCGCCAACGTCGCCCAGATCAAGCCACTGCAGGGCATGACCGCCGACGACGTGGTGATCGCGGTGCTGCCGTTCTTCCACATCTATGGCATGACCGTGCTGCTCAACGCGGCTCTCTACAACCGCGGCCGGCTGATCATCATGCCGAAGTTCGACCTGGTCGAGTTCCTCGAGAACATCCAGAACCACAAGGTGACCAGCGCCTACATCGCGCCGCCGGTCGCGGTCGCGCTGGCCAAGCACCCCATCGTCGACAGCTATGACCTGTCGTCGCTGGAGATGATGATGTCGGGTGCCGCGCCCCTCGACGACGAGCTCGGCAAGGCGGTTGCGAAACGGCTGGACCTGCACATGTTGCAGGGCTACGGGATGAGCGAGCTGTCGCCGGTGAGTCACCTGATCCCGATCGACACGCAAGCGGCCCTGGGTCAGGAGGATCCGCCGCTGTCGTCGACCGGATGGGCGATCCCCAACACCGAGAACAAGATCGTGGACCCGGCCACGGGCGACGAGATCGACCTGCCGAGCGAGGGGCTGTCCGAACCCGGGGAACTGTGGGTGAAGGGGCCGAACGTGATGCTCGGCTACCTCAACAACGAGCAGGCCACCGCCGACACCATCGACGCGGACGGCTACCTGCACACCGGTGACCTGGCCCAGGTCGATCCCACCGGCTGCGTCTACATCGTCGACCGGCTCAAGGAGCTGATCAAGTACAAGGGCTACCAGGTTCCGCCCGCCGAACTCGAGGCACTGCTGCTGACCAACCCGAAGATCGCTGACACCGCCGTTGTCGGTGCGGTCGACGACGACGGTGAGGAGATCCCCAAGGCGTTCGTCGTCAAGCAGGCCGACGCCGAGCTGACCGCCGATGAGGTGATCGAGTTCGTCGCGGCAAAGGTGGCTCCGCACAAGAAGGTTCGCGCGGTCGAGTTCATCGAGGCGATCCCGAAGTCCGCTTCCGGCAAGATCCTGCGCAAGGACCTGCGGAAGTAACCTTCGCTCGCGACGTCGAGTGGGTGCTCTTTCGTGTCGAGTGGGCGCTGTTTTCAGTCGACTGGGCGCGGGATTTCGTCGGCTGTGCGCGGTCAGGTGGATGGCCGCGCCCAGTCGACTGAAAACAGCGCCCACTCGACCTCCGTGCTGGTGGCGTCCGGAGCTTGGCTTACGACTGCCGCGCCCACTCGACGCAAAACAGCGCCCACTCGACCCTTGTGCTAGTTGATCTCTTCGAGATGCCGATCGTCGGGGATGTGCTGACGACGATGCCACCAGTAGGTGAAGACCCACAGGACCACACCGAGTAGCAGCAGCCAGCCGGCGATCACGTACTGCTCGTTGTCGGCGCGGGCGAACGGCAGCGTCAGCGCGCCCGAGGTGACCGCGCCGAGCACGGCGAACACCGTGTTCGTCTTGAAGTGCTTGTGCTGCACCTTGTCCCGGCGCAGAACCAGGACCGAGATGTTGACGACGGTGAACACCGCCAGCAACAGCAGGGCGGTGGTGCCGCCGAGGAGCCCGACGACGTTGCTCTCCGGGTCCGAGCTGACGTAGACGAGCAGGCAGAGCGCGATGACGGTGGTGAAGATGATCGCACCGAACGGGGTGCGGCGGCCCGGGTGGACGTAGGACAGGAACTTCGGCAGCACGCCCTGTCGCGACATCCCGTACAGCAGGCGGCTGGCCATCATCATGTTGATCAGCGCGGTGTTCGCGACGGCGAACATCGAGATCCACGGCAGCAGTTCGGTCATCGGGAAGTCCGGGGCCGCCGCCTCGACGACCTCGACGAGCGGGGTGTCGCTGTCGGCGAGATCGCCCACGGGGACGATCGCCACCGCCGCGATGGCGATCAGCACGTAGACCACCGCGGTGATCCCCAGGCCGGTCAGCATCACCTTCGGGAAGATCCGGGTGGGTTCCTTGCATTCCTCGGCCATGTTGACCGAGTCCTCGAATCCGACAAGGGCGAAGAACGCCAACGCGGTCGCCGCCGCCACCGCGACGAAGGCGTTCTTGTCCGCAGTGGTTTCGAAGGCCACCACCGCATCCCAGTGTTCGGCGTTGCCGCCGATGATGAACCAATAGCCGATGAAGATCACCAGCAGCAGGCCGGTGAGCTCGACCAGCGTCAGCACCACGTTGGTGCCCACACCTTCGGCGACGCCGCGGAAGTTGATGAACATGACGAGCAGCAGGAAGCCGATGGCGAAGAACAGCAGCGCCGGATTGGTCGATTCCGGGCTGTCGCCGCCGCTGAATGCGGTCAGCATGTTCGCCGAGAACGCGCGCGACGCAGTCGTTGCCGAGGTGATGCCGGAACACATCACCGTGAACAGGACGATGAAGGTCAGGAAGTGCACCCCGAACGCCTTGTGGACATACAGAGCGGCGCCGGCGGCCTGGGGATACTTGGTGACCAGTTCGAGATAGGAAAACGCGGTGAGGGTGGCGACGGCGAAGGCGATCAGGAACGGCAACCACGCCGCACCGCCCACCTCGCCCGCGACCTGGCCCGTCAGGGCGTAGACGCCGGTCCCCAGGATGTCGCCGATGATGAAGAGCAGCAGCAACTTCCAGCCGAGGACACGCTTGAGTTCGGGTTGTTGATCGGATTTGCCGGCGCCTGTCGCGCCGGTATCCGCGCTGACGGTCATGTAGTGAAGCTAGACCGGATTCCGGTGATTCGCGCGTTCGTTGACCGATTTGATGCGGACGGAATGCGCGGCCAGGGTGTGCGAGACTTCTCTCATGAGCAACGGCACCCTCATTCTGATGCGGCACGGCGAAAGCGAATGGAACGCGTCCAATCAGTTCACCGGATGGGTCGATGTGGCCCTCACCGAGAAAGGTGAGGCCGAGGCGCTACGAGCCGGTGAACTCCTCATCGAGCACGACGTCCTGCCCGACATCCTCTACACGTCGTTGTTGCGGCGGGCCATCCAGACCGCTCAGATCGCGCTCGACAAGGCCGACCGCCACTGGATTCCGGTCACCCGTGACTGGCGGCTCAACGAGCGCCACTACGGCAAGCTGCAGGGCCTCAACAAGGCCGAGATCAAAGAAGAGTTCGGGGACGAGCAGTTCATGCTTTGGCGCCGCAGCTATGACACCCCGCCGCCGCCGATCGACCCCACCGCCGAGTACAGCCAGACCGACGACGCGCGCTACGCCGATCTGGCCGAGGTGCCGCTGACCGAGTGCCTCAAAGACGTCGTCGAGCGGATGGTGCCGTATTTCACCGAGACCATCGCCGCCGACATCCGGGCGGGGAAGACCGTCCTCATCGCGGCGCACGGCAACTCGCTGCGCGCGCTCGTCAAGTACCTCGACGAGATCTCCGACGAGGACATCGCCGGCCTCAACATCCCCACCGGCAACCCGTTGCGCTACGACCTCGACGACGATCTGAAACCGCTCAATCCCGGCGGCACCTACCTCGATCCGGAGGCTGCGGCGGCCGGTGCGGCAGCGGTGGCGGCGCAGGGACAGAAGTGATCAGCGGCTGACCAGCTGTAATGAAAACGTCATGGTCCCGATGATGTGATGCACGCTACATTGGATGCCATGGCGAACGTCGGGAGTCTGAGGATCAATCATTCCCCAGCTCAGGAACGCTACGAGGCGATCCTGAAGCCGGGTTCCACAGCCGGGTCGACAGAGTCCGGGGACTACGTCATCGACGACGAGCAGGTCGTGGGCTACCTCGACTACGTGTCGGAGCCATATCAGGTGGTGTTGACCCACACCGTGATCCACGAGCAGTACAGCGGTCACGGTTACGCGGGGCAGCTCGTCCGGGAGGTCCTCGACGACATCCGCGACGCGGGCAAGCAGGTGGTGCCGGTCTGCTCGTACGTGCAGCGGTTCATCACGCAGCATCCGGAGTATGCGGACATGGCGGTGCCGGTACCGCAGTGAACCCGGGGGTGCGGTGGCAATAGCAGCGGCACCCCATCGGCACAGTGGGTAGGTGGAACGCCATATGAACAGCGGCAGAACAATGCCTTCGAATGTGCAGAGTGCGTTCGTCGGGCCGTAAGCTGCCATTGTGACCGTTGCACAGCTCGTCGCGGCGATCGCCATCGCTCTTGTCTGCCTTGCCGGTGGGATCATCATCGGATTCAGCGCGCGGCGCCATGGCCGTGGCCCACTCTTCTCCCGCACCAAGTCGTCGGCTGACGACCACCCGTCGGCGGAGACCGCATCCGCCGTGACGGGGCTGGTCAGCCGCCGGGTGATCGCCGCCAACGCACCGCGTGAGGTGGCCGAGACCGCCGAGCTCCGTGACTCGGACGTCTCCGTCACCACCGACGACGGGCGGATGACCAAGGCGGGGCTGCTCAGCCTCATCGTCCGCAACAGTGAGAACGCGGTCGCGGTGGTCGATCGATTCCGCGACGTCGTCTTGTTCAACAACCAGGCCGTCGAGCTGGGCGTCGTCCACGACCGGCTGCTCGCCGACGCGGTGTGGGACGCCGCCAAGGAAGTCCTCGACACCAAGGCCGAGGCCCGGTTCGAGTTCACCCCGGTCCAGTCGTCGTTCGGGTTCGTCTCCACCGGACGCGCGACCACCCGCCAGGTCGAGTCGGTTCGATGCCTGGTCCGTCTGGTCGCCCACGAGGACGAGAGTTACGCCGTGGTCTACGGCACCGACGACACCGAGCACAGCCGGGTCGAGGCCACCCGCCGCGACTTCGTCGCCAACGTCTCCCACGAGCTGAAGACGCCGGTCGGTGCGATCGGCCTGCTCGCCGAGGCGCTGCTCGAATCGTCCGACGACCCCGAATCCGTCGAGCACTTCGGCCGGCGGGTGCTCACCGAGGCCGATCGCCTCGGCAACATGGTCAGCGAACTCATCGCCCTGTCCCGCCTGCAGGGCGGCGAGACGCAGGAGTTCACCGCCGTCGACGTCGACGACCTGGTCCGCGAAGCAGTCGAGTCCTCGGCCACAACCGCGGAGGCGGCGGGCATCACGCTCCGGACCGACGACGACACCGGGCTGCACGTGCGTGGCGACCGTGTGCTGCTGCTGACCGCGATCAGCAACCTGGTGGTGAACGCGATCGCCTATTCGCCGGCGAACACGACCGTGTCCATCAGCCGACGGATCACCCCGATCGACGGACGGCCGATGGTCGCGATCGCGGTGACCGACCGCGGCATCGGCATCGCGCGCGAGGATCAGGAGCGCGTGTTCGAGCGGTTCTTCCGGGTCGACAAGGCTCGCTCGCGACTGACCGGTGGCACCGGGTTGGGCCTCGCGATCGTCAAGCACGCGGCGGCCAACCACGGCGGGTCGATCGGGTTGTGGAGCAAACCCGGCACCGGATCGACCTTCACCCTCTGCATCCCCGAGGACCTCACGGCCGAGATCGCAGGTGCCGGAGAGGTGCCCGATCTCGTGATCGACGACGGCGTGTCCGACCCGGTTGCCGTCGAACACCCCCAGAGCGAGCCGGGGATCGCCCGGACAGTCGACCATGCCCAACGACAAGAGGAACTTCATCGGTGACGCACGTACTGATCGTCGAGGACGAGGAATCCCTGGCCGACCCGCTGGCCTTTCTGCTCCGCAAAGAAGGTTTCGAGGCCAGTGTCATCAACGATGGGGCGCAAGCGATCTCGGCATTCGACCGAGTGAGCCCCGACATCGTGCTGCTGGACCTGATGCTGCCGGGCATGTCGGGTACCGAGATCTGCAAGGCCCTGCGCTCACGCTCGAGCGTCCCGGTGATCATGGTGACCGCGCGCGACAGCGAGATCGACAAGGTCGTCGGCCTCGAACTCGGTGCCGACGACTACGTCACCAAGCCGTACTCGGCCCGCGAACTGATCGCCCGCATCCGCGCGGTGCTGCGCCGCGGCGGTGACGTCGGCGAGGAGGAACTCGCCATCGGTGTCATCGAGGAGGGCCCGGTCCGCATGGACGTCGAGCGCCACACGGTCGCCGTCAACGGCGAGTCGATCACCTTGCCGCTCAAGGAGTTCGACCTCCTCGAATACCTGCTGCGCAACGCCGGCCGGGTGCTGACCCGCGGACAGCTGATCGACCGCGTGTGGGGCGCCGACTACGTCGGGGACACCAAGACCCTCGACGTGCACGTCAAGCGGCTGCGGTCCAAGATCGAGCCCGACCCCGGCAACCCCAAGCACCTGGTCACCGTCCGCGGCCTCGGCTACAAGTACGAGCCGTAAGCCACCGCTCCTCACCTCACCAACGTGCCCAGCACGGAGGTCGAGTGGGCAACGAAAGCTCACCTCCCAACGTGCCCAGCACGGAGGTCGAGTGGGCAACGAAGGCTCACCTCCCAACGTGCCCAGCACGGAGGTCGAGTGGGCGCTGTTTTCGGTCGAGTGGGCGCGGCATCCCGCCAAACGCACGATGCTTCGCCAACTTCCGCGCCCACTCGACCGAAAACAGCGCCCACTCGACACGAAAGGCAAAGCCGAGACGCACGAAACGCTTGCCGAAAAACCCCAACCGACCCACGAAACGCGGGCACAACCAACCCCTACTCCTCGATGAGGTTGTACTTCTGATCGCTGTCCCGCCGACTGGTCGCGGCCGTCGTCGCCGGGTGAACGGCGATGAGGCCCAGTCCGTTTCGTCGTCGGCAGGCGTCGGCCAGCGCCTTGTAGGCGCGTCGGCCGATGAGTTCGGTCAGTTCCGGCGCATACGACTGCCACACCTGGGTGGCGCCGACGTGGGCGTCGGGGGAGCCGGAGCAGTACCACTTGAGGTCGTGACCGCCCTCGCCCCAGCCGCGACGGTCGTACTCGGTGATCGTGGTGCGGAGCACCTCGGTGCCGTCCGGACGTTCCACCCAGTCCTGTTCGCGTCGGATGGGGAGTTGCCAGCAGACGTCGGGCTTGACGGTCAGGGGTTCCAGGCCCCGTTTCAGCGCCATCGAGTGCAGCGCGCATCCCTCGCCGCCGGCGAAGCCCGGACGGTTCAGGAAGATGCACGCGCCCTTGTGTTTCCGGGTCTTGAGGGCCGGTTCGTCGTCGAGGTCGCCCTCTTCGAGGTAGCCGCGTGGGCCGAGCGGATCCTTGCCCGTGCCCTTCTTGTAGAACTGCCAGTCGTCCTCGGTGAGCATCGCCATCGCCTTGGCGAGCTTCTTGCGGTCGTCCTTGTCGGACAGATATGCGCCGTGGCTGCAGCATCCGTCGTTCTCGCGGCCCTCGATGATGCCCTGGCAGGCCGGTGTCCCGAACACACATGTCCAATAGGACAGGAGCCAGGTCAGGTCGGCCTTGATTACGTGTTCCGGGTTCTCCGGATCGGCGAATTCGTACCATTCGCGCGGAAAGTCGAGATCGACCTCGGGCGCGGGGGTCATGCGTTCGGGGGCCGCGGGGCGCGAGGCTTCGGTACGGGTCACAACTCAACGGTAACCGCCGTCGGCGAGGTGGCGCCCGATGGGCGGACCCGCATGTTTGGGCCTGCCGCGTCCCGATGGCACCACGCCAGGCAGTACTCTTGGGGTCCGTGCGTCTAGGAGTGCTCGACGTGGGCAGCAACACCGTTCACCTGCTGGTCGTTGATGCCCATCGCGGTGGCCATCCCAACCCGATGAGTTCGACGAAGTCCGTTCTGCGGCTCGCCGAACAGATCGACGACCGCGGGTGTCTCACCGACCGCGCGGCGTCCAAGCTGATCGAGTCGGTCGACGAGTTCACCCACATCGCGTCGACGTCCGGTTGTGAACAGATCATGGCGTTCGCGACCTCCGCGGTACGCGATGCGAGCAACAGCGACGAGGTCCTCGCCCGCGTGGCCGCCAAGACCGGCGTCGAGGTGACGGTCCTGTCCGGCCACGACGAGGCCCGGCTCACCTCGCTGGCCGTGCGCCGCTGGTACGGCTGGAGCGCCGGCCGCATCCTCGCCCTCGACATCGGTGGCGGCTCGCTGGAGATGTCCAACGGCGTCGACGAGGAGCCCGACTCGGCGATGTCCCTGCCGCTCGGCGCGGGTCGCCTGACACGTGAGTGGTTGCCGGGTGACCCGCCGGATCGCCGCCGGGTCGCGGTGCTGCGGGATTGGCTCGACGCCGAGCTCCGGCCGGTGGCCAAGGAGCTGACCGCGCCGGGTCGCCCCGACCTCGCAGTGGGTACCTCCAAGACGTTCCGCAGTCTCGCCCGGCTGACCGGCGCCGCACCGTCGAGCGCGGGTCCGCGGGTGAAACGGGAGCTCACCTCCAACGGTCTGCGTCAGCTGATCTCGTTCATCTCGCGGATGACACGCGACGACCGCGCCGAACTCGAGGGTGTCAGCGCCGATCGGGCCGGACAGCTGGTGGCGGGAGCGCTCGTCGCGGAGGCGGCCATGCGGGCGATGTCAATAGATACACTTGAGATCTGTCCGTGGGCTCTGCGCGAGGGGGTCATCCTGCGACGGCTCGACGCCGAGCCGGTGCAGGCGGCGGAGGCCGTCGCGGCCGAGGCCGTCGGTTCCGGCGGCTGACGGTACGGACGAATCCGCAACCGGACGGGCGAGACAAGCGCCGACACGAACGAGCGTCCGGCGTGCGGGCGAGCAACATCGAGGACGGAGAGCACCCTGTATGGCTAGCGAATCGGGTTCCGGGGGACGAGCGAGCGGGCCTGATGACACCGACTCCCGACCGATCTCGGTCTCGGAGTTGTTGGCCCGCAGCCGGGAGGACGGCGGGACGTCGACCGCCCCGGGGCGCGAGTCGCGCAACCGGCGCCGGGTGGGCCGCGAGGGTGCGGTCTCGGTGTCGGAGCTGACCGGGGAGATCCCGCGCATCCGATCCGCCGATGCCGAGACCCCATCCTCGTCGGGCGAGTCCGCGCCGTCGACCGCACCGCGTCGTCGCGGCGCCGGCCCGGCCTCCGGACCGTTCCCGCGCTCGGCCACTCCCGTCGCGCGACGCTACGCGGAGGACCGTCCGGTACCCGACCGTTCCGTCGACCCGGCGCCGACACCCCGGCCGACCAGCTCTGATTCCTCGGCCCCGAGGCCGTCGACCCCCCGAACGTCACCGCCGGTGCCGTCGAGCGGCATGCCCGGGTTCGCCCCGCCGGCCACGCGCGACTTCAGTGCCGCCGACGTTGCCCAGCGCGCGTCGACGAAGCGGCCCGAACCGGCCGGCGCGTCGGCCGAGGAGACCGAGAACGCGAACGCGGTCACCGGCATCATCCCGGTGGTCGGCGACGATCGCGAGGGCCTCGTGGTGGTGGACTCCGACGATGTCGACGTCGTCGACCTCGCCGCCCCAGCGACATCGCCCGGCAGTGACACCACCACTGGCGAGAACTTCGGCGAGGTGATGGAGGACTTCGATTCCTACCGGGCGTTCGCCGACGTCGAGGAGGACGAGCCGAAGCCGCGTCGGAAGCTGTTCGGACGCCGCAAGAACAAGGATCGGTCGGCTCGTCCGGCAGCTGCCCGGGAACGCGAGCAGCGCGAGGCAGGCGCCGTCGACGAGGTCGCCGACGGCTCGGTCGACGACCAGACCGCCGACAACGGAGCCGTGCTGGGCATGATGGCCGCCCCGGTGGTCGCCGGAGCTGTGCACACCACCACCGACAACAGGCCCGACACCGACGACGCATCGGACGGCGACTCCCTCGGTGCCGACGCGACCGACACCTCGGCCGCCGAGGCGGGCACCACGGCGCCCGATTCTGCGGACACCGCCGAAACCCCCGGCGCCGACACCGAGATCGCCGACACCGAGAACGCCGGCTCCGCATCGGCGGCCGCCGGGCCCGACGCCGTCGACTCCGCGGACATCGCCGATCCGCCGTCGGCCCATCCGACGACGGACCACGACGTCGTCGGCGACACCGAATCGGCCGAGAGCGTCCCGTCGACGACCGCCGGGACCGCGGCGGAGACCACGAACACGGGCACCACGAACACGGATGCCGTCGCCACGTCCACCGACGCAGTGGCGTCCGCGGACCGCCCGGACGAGACGTCGCCGGTCCTCGCCTGGCTGCTGATCATCGGGCAGGCGCTGGCCGGACTGGCCGTCGGCGTCGGGCTGTTCTGGGGGTTCACCGAGCTGTGGAAGTGGAACGTGTACTTCGCGTTGGTGCTGGCCGTGCTGGTGATCTTCGGCATCGTCACCTTCGCGCACCTCGTGCGGCGCACCAAGGACCTGACCACCACACTGCTGGCGATGGGAGTGGGTCTGATCGTCACGATCGGTCCGCTCGTGTTGTTGGCCACCTGATCGGCTCGTGAACACCATCCTGCCTGCGCACCGCGGCGAGATCCCCGTCGCACTGTCCACCGCGTCGGTGTATCCGCAGAACACCGAAGCCGCGTTCGCCTACGCCGCCGAGCTGGGGTTCGACGGCGTCGAGCTGATGGTGTGGGGCGAACCGGTCAGCCAGGACATCAAGCACGTCGAGTACCTCTCGGAGCGCTACCAGGTCCCCGTGCTGTCGGTCCATGCGCCGTGTCTGCTGATCTCCCAGCGGGTGTGGGGGCGGGACCCGCTGGTGAAGCTCGGCCGCTCGGTCCAGGCGGCCGAGGACCTGGGCGCGCAGACGGTCGTGGTGCACCCGCCGTTCCGCTGGCAGCGTGCCTACGTCGAGGGGTTCGACGACCTCGTCGCCGAACTCGAGGACGACAGCGGCATCGACGTCGCGGTGGAGAACATGTTCCCGATGCGGGTGGACCGCCTGTTCGGGGCGGGCGAGCGGTCGGCGCGTCGGCTCCGCGAGCGGGGCGGCGGCCCGGGGATCTCCGCGTCCGCGTTCGGCAAGTCCATCGACCCAACCGACGACGGCTACGCGCACTACACCCTCGACCTCTCCCACACCGCGACGGCCGGCGCCGACGCGATCGCGATGTTCGAGCGGATGGGATCGGCGATGAGCCATCTCCACCTCGCCGACGGCGACGGCGCCGCCACCGACGAACACCTGATGCCCGGCGACGGCGATCAACCCTGCGCGGAGATCTGCCGCCGACTCGCCGACAGCGACTTCGCCGGCACCGTTGTGCTCGAGGTCACAACCAGCTCGGCCCGCACCAAACCCGAACGCAGTGCGCTGCTGGCCCGTTCGCTAGATTTTGCCCGGCGGCACCTCGCACGGGGGCTGTCTGCCGACGATGCCGGGCGTGTGCGTTCCGAACGGAGCTGACCTCCCGGCGCAGCCGAGGGGGAACCGACATGAGCCGTAAGCTTGCCGACCTGCTGACCCTCACCGAGGTGTCCCGGCCGGGAGAGGACCGCATCACCTACCGCGCGGTGATCGATCCGGTCTTCACGATCGGCCCCAAGGTGCACGGCGGCAGCCTGCAGATGATCGTCGCGCGTGCTGCGGCGCAAGCGCTGACCGACCTCGCGCCGGCCGGCGACGACCGAGCCCTGGGCAAGATGCCGGTCGCGATCACCAGCGACTTCCTCGCGGCGCCCGATGCCGCCGAGATCGACCTCGAGGTCACGGTCCGCAAACGTGGACGCACGGTCACCGTGATGACGGTGGATGCGGTGCAGAACGGCCGGACCATGGTGCCCTCGTCGGTGACCTGTGCCCGACCCGACACGGGCACCCCGCACCATTCGGCGCCGACGATCCTCGACGACACCGCGGCCGAGCCGCCCGCCGACGGCATCGGCATCGACAACTCCCCGGTATCCGAGGTCATGCACCTCGGGCCGGCGCTGGACCTCGTGCTGGATCCGGCCACATTCCCCATCGTCCGCGGGGAGACCGGCGCGCCCGTCGTGCGTGGGTGGGTCCGGCCCAAGGAGGACCGTGCACCCGACACCGATTTCGCGGTGCTGGTCTGCGACATCTCGCCGCCGGTGGTGATGAACCTCGCCCTGTTCGGCTGGGCCCCGACGGTGCAACTCACCACCTATGTGCGTCGTCACCCGGCGCCCGGGTGGCTGCGGTTCGCGGCGACGAGCACCGAGGTGGGACCCGGCATGTTCGAGGAGGATCACCTCGTGGTGGACTCGACCGGTACCGTCGTCGCGCAGTCGCGGCAGCTCGCCCTCATCCCGCAGCAGTCGTGACCGGCGCGACGCCAGGCATCAGTCCCCCAGACATCAGTTCAGAAAGGCATCACCAGTGACCGAACGCATCGCCATCGTCGGTGGCGGCAAGATCGGCGAAGCGCTCTTGGCCGGCCTGATCCAGTCCGGCAAGCAGACCAAGGATCTCGTCGTCGCCGAAAAGATGCCGAAACGTGCGAAGGAGATCGCCGACGAATACGGCGTGCTGGTCACCGACGTGACGACGGCCGCCGAGGGTGCGCACTACGTGTTCCTGGCGATCAAGCCCGACGACGTCGACTCGGTGTTGCGGGAACTGTCCAGCGCCGAGGATGCCGCCGAGACCGAACGTGTCACCGTCACCCTGGTCGCCGGGCTGCCGCTGTCGCGCTACGAGAACGGCCTGCAGGCGGGATCGCCGGTGGTGCGCGTCATGCCCAACACCCCGATGCTGGTCAACGAGGCGATGTCGGCGGTGTCGGTCGGCCGCTACGTCGGCGACGAACAGCTCGACGCGGTGGTGCGGCTACTCGAGACCGTCGGCAAGGTCGCGGTGGTACCGGAGCGGCACATGGACGCCGTCACCGCCATCTCCGGGTCCGGGCCCGCCTACGTGTTCCTCATGGCCGAGGCCATGATCGACGCGGGCGTCGCGCTCGGCCTCAGCCGGGTGCAGGCCGGCGAGCTGACCGTGCAGACCATCCGCGGTGCGGGTCTGCTGCTGAGCGAGTCGGGTCTGTCGCCGGTCGACCTGCGTGCCGCGGTCACCTCGCCCGGCGGAACGACCGCGGCGGCCATCCGGGAGTTCGAGGCGAACGGCTTCCGGCACGGTGTCTATGAGGCGACCCGGGCGTGTGCAGCGGCCAGCAAGAAGGCCGGACATCGACCCGACATTGAGGGTTTGAGCGGCCCCAACGGGGGGCGAAGCGACGTCGACGCCCCATGATTTTGGGGTAGTTTGGCGAGAAACCCCAGTATGTAGGGTCAGAAGGTCACAACCGGCGCAACATTCACACAACTCACGTCGCTTTTTTCACATCAGCCACGCTAAGCTCCTTTAAGCACGTGCGTGTCTGGTGTCCGCCGGAGGGGAAGCCGGCGGCCGCGACGCGTGCTCCGGAGGTATGAGTAATTCATGGCACCTGCAGACAATCCTGGTGACAGGACCGGCGCAGTGAGCAACGCGACCTCGGGCTCGCAGTTCCTCACGGTCGCCGAGGTCGCATCTCTGATGCGGGTTTCGAAGATGACGGTCTACCGGCTCGTGCACAGCGGTGAGCTGCCGGCAGTCCGTGTGGGCCGTTCGTTCCGGGTTCACGCCAAGGCCGTGCACGACTACCTGGAGACCTCGTACTTCGACGTCGGATAGTTCCGGCGCGAGGCTCTTCGATCCACGACGACTCCCTCGGTGGACGCACCTCAGGTGTGCTCCGCAGGGGGAGTCGTGGCGTCTGCGGATGACCGGATTTCTTCTGGTAGGCGACGAGAAGGTAATGTGGGAGGTCGCGTGCTGATGCCCCCGCGATGCGTCACGCACCGGCTGGGCACACCAGAGAAGTCAGTAGAACCGCGTCAACTGTGAGGAAGCACCCCAATGGGTTCAGTGATCAAGAAGCGCCGCAAGCGCATGTCGAAGAAGAAGCACCGTAAGCTCCTGCGACGGACCCGGGTGCAGCGCCGCAAGCTCGGCAAATAGTCGGCTCGGGGCGACGACCCCGTTCCGACGCCTCCGAAGAACCCGCCCTGGTGGCGGGTTCTTCGTCGTTTCTGCGCCGGCCTGACGGGTAGCCGGGCGGGTCGTCGCGCCCGCGGCTAACCTGGTGCCATGTCCGACGAGCAGCCCACAGCGCCCCGGACCGTCCTGGTCACCGGCGCGTCCACCTTCCTCGGCGGATACCTCGTGGCGCGCCTGGCGGCGAATCCCGCCATCGAACGGGTGCTGGCCGTCGACTCCCGCGTACCGCGCAAGGACCTCTTGCGGCGGATGGGTCGCGCGGAGTTCCTCCGGCTCGACATCCGTCGCCCGGCGATCGCCAAGGCGATCGCCGGATACGAGGTCGACACGGTGGTGCACGCGGCCACCTCGATCATGGAGACGGCCCCGCACTCGGCCGCGATCAAGGAGTTCAACGTCGTCGGCGCGATGCAGGTGTGCGCCGCCTGCCAGCGCAGCCCGTCGGTCAAGCGCCTCATCCTCCGGTCGACCGCGATGGTGTACGGCGCCAGCGGACACGACCCGTCGCACTTCTCCGAGGAAACCCCGGCGCGGCGCGAACCCAAACGCGGATACGGCCGCGACCTGCTCGACATCGAGGGCTACGTCCGCGGCCTCGGTCGTCGACGCCAGGACATCGAGGTCACCATCGTCCGGCCGCAGGCCATCCTCGGGCCACGCATCAACACCCGCATGGGGTCCTACCTCTCGCTGCCGATCGTGCCGACGGTGATCGGGTATCAGCCGCGACTGCAGTTCCTGCACGAAGAGGATGCGCTCGCCGCGATGGAGCACGTGACACTCACCGGAAAGACGGGGACCTTCAACGTATCCGGGGAGGGCGTGGTCACCCTCACGCAGGCGATCCGCCGGATCGGCCACATCGAACTCCCGGTTCCGAGCAGCCTGCTCGCACCGATCACCGGGGTGTTCCAGGATCTGCGGTCGGCGAAGCTGCGGTCGAGCCAGACCGAATACCTCACCTACGGACGGGTTCTCGACACCACCCGGATGCGTACCGAGCTCGGCTTCGCGCCACGCTTCACCACTCTCGAAACCGTCGACGACTTCATCGAGCGGGGGAGTTCGGCGCCGGTCATCGGCGCCGACTCGTGGCGCGGCATCGAGCGTCGCGTCGTCGCCGCGGCGCACCAACTCCAATGAGATGGTCAAGCGGGGGCAAAGAAATCCGGCCGATGTGAATCGTGGCTAGCCGCGACGCGCCGAGAGTCGATGCGATATGCGGCACAAACGAGCGCAAAGGTGAGTCACGCTCTAGACTTGGACGCCAGACCCACTCGGGGGGCGCGTACCATCGAGTCTGTTCGCCAATGGGGACGGTGGGGGGTTGACGATCAATTGACGCAGAGGTGAGGATCTTGGCAGGTGGCGGCGCTACGGACGCACGTACCGCAAAGGTGATCCAGCTGTATGCGACCCCCGGTGACGGAGTCGATTCGCGCGGGAGTCGGAGTGCAGCTCGGGAGCAGGGTCGCCGTCGGCATCCCAGTCAGCAGGCCGGGGGCTCCCACCCCGCCAAATCTGCACCCGCTCAACGCAAGTCCCGGCAGAATGCGCAACTCGGACATCCCAACACCGACGGCTTCGGGCGTCCCGCGGCGCCCGTGACGCCGATCAGCGACGACGTGCAGGTTCCCACCGAATCGCTCGGCGTCGAACACCTCGGACCGAACCGCTCGAGCCCACTGTTCTCGCTGTCCGGGATCCGGGGCGCGGTCGCCGATTCGTTGACCGCGACGGCCGGGTTCATCCGGGAGCGGATGACGGGTGATTACGAGGTCGACGAGTTCGGTTTCGACCCGCATTTCACCGAGTCGGTCTGGTTCCCCGCGGTGCGACAAGTGTATGACAACTGGTTCCGGGTCGAGGTGACCGGCGTCGAGAACCTGCCGGTCGAAGGCGGTGCGCTGCTCGTCGCGAACCACGCCGGCACCCTTCCGATCGATGCGATCATGACGTCGCTCGCGGTGCGCGAGAATCACCCGACCGGCCGTTTTCTTCGAGTTCTCGCCGCCGACATGGCCTTTGACACCCCCGCCGTCGGCGAGGTGGCCCGCCGGATCGGTGCCACACTCGCCTGCACCCAGGACGCCGACCGGCTGCTGCGCGCCGGTGAACTCACCGCCGTGTGGCCGGAGGGATACAAGGGAATCGGCAAGCTCTACAAGGACCGCTACAAGCTGCAGCGTTTCGGTCGCGGTGGATTCGTGACGACGGCACTGCGCAACGCGGCACCGATCATCCCGGTGTCGATCGTCGGGTCCGAGGAGATCTACCCGATGCTCGCCGATCTGAAGCCGCTCGCCAAGATCCTTGGGCTGCCGTACTTCCCGATCACGCCGATCTTCCCGTGGCTCGGTCCGCTCGGGATGGTCCCGCTCCCGTCGAAGTGGCACATCCACTTCGGCCGGCCCATCGAGACCGGCTCGTTCGACGAGGCGTCCGCCGACGACCCGATGGTGGTCTTCGACCTCACCGACCACGTCCGTGAAGAGATCCAGCAGACCTTGTTCCGGATGCTCAGTCGTCGCGGTAGCGTCTACTTCGGCTGACGGGCGGGTGCTCGCACCCGCGCGGCCGCACGGTGAGGCGACGAAGGGCGGGCGTGGATGAAGGCAGTGGCGTGTCAGCACGGGGAGCTCTCCGTCGTCGATCTACCCACTCCCACGCCCGGGCCCGGCCAGGTCCTCATCCGCGTGGTCCGCGCCGGCATCTGCGGCTCCGATCTGCACGCCCGGACCCACGGCGACGCCAGCGCGGATGTGGCCGACGAGGTCGGCTATCACGCGTTCATGCGCTCCGACGAGTCGGTCGTCATGGGTCATGAGTTCACCGGCGACGTCGTGTCCTACGGTCCCGGCTGCCGCAAGCGGTGGGCGCCGGGCACCCCGGTGGTGTCGGTGCCGATGATCAAGCACGGCGACGACGCGCATCTGACGGGTCTGTCGGCCCGCGCGCCCGGCGCCTACGCGGATCTGATGCTGGTCTCCGAAGACCTCACGATGCCCGTCCCCGACGGGGTTCCGGCCGAGCACGCTGCCCTCACCGAGCCCCTCGCGGTCGCCCATCACGCGGTGCGGCGCGGCGACGTCGGCAAGCGCGACGTCGCGGTGGTGATCGGCTGCGGACCGATCGGCCTCGCGGTGATCCTGATGCTGAAGGCGGCAGGCGTGCGGTCGGTGGTCGCCTCCGACCTGTCCGCGGGGCGGCGCGATCTGGCCCGTCGCTGCGGCGCCGACGTCGTGGTGGACCCGCGCGCGGATTCGCCGTGGCAGGCGTGCACACAGCGGCGTCGCTACCTCACCGACGCATCCGACCTGTTCGACACCGCGTTCTCCGCGATGCACGAGCTCCAGCGGATTCCGGGAGTGCCGTGGGCCAAGGTGATGCGGGTGGCCGAACGGATCGGCGCAACCCCGCAGGGGCCGGTCGTGTTCGAATGCGTCGGTGTGCCCGGCATCATCGAGGACATCTGCTCGCACGCCCCGTTCCGGTCGCGGGTCGTGGTGGTCGGGGTGTGCATGCAGCCCGACACCTTCCGACCCGCGATGCCGATCAACAAGGAGATCGAGCTGCGCTTCGTGTTCGCCTACGATCCCGGCGAATATCACGACACGCTGCAGATGATCGCCGACGGAAAGGTGGACCCGGGCCCGCTGATCACCGCCACGGTCGGCCTCGGTGGTGTCGCCGCGGCCTTCGACGCGCTGGGGTCGGCGGAACACCATGCGAAGGTGCTCATCGACCCGACCTCGGACGTCGCCACCTTGTAGGCGGCCAGTCCGCGGCCGGGTCAGTCCTCGTCGGTCGCGGCGATCCGGCCGGACCGGACCGCCGCCACCAACGTCTCGTGGTCGGCCTCCGTCCGGTCGGCATAGCGCACCGCGTACCGGCCGATGACCTCGTCCAGATCGGAGTCGTCCTCGAAGTAGCCGCTCAATTCACGTGGATCGAGCGAGCGGGAATGCGCGCGGGCGAGCAACGCACCGGCCAGGCGCCCGTAGTCGTCGAGATGATCGCGCTCCAACGCGGTCGGGTCGATGTCGCCCTTCAAGTTGCGGAACTGCCGCACGATGAACGGCATCCCGTCGATGGTGGTCCAGCCGAGCAGGATGTCGGTCTCGGTCTGCACGAGACGCGCGCCATGCACGATCCGCTTGCCCTCGTGTCGCGGCGTGGGCCCGGTGAACCGTGACGACAGGAACGGCGCGAGCGACGACGGCTGCGCCTGCTTGAGCTGCAGCACCAGGACCTCGTCGGCGTTGCCGAGCATCAACGCCACATAGCTTCGCAGGCCGACGCTGCCGGTGCCGACGATCCGGAACGCGACGTCCGCGACGGAGTACCGCGCGATCAGATTGCGCCGCGACTCGCGCAGCGTGTCGGCATAGCGTTCCAGGCCGTCGACGACGGCATCGGCCACCGAAGAGTCGACCGACGTCAGGATCGGCGGATCCTCGACGAATCGCCTACTGCTGATACCGGTTTCGTGATCGTCGAGGTGCTCTGTCCATTTCGCCGCCACCTTCGCGCTGGTGTTGCGGCGGGCCTTCTTGGCCGCTTTCGCGAAGTCGTCGAGCAGTTCGTCGGCCTTCACCCGCTCGAGCACGGATTCGTCGGGCAGCGCATTCCAGGCGCGCAGGAACGGGACCTCCGCGAGACCCCGGATCGTCCGCCGGTACGACTTCACCGCGTCCTCGGCGGCCTCGACACACCCGGATTCGGAGACGCCGCCCTCCCGGCCGGCGAGGACCAGACTCGCCGCGAGGCGTTTGAGGTCCCACTCCCACGGGCCCGGGATGGTCTCGTCGAAATCGTTGATGTCCATCACGATCTGCCCGTCCGGCGAGCCGTAGAGGCCGAAGTTGGCAGCGTGCGCGTCGCCGCAGAGCTGCGCCGTCAGGCCGCTGGCCGGGCTGTCCGCGAGGTCGGCCGCCATCAGGCCGGCCGCGCCGCGGAAGAACGCGAAGGGCGACGCGATCATCCGGCCGATCCGCATCGGGATCAGATTCGGCAGCCGGCCCGCGTTGCTCGCGTCGACGAAGTCCAGGACATCGGGACGCGACCCACCCTCGGCGGCGTGGTCGTGCGCGTCGATGGGGATCTGCGCACGCAGGGCGCGTCCCCGTTCGACGACCTCGTCGGACTCGACACGCGTGCGCAGGTCCACGCGTTTGCGTTGCTTCGCCACAGGGCGAATCTAGTGGATACCGGCCTGCTCAGCCGCGATGCTGGCGGATCAGCCGGGTGGCCGTCGCGGCGCCGGCCCCCGCGGCGCCGAGCACCAACGCGGTGGTCGCTCCGTACTTCGCGGCCTTGCGGGCGGTGCGGAAGTCGTAGATCTCCCAGCCGCGGACCTTCGCGACGTCACGCAGGTCGGCGTCCGGGTTGATCGCCACCGCGGTCCCCACCAGCGACAGCATCGGCACGTCGTTGTGCGAATCCGAATACGCGGTGCAGCGCTTGAGATTCAGGCCCTCGCGGATCGCCAGTGCCCGCACCGCGTGCGCCTTGCCCGGCCCGTGCAAGATGTCGCCGACGAGACGGCCGGTGAACACGCCGTCGACGCTCTCGGCGACGGTGCCCAGCGCTCCGGTCAGCCCGAGGCGTTCGGCGATCGTCTGCGCGAGCTCCACCGGCGTCGCGGTCACCAGCCACACCTGCTGCCCGGCGTCGAGGTGGCGTTGTGCCAGCGCACGCGTCCCCGGCCAGATCTTCTCCGCGATGTAGTCGTCGTAGATCATCTCGCCGAGTTCGGCGAGCTCGGAGGTGCGGCGTCCGGCGATGAACGACAACGCCTTCTCCCGGCCCTCGGCGACGTCGGCCGCGTTCTCCTTGCCGGTGAGCTGGAACTTGGCCTGTGTCCACGCGAAGTCGAGGATGTCGCCGTAGGAGAAGTACTTGTGCGCGGCCAGACCACGCGCGAAATGGATGATCGAGGCGCCCTGCACCAGCGTGTTGTCGACGTCGAAGAACGCGGCCGCGGTCAGGTCGCGGGGCGTGCTGGTGGGCTCGATGTCGTCGCTCGGGCGTGCCCGCAGCGAGTCCACGGCCGCCTTGGCGCTGGCCTCACCCGCGAGCCGCTGACGCAGTTCGTGGGCGGTCTGCCGGAACCGGCCGCTGGTCGCCCGGGCGCGTTCGGAGATCCAGGTGGCGACCCGCGACGCCTCTTCGTCGTCGGCGTCGTCGAACTCGTCGGAATCCTCGTCGCTGTTCGCGCCACCGTCCGGGTCCATCGCGTCGGCGTGCGCTTCCCAGTCCTCGCCATCGATCGCGATGTCGTCGCCGACGGCGTCGGCGGCCGTCTCCTCGGTCTCCTCAGGCGTCGGATCGTCGTTGCGATCTGCGTCCTCGGAGCCCGGGACCTCCTCGGCCACGGCTCACCTCCACTCCGCTCGTCGCCCCCGGTCCGGAACTCCGGAACCTCACAGTAGCCGCGGTCCAGCGTAGTCGGGAGCAATCGCGAGCAGTGACACACTGATCTGCGTGACCGGTCACCCGGCCGGGTCCCCCGATCACAGGAGGCTGTCATGTCGTTGACGCTGTTGACGCGGGCCGGCTGCTCGGCGTGCGCCACCGCACGCGCCGAATTGGCGCGTATCTGTGCGGATCTCGGAGTCGAGTTCGACGAGGTCGACGTGGACCGGGCCGCCGACGACGGCGATCCGATGGTGCGTGCGGAGTTCGGTGATCGGCTCCCGGTGGTGTTGCTCGACGACGAGGAACACAGCTACTGGGAGGTCGACGAGCCGCGGCTGCGCGCCGACATCGCCTCTCGGCGGCCGTGACGTCGGCCGCTCGCGTTGCGGGTGGGCCAGGGGAGGAACACGTTATCGCGCGGTATACGCTGACCCGTGATATCGGGGGTTCTTCAAGTGGGCGTGGGGGCGCCCCGGAGGCCGGAAGAAGGTGACCAGGGCGTGAGCGGCAGGGCGACGTCATCGGAGCCGTCGTCGGATGACCCCGGCTCCGATGACCCCGACTCAGAGATCCCCGAGCCGACCGTCACCCGTCTGGCGACCTATCTGCACGTGCTGCATTCGTTCTCCCAGCGGGGCATCCTGGTGGCCTCCAGCGGTCAGTTGGCCACGGCGGCCGGGGTGAACTCGTCGATCCTGCGCAAAGACCTCTCGCATGTCGGTGCCAACGGTGTGCGCGGCGTCGGCTACGACGTCGGACGCCTCACCGCGCGGATCGCGATGGTTCTGCACACCGACAGCACCCACACCGTCGCACTCGCCGGTGCCGGACGTCTCGGGCGCGCCTTGCTCGCCCACGCCGGATTCGACCGGGGATTCCGGGTCGCGGCGATGTTCGACGCGGACCCGGACATCGTCGGGACCGTGGTGGAGCCGGGCGGGCCTACGGTCGCGCCGCTGGCCGCGATCGCCGACGTCTGCGCAGGTAGAGACGTCGAACCCATCGAGATCGGCGTCATCGCCACCGCGGAGGACGACGCCCAGGCGGCCTGCGAAGCGTTCGTCGGAGTGGGTGTGCGTCAGCTGTTGAACGTAACGCCGACGACTCTGAACACGGACTCCGATGTCGTCGTGAGACAGGTTGATCTAGCCTTGGAGCTACAGGTGTTGGCGTTCAACGCGTCGCGTTCGCGTGTCCGCCGACCAGTCATGGGTGAGGAAACGGTGACGGCGTGAGTGTTTTGTTGTTCGGGGTCTCGCACCGCAGCGCACCGGTCGAGGTGCTCGAGCGGTTGGCGGTCTCCGACCACGATCGACCCAAGCTCGTCGACGAACTGCTGTCGTCGCGGGCCATCTCGGAGGCGATGCTCGTCTCCACGTGCAACCGCGTGGAGATCTATGCGGTCGTCGACGCCTTCCACCCTGCCCTCGAGGCGGTCGGAGCGGTGCTCGGCGACCACTCGGGGATGACGGTCAACGAGATGACCCGCCACGCCTACGTGCGGTACTCCGAGGCCGCCGTCGAACACCTCTTCACCGTCGCCGCCGGACTCGATTCGCTCGTCGTCGGTGAGCAGCAGATCCTCGGTCAGATCCGCAACGCCTACCTCGACGCCGATTCCAACCAGTCCGCCGGCCGGGTGCTGCACGAACTCGCCCAGCAGGCGTTGCGCGTCGGCAAGCGGGTGCACACCGAGACCGGCATCGACCGTGCCGGCGCATCCGTCGTGTCGGTGGCGCTGCACCGCGCCCAGGCGCTGCTCGCCCGGGAACCTCGCGGCGGCGCCATGCGGTCCGCGGTCGTCGTCGGCGCCGGCGCCATGGGTGGCCTGGCCACCGCACAACTCGCCCGCGAGGGCGTCGACGACCTGGTCGTCGTCAACCGCACCGTCGCCAACGCGCAACACCTGGCGGGCAACGTCGCCGCCACGCACGGCATCACCGTGCGCGGTGTGGGCCTCGACGACCTGCCGGCCGTGATGGCTTCGGCCGACGTCGTGGTGACCTGCACCGGATCGGTCGGTTCGGTCGTCGGCGTCGGTGAGGTGCACTCTGCGCTGGCCGCGCGGACCGCCGCCGGACCTCTCGTCATCTGCGATCTCGGGTTGCCGCGCAACGTCGACCCCGCCGCCGGTCGGCTCCCCGGCGTGCACGTGGTCGACATCGAAGGTCTGCGTGGCGACTCGGAGACCCAGGCCGCCGAGAACGACACCAGCGCAGCCCGCTCCATCGTCGCCGCCGAACTCGCCGACTACCTGACCCATCAGCGTCAGGCCGAGGTCACCCCGACCGTCGCCGCGCTGCGGCAGCGTGCCGCCGACGTCGTGGAGGCGGAGATCCTGCGGCTCGACGCCCGCCTACCCGGTCTCGACGATCCGATGCGCGACGAGGTCGCCAAGACCGTGCGCCGTGTCGTCGACAAGTTGCTGCACGCGCCCACCGTGCGGGTCAAGCAACTCGCGTCGACCCCCAACGGCGACCACTACGCCGAGGCGCTGCGTGAACTGTTCGAACTGAAGCCGGGCGCCGCGGAGTCGGTGTCGGCCCCGGAGGCCACCGGGCTCGGCGACAGCGGTCCCGGCCGGACCGAGAAGTGAGCGCGGCAGCGAGCCCCGACGTGATCCGGATCGGTACGCGGGGATCATTGCTGGCCCGGACCCAGGCCCAGACCGTCGCCGACGCCCTGATCGCGGCCGGACATCCGGCCGAACTGGTCATCATCAAGACCGCCGGTGACGCCTCGCAGGCGCCGGTCGCCGAGATCGGCGTGGGTGTGTTCACCACCGCCATCCGCGTCGCCCTGCAGAATCGCGAGGTCGACGTCGCGATCCACTCCTACAAGGATCTGCCCACCGCGCCCGAGCCCGGCCTCGTCATACCGGCCATTCCGCCCCGCGAGGATCCGCGCGATGCGCTGGTCAGCCGCGGCGGGATGGTGCTCGGTGAACTGCCGCCCGGGTCCACCGTCGGGACCTCGGCACCCCGGCGGGCGGCACAGCTTAGAGCATTGGGTCTCGGTTTGGAAATCCGCCCCCTACGAGGCAACCTTGATTCTCGGTTGGGCAAAGTCGCCAGCGGTGAACTCGACGCAGTCGTGGTCGCCCGGGCCGGTCTGGTACGGATCGGCAGAGCCGATGAGGTCACCGAGTCGCTGGACCCGGTGGTCCTGCTACCGGCACCGGCACAGGGCGCCTTGGCCGTGGAGTGCCGCTCCGACGATGCCGAACTGGTGAGAATACTCGCCGAGTTGGACGACGCGTCCACACGTGCGGCGATCGACGCCGAGCGATCGGTGCTCGCGGCCCTGGAGGCCGGGTGCACCGCTCCGGTCGGGGCGATCGCCGAGGTGGTCGAGTCGATCGACGACGACGGGCGGATCTTCGCCGAGCTGTCGCTGCGTGCGGCGGTGGCGGCCGAGGACGGATCGGATGTGATCCGGGCTTCGGTGGTGGGACCGATCGATCGTGCGGAGCAACTCGGCAAGAATCTCGCCGCCGAACTGCTGGAGTTGGGAGCGGGCGAGCTCGTATCGCAACTCCGGTAGCAGAAGGAACTGCAGCTCCGAACCAGGGGCAGGAGAGTGCGAACTCATGAGCCGTACGAAAAAGGTCAATCCGGGACGGATCTTGTCGGCGCCGGGAGCGAAGCGAGCGGGCCGGATCCTTTTCGTCGGGTCGGGTCCGGGGGATCCCGATCTGTTGACCGTGCGCGCCCGCAATGCCATCGAGAAGGCCACCACCGCCTACATCGACCCCGACGTCCCGTCCGGGGTGGTCGAGATGCTTGGTGCCGCCCATCTGGACGAGACCGTCGAGTCGACACGGTCGGGTAGGGCCGCCACCAAGAGCTCCAAGAAGGCCCAGGACGGCACCGCCAAGGCGGATACCGCGTCCGACGGCGCGACTGCCGATGGCGTGAACGCCGACGGCGCGAACGCTGACGGCGACGACGCGGAGACCACCGGGGACTCGGTGGTCCATCCCGCACTCGGTGATCCCGCCGAGGTCGCCAAGACGCTGGTCGCCGCCGCGAAGGCCGGCGAGGACGTCGTGCGGGTGGTGTCCGGCGATCCGCTGACCACCGACTCGGTGCTGGCCGAGGTCAACGCCGTTGCGCGCACCACGGTCGGGTTCGAGGTGCTGCCGGGGCTGCCCGCCGCATCGGTCGTGCCGAGCTACGCCGGTATGCCGCTCGGTTCCACCCACAGCGAGGCCGACGTCCGCGCCGAGGGCGTCGACTGGGCTGCGCTCGCGGCCGCACCGGGTCCGCTGGTGCTGCACGCCACCGCCGGCCACCTCGCCGAGACCGCGAGCGCGCTGACCGAGCACGGGATGGCCGCCCAGACGCCGGTCGCGATCACCGTCAACGGAACCACCTGCGCGCAGCGCACCATCGAGGCGACGCTGGCCACCCTCAACGAGCAGGGCAATGCGCTTGTCGGTCCGCTGATCCTCACCGTTGGCAAGGTCGTCGCGCAGCGCGGCAAGCTCTCCTGGTGGGAGTCACGGGCGCTCTACGGCTGGACCGTGTTGGTGCCGCGCACCAAGGATCAGGCCGGTGACATGAGCGAGCGGCTGCGCAGCCACGGCGCCATCCCCAAGGAGGTGCCGACGATCGCCGTCGAACCGCCGCGGAGTCCCGCCCAGATGGAAAGGGCCGTCAAGGGTTTGGTCGACGGTCGCTACCAGTGGGTGGTGTTCACCTCCACCAACGCGGTGCGCGCCGTGTGGGAGAAGTTCGCCGAGTTCGGACTCGACGCCCGCGCATTCTCCGGCGTGAAGATCGCCTGCGTCGGCGAGGCCACCGCGGAGAAGGTGCGCACGTTCGGTATTCAGCCGGAGCTGCTGCCGTCCGGTGAGCAGAGCTCGCTCGGACTGCTCGACGACTTCCCGCCGTACGACGACGTCTTCGACCCGGTCAACCGAATCCTGTTGCCGCGCGCCGACATCGCCACCGAGACCCTGTCCGAGGGGCTGCGTGAACGTGGCTGGGAGATCGACGACGTGACCGCGTACCGGACGGTGCGCGCCGCGCCGCCGCCCGCCGAGACGCGCGAGATGATCAAGACCGGTGGCTTCGACGCCGTCTGCTTCACCTCGAGCTCCACCGTCCGCAACCTCGTCGGCATCGCCGGAAAGCCGCACGCACGCACCATCGTTGCGTGCATCGGACCGAAGACGGCCGAGACCGCAACCGAATTCGGCCTCCGAGTCGACGTGCAGCCGGAGAACGCGTCGGTGCACGAGCTGGTCGACGCGCTCGCCGAGCACGCCGCACGGCTTCGGGCTGAGGGTGCACTTCCGCCGCCGCGGAAGAAGTCGCGTCGGTCGCGGTCCTGATGCCCCCCGGTCCCTGAGGCGCCGCCCTGAGGTGCGAGCTTGCGAGCGTCACCCCCTGGTCCCTGAGGAGCGAGCTTGCGAGCGTCACCCCCTGGTCCCTGAGGAGCGAGGCGCTAGCCGAGCGTCACGAAGGGCCCTTCGTGACACCCCTCCGCTAGCGCTCCGGGGTTCCTCAGGGATCAGTTGAGACACGCGAAGGAGCAGACATGGCACCGACCATCCGTCCCCGCCGCCTGCGGTCGACACCCGCGCTGCGCCGCCTCGTCGCCGAGACGACCCTGGCGCCGCAGGATCTCGTGTTGCCGATGTTCGTCGCCGACGGCATCGACGCGCCCCGGGAGATCTCGTCGATGCCCGGTGTCTACCAGCACACCTTCGACTCGCTGCGCACGGCCGCCGACGACGCGGTCCGCGCCGGGGTCGGCGGACTGATGCTGTTCGGTGTGCCGGCCCCCGACGACAAGGACGCGGTCGGCTCCGGCGCCGACGACGATGAGGGCGTGCTGAACCGGGCGCTGCGGACGCTTTCCGACGATCTCGGCGACAGCACCGTCCTGATGGCCGACACCTGCCTCGACGAGTTCACCGACCACGGTCACTGCGGCGTCGTCGACGGCCGCGGCCGCGTCGACAACGACGCCACGCTCGAGCGCTACGTGTCGATGTCGCTGGCCCAGGCCCGCGCGGGTGCGCATCTGCTGGGGCCGAGCGGGATGATGGACGGTCAGGTCGCCGCGATCCGCGCCGGCCTGGACGCCGAGGGGTTCACCGACACCGGAATCCTCGCCTACGCCGCCAAGTACGCGTCGGCGTTCTACGGGCCGTTCCGCGAGGCCGTCGGCTCGTCGCTGCAGGGTGACCGGCGCACGTATCAGCAGGACGCCGCGAACCGTATCGAGGCGATGCGCGAGATCCGCCTCGACATCGAGGAGGGCGCCGACCTGGTGATGGTGAAGCCCGCCATGAGTTACCTCGACATCGTCCGCGACGCCGCCGAGATCGCCGACGTCCCGGTGGCCGCCTACCAGATCAGCGGCGAGTACTCGATGATCACCGCCGCCGCCGAACGCGGCTGGATCGACCGCGACGCCGCGGCGCTGGAGTCGCTCACCTCCATCAAACGCGCCGGTGCGTTGATCATTCTGAGCTACTTCGCCACCGAGGTCGCGACCCGGCTGCGCTGACGGTCACGGCCACCGACCCGCGGATCCCCATTCACTACCCTGGAGACCATGACCGCTCCGCTCGAACCAGCGTCGACAGACCCGGGGGCACGCCCCCGTAGGCCCGACGCCGTCTCCATCGCCACCGAACTCTGGGTGGTGGTCATCCTCGGTCAGCTCATCGCCTTCATCGGTCAATACCCGTCGCTGCGCGAGACGTGGGATCAACAGGTCGGCGCCCTGCCGGCCGACACCCCGCAGGAGGAGCTCGACCTGCTGACGTCGTCGGTCACCCTGATCGTCGTACTCGGTCTGCTGGCACTCGCACTGACCGTCGCGTCCGGCGCCGCGGTGCTGCTGACCCGCAACGGCTACAACTGGGCGCGGCTCGTCGTCGCCGCCATGGGTGTGTTCATCGCGGTGAACCTGATGTTCTCGCTGTTCGGCGACGTCCAACCCACCTGGGTGATGGTCCCGCTGGTGATCAGCGGCGTCGCCGCACTCGGCGCGTCCGTGCTGCTCCTACGCCGGGAGAGCGAACAGTACTGCCGGGACATGACCGCCCACCGACGCCGCCCGAGTGGGCCACCGAATCCGCCGCAGCAGGGACCACCCTGGGGCGGCGGCCACGGCCAGCAGCACGGCCCGGCCCCGTGGACGTATGGTGGCGGGCAGCACAGCGGCGGCCACCAGACCCATCCGGATCGTCCGCGTTCGAACGAAGGAAACGAATCCCGTGGTGAGTCCTGACCCTGCACACCGACCGAAGCTTGTCGTGTGGGCCTACCGGTGCTGGATGACCTCCGGTGCCCTGATGGTGGCCATCGGCGTGTTCTGCGCCTATCTCGGGGTCACCAGCGCCGCATCGGCGTTGTTCCCGGTCGGCATCGGCATCCTCGTCGCCGCGGTGGGTGGCGGATTCCTCGTGATGGGCGGTCGGGCATACGCGGGCGACGCCCGTTGGCGCTCGTCGCTGGCCGCACTGACCCTGGTCGTCGTCATCATGTTGTTGTTCTTGAGCTTCTTCGTCCCGATCCTGGCCTTCGCGCTGATGGCGTCGCTCGTCGCCCTGTTCGGATCGCTGCTTGCCTTCCGCCCGGAGTCCGAGCAGTGGTACGCGACCTTCGACCCGGACGCCCCGACAAACCAGAGCCCCAGGTGACCGACGCCGCACCAGCTGACGAGCCCGACCCCGACGAGGCCCACGGCACCGACGAGGCCGACCAGCCCCAAAGCGCCGACCAGCCCGACAGCGCCGATCAGCCCGACACCGCCGACGAGGCGGTGAGTCGCGATGCTCCCGAGCCGCCCGTCGACGAGGGCGAGCTGCTGTTCTACGAGCCCGGCGGAAGCTGGTGGGTGGTCGCGATCGGGCCGGTGCTGATCGGCGCCGTCCTGGCGATGGAGATCGCCGGCCCCGGACAGGTCCATTGGCTGGTGCTGGGCATCTTCGCCGCGATCCTCGTGGGCTTCTCGGTGGTGCAGGTCTATGCCGCCCGCACCCACGTCAGCGTCCGCCTCACCGAGGCGACGCTACGCCAGGGCACCCAGACGTTGCCGCTGACCGACATCGCGGTCGTCTATCCCGCCAACAACAGCCCGGAACACCAGACGTGGGAGAGCGCCCGCGCACTCGGCGAGCTGCCCGCCGTCCCGCGTCGCCGCAAGGGCGTCGGTGTGAAGCTCGCCGACGGCACGATCGCGCAGGCGTGGGCTCGCGACGTCGACCGGTTCCGCACCGAACTCACCGAAGCGCATCTCGCGGCGCAGATCGGGCGCGATTCCTGACCGGTGCGTGGCCGAGCAGCGGTCAGTCGTCAGCCGTTCTGCAACATCGGCGCGGCCATCAGCTCCTCGGGGATACCGAAGGCGTCGACGATCGTGCGCAGATGCGGCCGCAGCTCCTGACACAGTTCGTTGACGCCGCGCCGGACCGCCTTGGCCCGCTCCACCGACACGTGCCGGTGCATCAGGAACCACGCCATGTCGTCCTCGAGTGCCGAGTACACGAACAGGTCGCAGATCTTGCCGAGAAGCTCTGCCGCCGACCGTGAATCGCAGTCCTCGATGGCCTGCACGAAGGCCTCGAGCACGATGCGCTCGGTTCGCACGCGGCCCACCTTCAGCAGATGATCCTGTGCCCGGTTGAACACCTCGAACGGATCGTTCTCGTCGTCGGTGGCGCGGCGCAGCCGCTGCGCACACGTACGCACCAGATGATCCTCGCGATTGCGGAACAGACGGACCTGCGTACCCCGATCGGTCAGGTTCGACTTCTCGGTGTCCTCGTCCGATCCGTCCAGCAACGTCTGGACCACTTGTCGGACAGCAGTTTTCTCGACGACGACGTCGCGAGCCATGCTCGCGATGAACTTGACCCAACCGCCGGCGGACAGACCTTGGACGTCGTCGGCGTAGGCCGACAACACCTCTTTGGCCACCAGCTGCGTCAGAACTGTGTTGTCACCCTCGAACGTGGTGAACACGTCGATGTCGCCGCGCATGATGGAGAGCTGGTTCTCGTCCAGATAGCCTGCGCCGCCACACGCCTCACGGCTGACGTTGATCGAGTGCGACGCATGCCAGGTGGAGTACGCCTTCAATCCCGCTGCGGCACTCTCCAGCTCGCGCTGACGGCCGGCGTCCGAATCGTCAGGAGCCAGTGACTGCACCTCGTGCAGCTCCTCGGTCAGCTCGTTCTGCGCGAACATGATCGCATACGATTTTGCGATGAGCGGCAACAACTTTCGTTGATGTCCGAGGTAGTCCATGACGACGATCTCGTTGTCCTCGTCGTCGGGGGCCTCGAACTGACGTCGGATCGACCCGTAGCGCGCCGCCAACGCCAGAGCCTTGCGCCCCGCCGCGCCCGCCGTGGCGGCCACACTCACCCGGCCGCGGATCAGTGTGCCGAGCATGGTGAAGAACCGGCGGTTGGGATTCTCGATGGGGGAGTCATAGGTGCCGTCGGCCTCGACATCGGCGTAACGGTTGAGCAGATTCTCGGCCGGGATGCGCACGTTGTCGAACACGATGCGGCCGTTGTCGACACCGGCCAGCCCGCCCTTGTAGCCGCAGTCGCTGGTGGTGACGCCCGGCAGGTCGTTGCCTTCGGCGTCGCGGATCGGCACCACGAAGCAGTGCACCCCGCGGCTGGTCGGCTCCTCGCCGGGGCCGCCGGTGATCAACTGGGCGAACACCGCCGCCACGGTGGCATGCTGTGCGGCGCCGCCGATGTAGTCCTTGCGCGCCGACGGTGTCGGCGAGTGGATCACGAACTCACGGGTGTCCGGGTCGTAGGTCGCCGTGGTCTCCAGCGCCTGCACGTTGGAGCCGTGCCCGGTCTCGGTCATCGCGAAACAACCGAGGAGATCGAGGTTGATGGTGTCGGTGACGTAGCGGTCGTGGTGGCGCGCGGTGCCCAGGTTCTCGATGGCGCCGCCGAACAGTCCCCACTGCACACCGGCCTTCACCATCAGGGACAGGTCGGCGTAACCGAGCATCTCGATCGCCGTGATCGACGCCCCGACGTCGCCGGTACCCCCGTGCTCGCTGGCGAACCCGGCCGCGGAGAACCCGCTGCCGCCGAGTTCGCGCATCTCCTCCAGCATGCGGGCACGCGCCTGATCCAGGGTCAGCGACGGATCGGGGAGCAGATCGGAGCGGCCCGCGAACTTCTCGCGCGCCATGTCGCGGGTGGCTCGCCATCTCCCGTCGAGTTCGTAGCGGAGGTTGTCGACGAGAAGTGCTCGCTCGTCGTCGGACAGGTCGTCGGTGGGTGGCGTGACGGTCTCGGGATCGTCACGGACCTCGCGGTCGGCGGTCGGGCCGGCAGGGCTCTCGGTGGATGTCGCCATGGCTCCAGGCTACGGACTCGTCGACGGCCATTTCAGAAGTTTGTGACGCACGCCGCTGGCCGGCTGCTTCGGTGGCAGTCGGCAGCCGCGACTGCTACCGAACCGCACGGAGAGGTGCTATTTTTTGCCACGTGCACAGCGTGTGCTGCCCGCCGGCGGGTGGTGGGCAGCCTTGCTTTCAGGAGGTGGGAAGCTGTGTTCGGATCGAGTCAGTGCAGTGGTGGCGGTCACGATGACAAGTGCCACGGTTATGTGTTGGCGATCGGTTCTGCCGGCCCGGTGAGTCGATGCTCGACGGCGGTCGGCTCGCGGTGGCATCAGGTCACCCTGTGCGCGACACCTCCTCCCGACGTCGTCGATCGCTGAGTTCCGGGCGGGATCTGCTCCCGCATCCGAAGAGCTCGACCACCAATCGTGCGGTCATCTTCGAGTAGCCGTCCATCCATTGGTGGTTCGGCACCGAAGTCATCTGTGGGTCAGCGAACTGCCACCGTTCCGGAGCGCGTCGGGCGGGCGGTCTCAGAAGAGGTACGGCGATGAACAACATGGCGATGAGCAACACGGCGAAGAACTCGATCGGCAACGAGGTGCACCACTCGATCGCCGACCTCGCCCGGCGGCTGCACGACGTCCCCGAGGAATCCGAGCACGACGACGGGCTGTTGCGGTCGGTGACCGCCGCGGCGATCGAGAACGTGCCGGGCGCGCGGCATGCGGGCGTGCTGCTCGTCGACAAGAAGCGCAACTTCGAGACGATCGCGCCGACCGGTCCGGTGATGAGCCAGGTCGACCGAATCCAGGTCGAGACCGGCGAAGGCCCCTGTCTGCAGGCGGCCTGGAACCACCAGATGGTGCTCATCAACGACATCGCGGGCGACCCGCGCTGGCCGGCCTTCTCCGCCCGGGTGGTGAACGACACCCCGGTGCGCGCCGGACTGTCGTTTCATCTGTTCACCCACAAGGGGACGATCGGAGCGCTCAATCTGTTCGCCGACGAGGTCGATGCGTTCTCGGTGGAATCCGAGGAGGTCGGACTGATCTTCGCCACGCATGCCGCGCTCGCTCTCGGAGCCGTTCGCCAACAGCAGGACTTCCGCAGCGCGCTGGCCAGTCGAGACACCATCGGACAGGCCAAAGGCATGCTGATGGAACGGTTTTCGATTGACGCCATCGCGGCGTTCGAGCTGCTGCGACGGCTCTCGCAGGACACCAACACCCCGCTCGTGGATGTGGCCCGGCAGGTCATCGACGCCGAGAAGCCGGTGAAGGCGTGATCATTCCGGCGAAATCACCCGGCCGCCGACGACCCCGTCGTCGCAACCGGCCGGCCGCCTGCGGAGGCACGAGTTCGTCAGGGATCACGAAGCCGCCGACCGGCTCGGTGCAGGTGAGTACGTATGCGGTACCTGCGTGCTTCACGTGCAGAATCCCGGCTGTGCTCAATGCGTCGACCCGGTCGCCCAGGCGCAGCACGATGCGGTCCGGGCCGTACTCGGCCGAGATCGGGCTGCCGGGGCGCACCTCGCGGCGGTAGTGCCGGCGGATACCGAAGAACATGAAGTAGCCGACGATCCCGACGATCATGACCGTCATGTAGCCGCCGATGGCCATGGTCTCCCACGTCACTCCGCCGGTTTCCCTGGCGTGCAGTGTCACTCCGATCATGGGCACGGGTGCCGTGGCCAAGGTCAGGTATGCGCCCGGACTTCGTCGTGCGGCGCGGGCGAGCCGATCGGGCAGGTCCGGGCCGGCGATGGCGGACGCCCGGATCACGCCGTCGGCCCCGAACGTGACGTGTGGCGGGGGTGGTGGACAGGCCGGCGCCGGCGCGACCCGAGAGGTGTGATTGCGGGTGTGCCCGCGCCGGTATCGCTCAGTGAGATCGGCGTGCGCCCGCGGTGGCACCATCTCGTCCGGGATGGTCAGAGTGGTTGGGCCCCCGCTGATCACCAGCACCGACCCGATGTGCCGTACCCGGTCGATCTGGCCGACCGCGACCGCTTCGTACACATCGCCGTGGCCGAATCCGATCCACTGCGGCCCGACGTCGGCGTACAGCGGTGTGCCGGCCGGGATCTTGCGGTGCGCGTGCCGGGGTCCGGTGGTGAGCAGGAGTATCGCGAGAAGCATCACGAACGACGCGGCGCCGACGACCGGCGACAGCGCCAGGGTGACCATCGCGCCGGGGCCGGTGCCGAGGTCGCCGAACACCATGTCGGCGATGTTCCAGACAATCGGGCTGACGACGCACGCCGGCGCGAGGACGAACCAGATCGCACGCATCCCGAGGTACTCGGCGCGTGCCATCCGCGTGACGATCTCGCGGTTCGCGAGGGCATGTGTGCGGGTTCCGCCGTCGGGCAGGCGGGTGGTTCGGAGGGTCTCGTGCACGGCTGGCTCCCGGGCTGTCGGCGGCATCATCGCGGATTGGACGCGCCCGGAGGTGGAAAAGTTGCCCGAGATGGAAGTCCCCACGATGGGGGCGAGCGGACGCGCTCGGCTCCGGTGAATACTGACATCCATGCCGAGTGCACCGCCCACCACCGACGACCCCGCAGACTTCCGCGTCCACGTCGTCGCGGAATCGATCCGCCTGTTCGCCGAGCAGGGTTACGAGGCCACCACCGTCGAGCAGGTCGCGGCGGCCGCGGGCATCTCGCGTCGCACGTTCTTTCGTCAGTTCGGCGCCAAGGAAGATGTCATCTTCGCCGACCACGAATCGTTGCTCACCCAGGTGTCGGCGCATCTCGCGGCCGACGATGCCGACCCCTATGCAGCCGTCTGTTCGGCGGCCGAGGTCGTCTTCCTGCATTTCCGGGACAGTCGCGAGATGGCGGTGCGGCGGCTGCGCGTCGTGCAGGGGGTGCCGGCGCTTCGTGACCGGGAGCTGGTCACCACGTATCGGTATCAGCGGGTGTTCGAGGACTTCCTGCGCGCCCGATTGCCCGAGGAGTCCCCGGCCCGGCTGATCGGCTATGCCGCCGCCGTGACGAGTGCGCACAACTTCCTGTTGCGCGCCATGATCCGCGGCGACGAGGACGCCACCCTGGAACGCCTGCGTGCCGAACTGGGTCACCTGCGCGGTGCCTTCACCAGGCCGGAGGCGGCGTTGGGCGACGATCTGTCGGTTGCCGTCGCGGTCGTCACGCGGCCGGTGGGGTCGTCGCCGGAGGAGGTCGGCCGACTGGTCGCCGAACAACTGCGTGCGGCGCAGCAACATCGCGGACAATAGAGATCGGACCCGTCGAGGGGTTTGGCACTAAGTGCCGCCCGCGTCTACAGTGAACACTAGAGATGGCACGCAGTGCCACACATTGAGCCGATAGGAGTGACCCATGGCGTTCGGCAATCCCGACTTCAACGTCTTCGAACTGCCCGAAGAGCACGTCGCGCTGCGTGAGGCCATCCGTGCGCTGTCCGAGAAGGAGATCGAGCCCCACGCGGCGGACGTCGACGAGAACTCGCGTTTCCCGCAGGAGGCACTCGATGCCCTGGTCGCGTCGGGCTTCAACGCGATCCACGTCCCCGAGGAGTACGACGGCCAGGGCGCCGACTCCGTCGCCGCGTGCATCGTCATCGAAGAGGTCGCCCGCGTGTGCGCGTCGTCGTCGCTGATCCCGGCGGTCAACAAGCTCGGGACCATGGGTCTGATCCTCAACGGCTCCGACGAACTGAAGAAGCAGGTGCTTCCGTCGATCGCGTCCGGCGAGGCGATGGCGTCCTACGCCCTGTCCGAGCGGGAGGCCGGCTCCGACGCCGGGTCGATGAAGACCCGCGCCCGTAAGGACGGCAGCAACTGGGTGATCAACGGCTCCAAGTGCTGGATCACCAACGGCGGCAAGTCGAGCTGGTACACCGTGATGGCCGTGACCGATCCGGAGAAGGGCGCCAACGGCATCTCGTCGTTCATGGTCCACAAGGACGACCCGGGCTTCACCGTCGGACCGCTGGAGAAGAAGCTGGGCATCAAGGGATCGCCCACCGCCGAGCTGTATTTCGAGGACTGCACCATCCCCGAGGACCGCATCGTCGGCGCCGAGGGCACCGGTTTCAAGACCGCCCTGCAGACCCTCGACCACACCCGGCCGACCATCGGCGCGCAGGCCGTCGGCATCGCACAGGGTGCGCTCGACAAGGCGATCGAATACGTCAAGGACCGCAAGCAGTTCGGGCAGTCGATCAGCAAGTTCCAGGGCGTCGAGTTCATGATCGCCGACATGGCGATGAAGGTGGAGGCCGCGCGCCTGATGGTGTACACGTCGGCCGCCCGTGCCGAGCGTGGCGAGGGCAACCTCGGGTTCATCTCCGCCGCGTCGAAGTGCTTCGCCTCCGACGTCGCCATGGAGGTCACCACCGACGCCGTGCAGCTGTTCGGCGGCGCGGGTTACACCCGCGATTTCCCCGTCGAGCGGATGATGCGCGACGCCAAGATCACCCAGATCTACGAGGGCACCAACCAGATTCAGCGCGTCGTGATGAGCCGCGCGTTGCTGCGCTGACGCGGTCCCCGCGCTCTAGGTCGTCGAAAGGGGCGCCCACTCCGTCGAGTGGGTGCCCCTTTCCGTCGACTGGGTGCCGTTCCCCGTCGAGTGGGTGCCACTTCGCGTCGAGTGGGTGCCGTTTCGCGTCGACTGGGCACGGAGCGACTCGGCGCGTGCGCGGAATCGACGGCTCGGCATGGAACCAACAGGGCCGTGATCGCGTCGAAGATGCATGACGCTCGACGATCTTGCGATACCCCGCACCATCTCCCGCAAGGACGCACTGGTCGACCTCGGGATGACACCGCAGCAGTTCGCGGCGGAGTTCAGCGTGTTGCGCGGCACCAAGCATCTGCATCGGAGTGAGCTCATGACGGCGCAGGAACGGATCGTCGCTGTCGTGAATCAAGCCCACGGAGATCCGGTGGTCGCCGGCGAGTCCGCGCTGATCATGTATGGCAGCCGGTGGCACGACCAGGACTTCACGATCGAGCTGATTCGTGGGACGTCCGGTTCAGGACGTCCGGCACGGGGGACGGTGACCCGCCGGCTCGACCTCCCGTCGTCGGAGATCGTCGAGATCCGAGGGGTGAAGGTCACGTCCCCGATACGGACGGCGTTCGACCTCGGACGGCAGCGCTCACGGATGCAGGCGATCGGTGACCTCGACGCGCTCGCCGCGGTGACACCCCTGGACCTCGACGAACTGATGGCATTCGCTGTGGAACACAAGCGGTCCCGATATGTCACCGTTCTGCGAGAGCTCATTCCACTCATCGACGGGCGTGCCGAGTCACCGCGCGAAGCTGCGTTGCGGCTGTTCATGCACGACGCCGGACTGCCCAGGCCCGACCTTCAGGTCGAGATCTTCGACGAGTACGGGATGCTGTTCGCCCGATGTGATCTCGCGTATGAGGCGGCGAAGATCGCCATTGAGTACGACGGCGAGGCGTACCACTCGACGCCTGAACAGCAAGCGAGCGATGGGGCACGGGACGCCGAGCTCGACCGGCTGCAGTGGGAGGTCGTCCGAGTCACGGCGAAGCGCCTTCGTGAGGAGCCCTTCGGGGTCATCAAGGAGATCTGGGACAAGCTCCATGCCCGTGGCTTCTATTTCTGCTGACGCCCAGTCGACGGAAAGTGGCGCCCAGTCGACGGGAAACGGCGCCCAGTCGACGGGAAGGGTCAGGCGTAAGCCGGGCGGAACTCCAGCCGTGCACCCTGCTTGCGTGCCGCCGTGCGGAAATCGTTCAGGGCCCGGCCCATGTGGAAGCCGTTGGTGACGATCAGCGCGCCGGTGGCACCCATGTGCTTGAGCATCGCGACGGTGTTCGTGGCGTTGGCGACGGTGCTGGTCGAGGCGGCCTCGTTGATCATCTGCCAGATCGGCACACCGCGCCGGATCAGTCCGACGTTCATGAACTGCGCTTCGGACACCGGCAGCCACCAGGTGTTGCCGCCGGAGACGATCATCCGGTTGAACGGATGCGACAACGCCAGGTTGGCGGCGACGTTCATCCGCTGCTCCAGGATGGCCGGCGTCTGCCCGAAGGTACCCATCTTGGCGCCCAGCACGACGATGTAGCGAGTCGGCGGACTCTGCCACAGGAAGAGGCTGTTGGGCGAGAAGATGTCGGCGCTACCGAATGCCGGAGTGGGCGTTTCGGCGCGCGCCGGCGCGGCGACGGTCACGCTCAGCGTGGTGAGAAGTGCGATCAGTATTGCGGCCACCCGAACTCGCATGGCACGAGTGTACGCAAAATTGTTCGCTGTGCTGAAGAGTTTTGACGACCTCGCATCCCGTGTCCCGGTCAGGAGGGTCAGAAAGGTCAGATCACTCAGGTCAGAGCGATGTACTTGACCGACAAGTACTCCTCGATTCCCTCCGTGCCGCCTTCGCGGCCGATACCCGATTGCTTGACGCCGCCGAACGGCGCTGCGGGATCGGAGATCACGCCTCGGTTCACGCCCACCATGCCGGAGTCCAGCGCAGCCGACACGCGCATGCAGCGTTCCAGGTCGCGGCTGTAGAAGTACGACGCCAGGCCGAACTCGGTGGAGTTGGCCGCCTTGACGGCATCGGCCTCGGAGTCGAAGGTGCTGATCACCGCGACGGGGCCGAAGATCTCGTCGCGGGTCACCGGGGCGTACGGGTCGACCTGATCGAGCACGGTCGCCGGGTAGAAGAACCCTTTGCCCTCGGGCAGCTTGCCGCCCAGTCGAACCCGGGCGCCGTCGGCGACGGCACCGTCGACGGCGTCGGCGACCTTGTCGCGCTGCTTGGCGCTGACCAGCGGTCCGAGGGTGACGCCGTCCTCGTAGCCCGCCCCCAGTCGGACCGCCGCCATCTTCTCGGTGAGCTTCGCGGTGAACTCCTCGGCGACGCCCGACTGCACCAGGAACCGGTTGGCCGCGGTGCACGCCTCGCCGCCGTTGCGCATCTTGGCCAGGTAGGCGCCTTCGACGGCGGCATCGATGTCGGCGTCGTCGAACACCAGGAACGGCGCGTTGCCACCGAGTTCCATGGAGGTGCGTTGCACGCGATCGGCCGCCTGTGCCAACAGGTTCCGACCCACCGGTGTCGAGCCGGTGAAGCTGATCTTGCGAATGCGGTCGTCGGTGATGATCGCCGACGACACGTCGCCGGCGTTGCTGGTCGGCAGCACCGACAACACACCCGGCGGCAATCCGGCCTCGGCGAACACGGCGGCCAGCGCCAACATGGTCAGCGGGGTCTCGTGGGCCGGTTTGACCAGCATGACGTTGCCGGCGGCCAGCGCCGGACCGATCTTGCGGGTCCCCATGGCGAGCGGGAAGTTCCACGGCGTGATGGCCAGCGACGGACCGACCGGTGCGTGCGACACCAGGATTCGGCCGTTGCCTGCAGGTGCGTTCGCGAAGCGGCCGCTGATGCGGACCGCCTCTTCGGCGAACCATCGCAGGAACTCGGTGCCGTACTTCGTCTCGGCCTGGCTGTCGGGCAGTGCGCGGCCGAGTTCGATTGTCATCAGCATCGCGATGTCGTCGGCGCGCTCGGTGAGCAGATCGAACGTACGGCGCAGGATCTCGCCGCGCTCACGCGGCGGTGTCGCCGCCCAGTCGTCGGCGGCCGCGACCGCTGTGTCCAGAGCCTGCCGGGCATCGTCGACGCCGGCGTCGGCAACGGAGACCAGCGATTCCTCGGTGGCCGGGTCATTCACCGCGAACGTGGCTCCCGACGACGACGGCACCGATTCGCCGTTGATCCACAATCCGGTGGGCACACCGTCGAGGACGGTCTGCGGGTTGGCAATGATCGTGTCGGTCATGAGATCTCACTTTCTCGTCGGGGCGAGTGGGTTCGGGTCACGCCGGTGTCAGCGCCTCGATGACGATGCCGAGGGCCTCACGCAGCAGGTCGTCGTCGATGACCAGCGGTGGCAGCAGCCGCAGGATGTTGCCGTACGTGCCGCAGGTCAGGACCACCACCCCGCGCGAGAACGCGTGGGCGGCGGCAGCTTTGGCCAGTTCCGGGTCGGGTTCGGTGGTGCCGGGTTTGACCAGCTCGATGGCGACCATCGCGCCGCGCCCGCGGACCTCACCGATCACACCACGACCCTGAGCCGCGAGTGACTCGGCGGTCGACGACAGTGCCGCGATCGCGATCTCGCCGATCCGGCGGGCCCGGGCGTTCAGGTCGAGAGACGACATCTGCTCGATCGCGGCCAGCGCGGCCGCGCATGCCACCGGGTTGCCGCCGTAGGTGCCGCCGAGGCCGCCGGGATGCACGGCTTCCATCAGCTCGGTACGACCGGTCACCGCCGACAGCGGCATGCCGCCGGCAATGCCCTTGGCCATCGTGATGATGTCGGGGATCACCCCTTCGTGCTCGCAGGCGAACCAGTCGCCGGTGCGGCAGAACCCGCTCTGCACCTCGTCGGCGATGAACACCACACAGTTCTCGCGGCACCAGGCGGCGAGGGTGGGCAGGAACCCCGGCGCGGGCACGATGAATCCGCCCTCGCCCTGGATGGGTTCGACGATGACCGCGGCCAGGCTGTCGGCGGTGATCTGCTTGTCGATCATGCCGATGGCCCGCTCGGCGGCGGCAACGCCGTCGACGCCGGTGTCGTCACGGAACGGGTAGCTCATCGGCATCCGGTAGACCTCGGGGGCGAACGGTCCGAAATTGTGCTTGTAGGGAATGGATTTGGCGGTCAGGGCCATCGTGAGGTTGGTGCGCCCGTGGTACGCGTGGTCGAAGGCGACGACCGCGCTCCGGCCGGTGGCCAGGCGCGCGATCTTGATCGCGTTCTCCACCGCCTCGGCGCCCGAGTTGAACAGGGCGGTGCGTTTGTCGTGGTCGCCGGGCGTGATCTCGTTCAGTTTCTCCGCGACCGCCACGTAGCCTTCGTAGGGCGACACCATGAAACAGGTATGGGTGAAGTGATGGGCCTGTGTCGCAACGGCTTCGGCGACGGCCGGGTTGCTGGCGCCGACCCCGGTCACGGCGATGCCGGATGCGAGGTCGATCAGCGAGTTGCCGTCGACGTCGACGATGATGCCGCCGTCGGCGTCGACGGCGTACACGGGGGCCGCCGATCCGACCGCGGTGGGCACCGAGCTGCGTCGACGTTCGGTCAGTTCGGCCGACCGCGGACCCGGCAGGTCGGTCACCAGGTGTCGCTTCTGCGGAAGCCGATGCGTGATGGTGGTCATCTGGTCCTCGTCGGTTCGGTGCGGTCTTCTCGGTCGCCCGGAAGAATGCTCGACCCCAGTCTTCGCCGACGATCGCCGCAGGGTGACCTGACAGTTTGTCCATGAGAAGTCTCGGTGCGCTCCATTGTGTCCATCGCCTGCCGGTAGGGTGGGAGTTATGACCACGGTGCGGTGGCTGCTGGCCCAGCGGCGGCTGCAGTTGACGCTGCGGGGCGGGATGGCCGGCCTCGACCGTCAGCTCGATTGCGCGGTCAGCAGCGAGTTGCTCGACGCTGCGTCGTGGCTCTCCGGTGGCGAGGTGCTGCTCACCACCGGGCTGCGACTCGGGGACCCGGGTGTGTGGCGCGACTACCTGAAGCATCTCGACGATGTCGGCGTCGCCGCGGTTGGTCTGGGGGTCGGGTTCGGTTTCGACACGGTGCCCGACGAGATGGCCGCCGCCGCAGAAGATCTGGGTCTGCCGCTGTTCGAGGTCCCGCTGCCGGTGCCGTTCTCGGCGATCACTCGGGCGGTGCTCGATCAGATCGCGGCGCAACGATCGTCGCGGCTGGTCGCGGCCACCAAGGCGCAGCCGAAGATGACGCGCGCGGCGGCGTCGGGCGGGTCGGCGGCCGTGGTTCGGGAGCTCGCGGACGCGGTGGGCCAGAATGTGGTGCTGCTCGACCCCGGGCTCGCGGTGGTCGCCAGTGCGCCGCGGACGATGCCGTCGGCCGACCTCAACCACATTCGGGATCTGCTGGGGCGCGACCCGGCGTCCGCGGGGGCGGTGTGGATCACCGACGACATCACGATGACGGTGGCCCGCATCGGATCTGGCGGACACACATACGGCCATCTGGGCGTCGTCGGGCGTGAGGCCCTCGATGATGTGGCCCGCATGCTGGTCGGACATGCCATCTCGCTGCTGGCGATCGAGCAAGCGAGGTCGGGCGAGGTGAGTCGAGACGTCGTCGAGCTGTACGACGACGCGCTCGCCGTGGCGATCGACGGGGACTCAGGGCCCGGTGTCCTTCGTGTTCTCGGTCGGGCCGCGGATAGGGCCGGCCGGGTGCGTGCGGTCGTGTTCCGGTTCACCGACGAGGAGGCCGCGGCCCGGAGTCGTCGCCGGGTGGTCGATGAGCTCGACCATCGCTGGCGTCCCGCCGTCGTGCATCGCGACAGGGCGGATCTGCTGGTGGTGCTGCGCGGTGACGATGCCGACGACATGGCGGCCGGGCTGCTCACGCAGGTGAACTCGGCCGGTCCGGCGGCGGCCGGGATCGGGCCGGCCACTGCGGTCGGCGACGTCGCCGAGTCGGTTCGGCAGGCGCGGCTGGCGTGCCGGTCCGCGGCGCCGGGCCAGCTCGTAGACCTCGAGGGCAGCCGGTCGCTGCTGGCCGTCGACCCGGTTCGGCAGGCGCTGTCCGATGCGTACGTCCAGCGGCTCGCGCCCGTGCTCGACCACGATGCCGAGCACGGGACAGACCTGCGGGCGAGCCTGCTGGCCTACCTGGAGGCGAACGGCAATTGGGGTGTGGCGGCGGCAGCGCAAGGCGTGCACCGGCATACGCTGCGGCACCGGATGGAACGGGTCGAGGACATGCTCGACGTCGACCTCGACGATGCCCGGACCAGGGCCGAGTTGTTGCTGATGCTGTTGGGTGGCACCGCATGAGGCGGATTGCTGCGGTGCTCGCCGCGACGGTGCTCGTGGTGGGCGGCTGCGCACAGTCCGTCGATGATCCCGCGCCGTCGACACCGAGCTCCGCGCCCGTGTCCGAAACGGATAGCGCTCAGCAACATCTGGTGAATCTCGGGGACAGCTTCAGCGCCGCTGCGGGTGTGCAGCCACTCGTCGCCGGATCGCCGGTGATGTGTTTGCGGTCGTCGCTCAACTTCGCCCATCTCGTGGCGGCCGACGGAGGTTTCCGCCTCACCGACGTGAGCTGTAGTGGCGCGGACACAACGGATTTCACCGATCCGCAGTACGAGGGTGTAGCGGCGCAACTCGACGCGATCACCGACGATTCCGACGTGATCACGGTGATGATCGGCGGCAACGACAGCGCGTTGTACTCGACTGCCATCCGGGAGTGTTCGGATCTCGCTGCACAGGACGTCGCGGGGGCTCCGTGCCAGGCCGAGCACGGCGACGATTACACCGACATCATCGAAAGCGACACGTACCCAGCGCTTGTCGAGGCGCTTGGTGAGGTGCGTGCCCGGGCCCCGGACGCCGACATGCTCGTCGTCGGTTATCCCTGGATACTTCCCGCGAGCGGCGGCTGCTACCCGACGATGCGTGTCGCCGCGGGTGATGTTCCGTATCTCCGTGCGCTGCAGGCCGATCTGAACGATGCGATTCGACGCGCTGCCGAACGGTCGGGCGCGAGATTCGTCGACATGTCGGCGGTGTCCGAGGGGCGTGATGCGTGCGCGCCTTCCGGGCAGCGGTGGATCGAACCGCAGAACGGCGCGTCCGGCGCGGCCCCGGTGCACCCGAATGCGGAGGGGCAGAGGGCGATCGCGGATCAGGTCAGCGCGGCACTCGAGTGACCGTCACCCGCGCCTGCCCGTCAACGCGGGTGGGTGATGATGGTTTCGCCGGTGCGTAGGTTGTGCCAGGTGATAGTGCGGTCGGTGTGCATGGTGGGTATCCAGCCGCCGTCGTGTTTGCGATGGTGATCAGGGCGGCAGAGTGGTGCGAAGTTGTAGGGCACGCTCCAGCCGCCGGCCAGGGGGTCGGCATGGTTGAACTTGACCAGGTGGTCGAGTTCGCATTCGTGGGACGGGCGGCTGCAGTAGGGGTAGCGGCAGCGTCGATCAAGGTAGGTGATCTCGGCGCGTAGCCGGTCAGATGGTCTGTAGATGAGGGCGCCGGGTGGTGGGATGTCGAATCCGCCGTGCCCGGTGGGGTCGATGGGTGGCGCCAAACCTCGGTTGCCGACCACGATCAGTCGGCTGGCCGGTTTCGGAGTGGTGAGGGCCGGGATGGTGATGATCTTGGCCCGTTGTGCCAGGTCGGCGGCGTGGGCTGGATCGATGGCGCCGTAGCCCTGCAGTCGGGTGGGTTCGGTGCCGGTCGGGTCGTGCAGCAGGGTCCAGGCGGGTGGGGTCGGGAGGTCGGTGGGCGCTGGGGCGGTGTCGGTCTGTTTGGTGCTGTCGGCGTCTTCGGCGTTGCCGGAGTCGTCAGTGGTATCGGCGCCGTTCTCGGTCGTGTCGCCATGAGGTTCCCCCCGAACCGTAGAGGCATCGATAATGAGGAGCACGATGCCAGAGAAGCGCAAGAAGTACGACCGGGAGTTTCGTGATGGGGCGGTCCGGATCGTCGAGGAGACGGGTAAGCCGATCG